>JACAEV010000202.1 GCA_013388645.1 Syntrophaceae bacterium | reverse complement strand
TAAAATCGCATATGTACCGAGATAAAATCATTGCTGTCATCGTTCCTGCTTACAATGAAGAAAAATTGATTGGAAAAGTCCTTAAAACGGTTCCATCCTTTATTGACCATATTGTCGTTGTCGATGATGCGAGCAACGATCGGACCGGTGAAATCGTAAAAGCTTATCAGCAGGAAGATCCTCGGGTGATCTACTTACATCATTCCAAAAATGAGGGGGTGGGCGGAGCTATTATCACCGGCTATAAATGGGCTCTGGAAAATAAAATATTCATCAGCGTGGTCATGGCAGGAGATGCACAGATGGACCCGAAAGACCTCCCTAAATTATTAAACCCCCTCATTGAAGGGGAGGCGGATTATGCGAAAGGGAATCGTCTTTTTACCGGTAGGGCTTGGAGTATTATTCCTAAGACCCGTTATTTAGGAAATGCCATCCTCTCTTTTTTGACGAAGATCGCATCGGGGTATTGGCATGTAGCGGATTCCCAATCGGGTTATGGGGCGGTCACTCTGGAGGTGTTGAGAACGATTGACTTAGATAGCGTTTATAAACGCTATGGAATGCCGAATGATTGGTTAGTCAAATTGAATGTCTATCATTTCAGAGTAAGGGATGTACCTGTGAACCCCATCTATGGAATTGGAGAACGATCGGGCATCAAAATTTATAAGGTGATTTTTACCATTTCGTTTCTGCTCATGAAACTCTTTTTATGGAGACTCAAAGAAAAATATATTATTCGAGATTTCCATCCCTTAGTCCTGTTTTATCTTCTCGGCTTTATCCTCACCCCCATTGGAATGGTTTTCGGTTTTTATCTCATCATCTTGAGGGTATTCTTCAGCTCGGTCGCAGCGACCAGCGCTTTACTTGCAGCCTTCTTTACGATATCCGGTCTTCAATCTCTGTTATTCGCGATGTGGTTCGATATGGAGTACAACAAAAACCTTAAATAAGGTCTTTAAAGGTGAACCATGGGGGATTTACCCGCAATTGCCGGTGGGCATCCAGTTCGTACTCAGTATCTTGTTTTCGGCAGCCCTGCTATTGGGGAAGAAGAAATTGAAGAAGTTTCTCAGAGTATGCGATCAGGCTGGGTGGGGACAGGCCCAAAAGTGAAAAAATTTGAAGAGATGTTCAGAGCATTTAAAAATTGCCGTCATGCCGTTGCTGTTTCCTCATGCACGGCGGCGCTTCACCTCTCTCTGCTGGTTTTAGAAATCAAGCCCGGAGACGAAGTGATTACAACCCCTTTGACCTTTGCCGCTACCGCCAATTGTATCATCCATGCCGGTGCCAAACCTGTTTTCGCCGATGTAGATATGATGACGATGAATATCAATCCGGTTGAGGTGGAAAAAAAGATTAGCGCGAAAACGAAGGCCATGATCCCGGTCCACTTTGCAGGGAGGCCTTGTGACATGGATGCGTTGATGGGCCTTGGCAGAACCTTTGATATCCGTGTGATCGAAGATGCTGCGCATGCGATCGAGTCTACGTATAAAGGAAAACCCATCGGGACTTTTGGCGACCTCGGATGTTTTAGTTTTTATGTCACCAAAAATATTACCACGGTCGAGGGGGGGATGGTGGTGACCGACCAGGATGAGCTGGCTCGCCAGATTAAAAGTTTGGCACTTCACGGTTTGACCCAAGATGCCTGGCAAAGATTCTCAGATGAGGGGTTCAGGCATTACCAGGTGGTTTGTGCAGGGTTTAAATATAATATGACGGACATCCAAGCCTCCATCGGAATCCACCAGTTAAAAAAAGTGGAGGCAGGAGCTCAAAGGAGAAAAGAGATTTGGGAAATTTATCACCAATCTTTTAAAGACCTTCCCCTCATTTTACCTTCCCCCTCTCCGCCAGATCAGAGACATGCCTATCATCTCTATACACCTCTTCTCGACTTAGATCGTCTTCGGTGCACCCGGGATGAATTTCTCCAAGCCCTGCATAAGGAAAACATCGGAGCAGGAATTCATTATGTGGCCCTCCACCTTCACCCTTTTTATCAAAAGACCTTTGGTTACCGAGTGGGGGAATTTCCCCGTGCCGAATTTATCTCCCATCGGATTTTTTCCCTCCCTTTTTCAGCGAAACTCACCCATCAGGATGTGGAGGATGTCATTCAGGCGGTTAAGAAAATCCTGGCCTACTATCGCAACTGACATGAAGCTCTGCATTGCAACCAGCTCCTATCCCTCTCAGATCGAAAATTCTTTTGCGGGAGTTTTTGCTCGAGATTTTGCGAAGGAACTGGTCAGGCAGGGAATCGAGGTCTCCGTTTTTACCCAGGATACTGGAAACCCTTCTCTGCAGGACGAAGGGATTGAAGTCATCACCTTCCCTTGGCCAGGCAAGACGACCCCTCTTGCTTCTCTCAAACCCTATCATCCTCTCGATGTGCTGAAAATCGTGCTTCTCCTTCAGAGAGGAAAAAGACAACTTATTCAGCACTGTCTTCAGAAAAAAGTAAACCTGGTGTTGGCCCTGTGGACTCTTCCTGCAGGGCATTGGGGGATAGGGGTCCAGAGGTCTCTTGGGACTCCATTGGCCGTGTGGAGTTTGGGGTCGGATATCTGGGTTTACGGAAGGCTTCCTGTTTTTAAATGTTGGGTCCGAAGGGTTCTTCAGCAGTGCACCTATCGTTTTGCAGATGGTTTTTCCTTGGCCGAAGAGGTCAGTGCTTTGAGTGGTAGAAGGTGTACTTTTCTTCCGACGACCCGAACCCTTCCCCAAAAAGGGTTGCCAACCCTTGCGCTTCATCCCAATAAAATCCATTACGTTTTTATCGGCAGGTACCATAAAAATAAGGGGCCCGACCTCCTTCTGGAAGCCATTCGTCTCATCGAGCCGGAATACTTGTCCAGGATACAGTTCCATTTTTTTGGGGCAGGATCCATGGAAAAAGAATTAAAAGGAAAAGTTTTCGAATATGGATTAGAGGAAAATGTCACGATTCAAGGGCCCATCGATCCTTATACAGTGTCTGCCCTTCTTCAACAATGTCACGGTTTAATACTCCCTTCTCGGATCGAATCTATTCCGGTCATCCTCTCAGATGCCCTACAAGCAGATTGCAATCTGATTGTGACCGATGTAGGCGATATGGGCACTCTCGTCCGATCGTATCGAGCTGGTCTGGTGGTGGAAAAGGAGTCCCCGGAGAAACTGAAAGAAGCGATTCTGGAACAATGGAAGAGAGGGAGAGATGATTTTAGGGAGGGGCGATTGAAACTTTATACCCTTTTTGACCTCAAAGAGAGCGTAGCAAAGTTTTTAAAAATAGTCTCAAATGAAGAGATCATGGAATTTTGAATGGTTTAAGACCATCTTACAGAGGAATCTAACCCTGAACCCTTTCAATGATTCTAATCAAACCGCTTGGGAGAGAAGAAGTAAACTTTACGGGACCTCCTTGAAAGGGGTGCTTTTTAAGGGAGCGCCCGATGTGGTCAACGAACATTTCCATGATTGGCATAAAAAAATCGTTCTCGAATTTGTGGAGGGGACTGGTGAGCTAAGGATACTGGATGTCGGCTGCGGATATGGAAGGCTTTCGATCCCCATTATTGAAAAGGTTCCTAATGTTGACATAACAGGTATTGACATCAGCGAAAATTACGTCAGACTTTATAAAGAAAATACCAGCCATTCAGCATTTGTTGTAGGGGTTGAAGATCTTCCTCCTGATTTTGGGACCTTCGATTACATCCTCTGCGTTACGGTTCTGATGTATTTAGATGATGAGAACTTGAAGAAAGCCGTTTTTAACTTGCTCTCTCATCTCAAGCCCAAGGGGAAATTGATTCTGATTGAACCCCATTTTTCCGGATATTATTTCCAAACAGTGTTTGGATTAGGGACATTCTTGATGAAAAGGATTCAGAAGGATATTGTCGATACCCAAGGGAGATCTTTTAGATCCGATAAGATTGAACAACTTTTCCATCATGCGGGCGGGCGAGTTTTATGTAAGTGGCGTCTCCCTATGACTTCCTTATTTTTGGGGCCCCTCACGTTAGCAGGTAAACTTTTCCCCATGGGGGCAGTAAGGCCCTTTTGCAAATTTATTTTTTTCTTGGATGCCCTCCTGGGGAAATTGAAATTGCCTTCCATCCAGGTGGCCTATCTGATCGCCGGGGATGAAAAAGGATAACCCCTTGAGGCCCCAGGTGATTGAAAGTGTGAAGAGAAAAGAATGGGACGTTTTAAATATTGGGTGTTCATGAAATGGATCATCGTCCTTACCATATTTGTTTTTTTGGGGAAGTTGGTCTGGGACGATTGGAATCAGGTAAAAGGGGCTTCCTTTACCTTTGACTTATTTCCTTTGATATCGGCTAGCCTCCTCTTTGCCTCATGTTATTTCATCCAAATCTGGGTTTGGTATCGGATCACTCTTCAATTGGGGGTCGCCATTTCTTGGATGGAAACTTTGGAAAACTGGTTCACTTCACAACTGGGGAAATATTTACCGGGGAAAGTTTGGATTCTCCTCGGCCGTTTCTATTTTTACGAGTCAAAAGGGAAATCAAAGAAGATGATTTCTGTTGCTCTTTATTTCGAAACCGTCACCCTCCTGGTAGCGGCGGGACTTATCTTTTTCGTCACGTTTTTCCTTTTTAAAGGGATGGAGCCTCTCTCTCTCAAAAACCATTCCTGGTGGGTGGTCCTTCTTTCCTTTCTTTTCCTGCTCTCTTTGCACCCATGGATTCTTCAAAAAGGATTGAACTTTTTCCTCAGGAAATTTAAAAAAGAACCCATCCTTCTTTCCATTTCCTATCTAACCATTCTTGGGATACTCCTCATCTGTGTTTTGATCTGGATGATTGCAGGAGTCGGTTTCTATCTTTTCGTTTCCTCGGTCTATCCCGTTTCTTTACAATACGTTTTATTTTTAACAGGAGCCCTTGCTATTTCAACTACCTTGGGGTTGATTGCCCTTTTTGCTCCCGGTGGGTTAGGGGTGCGGGAAGGGGCTTTGGTCTACCTCCTCTCTTGGATCATGCCCTCACCGGTCGCTGTGGTCCTTGCTCTTCTGACTCGCCTCTGGATGACGCTCATTGAAATTGGACTGATCGGAATGGTATATTTGATCGGTCGGTTTAGAAAGGGGTTATCGAGAAGGAGTCAACATGCCTAAAACAAAAGAGAAACAAAGATCCTTTCCCCTTCACCATGTGATGGCCATTGCCCTGATCGTCGGGGTGGCCTTCGTCATCTATTCCAACACCTTTTACGTCCCCTTCCAATTTGATGACCGGCCCAACATCGTAAACAATCCTAATGTCCAAATTAAAGTCTTGACTTGGGAGCGGGTGGAACAATTAATCAAAAACACCTATCCGTTAACCATTCGGGTTTTTTCTTATTTTACCCTGGCCCTTAATTATTATTTTGGAGAGTTCGATGTGTTTGGCTACCATTTGGTCAATTTTTTTATCCATATTGCTTCAGGGGGTTTCCTCTATTGGTTTCTCATTCTGACGTTCCAACTCCCTTTTTTGAAAGAGAAATATGGCTCCATCTCCTATCAAGTTTCCCTCTTCGCGAGTCTCATCTTTATCTCTCATCCTATCCAGACTCAAGCCGTGACCTATATCGTTCAACGAATGGCGAGCCTGGCTGGAATGTTTTACCTCCTGACGATGATTCTTTACATCAAAGGAAGATCGGCTTCGGGAAAGGCTCGAGTCGGCTATTTTGGGGGGATGGTACTGAGTTACCTTTTGGGGGTCTTTTCAAAAGAGAATGTTGCCATTCTCCCATTATTGGTCATCCTTTATGAATTCTTTTTTTTCCAAAAATTAGATCTGAGCCCAAGAGGGAAAAAGGTTGTTTTCTATCTCATCGGAGCGCTCCTCATCCTTGGGGCTCTTGGGCTCATCCTCTGGGGACCGAGATATTATGATGATATTGTGGAGGGATATAAGATCAGGGAGTTCACCCTGGGAGAAAGGGTATTGACACAGTTTCGAGTTGTCCTTTATTACCTGACCCTCCTCATCTATCCCCATCCCTCCCGACTTAACTTGGATTATGACTTTCCAATCTCCAGAACGATTTTCGACCCTCCCAGCACGTTCATTTGTATTCTCATCATTGCTGGCCTGATCGGTTACAGCATCTGGGTAGCAAAGAAGAATCCTGTGCTTTCTTATTTTATTTTATGGTATTTTGGAAACTTGGTCATTGAATCATCCGTCTTTCCATTAGAAATGGTTTATGAGCATAGACTTTATCTTCCTTCGGTAGGCCCTTTTATTCTTTTTAGCCTCTTCGTGGTGAGGGGTATCGAGAAAATATTTAGAAGGCGCGAAAAGTTAAGGCACAACCCACTGGCATAGGTAAATGACAAAAATTAATGGCGTGGATTGGTTTGTTCTTTTTTTAATCATCCTTCCCCTTTCCATAAGCACGTTTCAGCGAAATTCTCTGTGGAATAGCGAGTTGGAGCTCTGGAAAGATTGTGTTAAAAAATCTCCCCAGAAAGAGAGGGTCTATCATAATTTAGGTTTTGCCTATTACGAACGAGGACAATGGGAAGAAGCGCAAGAGGCCTTTGAGAAAGCTTTAAGATTAAATCCTTTTTATTCCCTATCGAGATATAATTTGGGGTTGGTTTTTCATCAAAAAGGGTTCATGGAGGAAGCGATTGATTGTTACCAGAAGGCCATTGCATTCAATCCGAATCATCTGGATTCTTTTTATAATTTGGGATTAGCCCTCTACCAAAAAGGAAATTTCAGGGAGGCGATCAAAGTTTATAAGAAATTGATCGATTTAGCGCCATATTATAAAAATGCCCATCTTTCTCTCGGCAAAGCCCACAAGGCATTGAAACAATGGGAGGAGGCGATTTCAGCCTTTGATCAGGAGCTGAAGACCCATCCTGACCATTTATTCGCTTACGTCGAGTTGGGGTTGATTTATGAAGAGTTAAGGGATGCTCCCAAGGCGCTGAGCAATTTTAAGAGAGCATTGCGTTACCCCGAATTACCCAATACCGAAGAGATCAAAAAAAAGATTTCTTTGATTGAGATAGCCCAGAGACAACCGAGGGGAAAAGCAGATTGATGGGAAAAATGAAGATCCGCCCTGTAGAAGGCTTGGTTTTTCTCGTGATCATTTTATTCCTTTCTTTGGGGACGTATTTTAGGAATGAGATCTGGAAAGATGAGGTGGAGCTCTGGAAAGATTGTTTAAAGAAGTCCCCTCAAAAGGCAAGACCCTATGTGAATCTCGGGTTTGCTTATCTCCAGGCAGGAATCTATGATCACGCCATTGAGGCGACTCAACATGCGCTTCAGATTGATCCTAAATTTGCTAATGCTTACTACAACTTGAGCATCATCTACCAGAAGATGGGCGATCTGAAGAAGGCAACCGACATGGGAAAAAAGGCTTTGGAAGTCGACCCAGACCTGCACATGGCTAATTATTCGCTTGGGGGGATCTATTTTGAAAAGGGTGAGTATCAAGAAGCCATTGAAGCCTATAAAAGGTTTCTTCAGGTCTTCCCCAATTTTCCGAATGTTCACCATCTTCTGGGAGTTGCCTATGTCGCTCAAAAGCAATTTGATCAAGGGATTAAAGAATTTGAGTATGAGATTCGAATCAATCCCACCCATACCTTGGCTCATCTGAATTTAGGGCAAATTTATTGGTTTGAGTTTCAAAACAGAGAAAAGGCGCTCCGTCATCTAAAGACCGCCTTAATGTTAGACCCCTTTCTTCCCAATCGAGGGCGCATTCAAGAACTCGTGAGGTTTTTAGAGAGATTCTCATGAAGGAGTCAAGGGAGGAGAGGGGGGATTCATTTAGAAGGTCAAAGAGGAAGAACATGAAACGAATCGGAATTATTGCCAAACAAAATAAACCGGAGGCCATCCCCCTCGTCCGAAATTTGATCGAGTGGTTCCAACCCAAAAAGATGGAAGTGTATGTCGAAGATGGGATGGTGGAACAATTCCCTCCTGCCCTGGCAGGACCCCATTTAAATGTTGCCCGAAGGGAAGACATCCCGGCCAAGGTCGAAATGGTCATCGTGTTAGGTGGAGACGGAACGCTTCTCAGCGTCGCTCGTCTTGTAGGAGATCACCGCGTTCCCATCCTTGGGGTCAACTTAGGGGGGCTTGGATTTTTGACGGAGATTACTTTGGAAGAATTATATCGCGTCCTCGACAAAGTCATTCAAGGCGATTTTATTACGGATGAGAGGGTGGTGCTCAATGCTTCAGTCATCCGAAGAGGAGAAAGGATGGCAGAGTTTTTGGTCCTCAATGATGCGGTGATCAATAAAGGGGCATTGGCCCGAATTATTGATATCGAAACGACCATTAACGGAGAATATTTAACGACGTTTAAATCGGATGGCCTCATCCTTTCGACCCCTACCGGTTCAACCGCTTATAACCTCTCCGCAGGCGGGCCTATTGCTTACCCCTCGCTTCACTGTATCATCATCACTCCGATTTGCCCACATACCCTGACCAATCGCCCAATTGTGATTCCAGATGATGTGGAAATTCGAGCAACCCTTAAAACGAAACAGCAAGAGGTGATCCTCACCTTAGATGGGCAACAGGGGTTCACTTTAGAATTTGAGGATGTGGTCGAGGTCAAGAAGGGAGAAGGCCATATCTTTCTCATTAAATCTCCTTACCGGCACTATTTTGAAGTGTTGAGGGAAAAGTTGAAATGGGGGGAACGATAGAAATTTAGAGTTAAGAGTTTAGAGCTAAAAGTTTAGAGTTAAGAGTTTAGAGTTAGGAGTTTAAGATGGAAGGAAAACAAGATATTAAAAAGAGAAGTTTTGAATTTGCGGTGAGGGTTATAAAATTTGTTCAAAGATTGCCGAAAAATTATGTCAGTCAAAAAATTGGAGGACAACTTCTGGATGCGGCCACATCCATAGGAGCTAATGTTGAAGAAGCAACAGGTGGTTTTAGCAAAAAAGACTTTACCTACAAAATGGGAGTTGCTTTGAAAGAAGCGAGAGAATCGAATTATTGGCTGAGGTTAATAAAAGTTTCTGAATTAGCAAAAGGTGGAGAGTTAGATTATCTTTTGAAGGAATCGGAGGAGCTTAGAAAAAAATTAACCTCAATCGTCAAGACATCGAAAGGACAATAAATCAATTAAGAAGTTTAGAGTTAAGAGTTTAGAGTTAAAAATTGCTTAAATTCAAAGGTCTTATCTCGAAATTCTTAATTCTTAACTTGAAATTCATAATTCATAACTAATAATTCATAATTCATAACTCATAACTCATAATTGTCATTTATGTTACTCGAACTTCGAATCAAAAATTTTGCTATTATTGATGAGTTAAATTTATCCTTCTCAAAAGGTTTAAATATTCTCACCGGCGAAACGGGGACTGGGAAATCCATCATCCTCAATGCCGTCCACCTTCTTTTAGGGGGTAAAGCCATGGAGGAATGGATCCGTAGCTCAGAAGAAGAGGCGATCATTGAGGCGCTTTTTGACATTTCTGGAAATGCACGGATCAAGGGTAAAGTGAAGGAACGAGCTCCCTCTCGACTGAGCGAGGGAGAAGAAGATTCTCTCTTGATACGACGCGTGCTCTCCCGGTCGGGCAGAGGAAGGGTATTCATCAATGGCAACCTGTCCACCCTCGGAGTACTTTCCGAGTTGGGGGAGGAACTTCTCAGCATTTATGGGCAACATGAACACCAGTCTCTTCAACGGGTGGAGACTCATATCGATATTCTCGATGAGTTTGGTGCATTGCTTGGACTACGGGAAGAATTCCAAAAGCAGTACCAGGAGTTTGTCTCCTTATCGGAAGAGGTAAAAAGGATACGAACCGAGCAGGAAAGAAGAAGTAAGGAGAGAGAACTGATGGTCTTCCAATCTAAGGAGATTGAGACATCGAGGATTCAGCCCGGCGAAGAAGAATCTCTCAAGGAAGAACGAATCATTTTGAACCATGCAAAGAAGTTGATGGAGTTTGCCCGTTTTTCCGAAGAGACGATCTATTCAGAAGGAGGTTCTGCTATTGAGAAGATTCAAAAAATTCTCCATCAAGGCCGAGAAATGGCGGCCATTGACCCTTCCCTTTCTCAACCCTTGAGCGCTCTTGAGTCGGCTCTTTTTCAATTAGAGGAGATTGCCCTTACCCTGAGGGACTATTCGCGGAGAGTGGAGATCAACCCGGTGAGGCTTGAAGAAATTGAAAGCCGATTGGAAGAGATTGATCGCCTGAAGAGGAAATATGGCTCAACGATCAAGGAGATCCTTTCCTTCAAACGTAACGTGGATGAAGCTTTGAAATGTTTTACGTCCGATGAGGAGAAGCTTTCCCAGTTGGAGGATCATTTAGAACCTCTTCAGGAGAAAATGATCAGCCTGGGACAGAACCTTTCGAAGAGAAGAAGGGACGTAGCGTCCGAATTAAAAAAATCAATAGAAAAGGAATTGAATTCTCTGGGAATGAAAAAAACGGTTTTTGAAATCCGTGTGGATCCTGTTCCCCTAACGCTCATTGGGGCGGACCGAGTGGAGTTTCTTATTTCTCCCAATATCGGAGAGGAAGTCAAGCCGCTGGCGAAAATCGCCTCTGGAGGGGAGCTCTCTCGAATCATGTTAGCCATGAAAAGAATTTTGGCAAAAGTCGGAGGGAGGCAGGTCCTCGTCTTTGATGAAATCGATTCTGGAATTGGTGGGGCCATGGCAGAGGTCGTCGGAAAGAAGTTGAGAGAACTTTCGCGATTTCACCAGGTCATCTGTGTCACGCATCTTCCTCAGATTGCTTCCTATGCCGACCAACATCACAGTGTGAGGAAAGAGGTGAAAGCAGGTCGGACCCTGACGTGTGTGGATCGATTGAATCCGGAGGAAGTTGTAGAGGAAATTGCCAGGATGTTGGGAGGAATGAAAGTGACCGAAAAAACCAAAGCCCATGCCAAAGAGATGATCGAGAATGCACGAAGAACGTGACCGTAACCCTGTCGCCTGTCCGTGAAAAACAAAAATAAACGGACACGGATGTCGGACACAGACACGAGGAGAATCAGATGATACGAAAAGCCAAACTGAATGACATTAAGGAGATTCAACGCTTGATCAAACTCTATGCCCCTCGAGGAGGAATTCTTCCGCGGTCTCTGAGCGAACTCTACGATCATCTTCGTGATTTTTTTGTTTTCATCCGAGATCGTCAGGTCGTCGGCATCTGTGCCCTCCACATCTGCTGGGAAGATCTGGCAGAAGTTCGATCCCTGGCCGTGCAGGAGGAGGATCAGAACAAAGGGATTGGTGCCAAATTGGTGAGGGCCTGTTTGAAAGAGTCAAAAAAGTTAGGGGTGAGGAGGGTTTTTGCGCTGACCTATGAACCTGAATTTTTTGAGCGGTTGGGTTTTAAGAAAGTGGATAAGGCGGTGCTCCCTCATAAGATCTGGACAGACTGTTTGAAGTGCGTGAAATTTCCAGATTGTGATGAAATTGCGGTGTTAAAAGAGTTAGGGTAGCGTTGATGGTGGACGGGTATTATGCCCCTCTCTTTCAAGGGGGGCGGATCGGTAACAACTGCGGCAGAAATGGGGGATTCGATTTGTCTTAATTTGCTCTCTCAATTGTTGATATTCTTTGGAATGCCATATTGTTCTAAAATCCTGCTGATTTAAATTTCCGAAATGACAAATCTCGGCGTTCCCTATATGGCAACAAGGGATGACATATCCTTCCGTATCGATATAGGTGCCGAGCCATGGCCAGGGACAAGGACTTTCTTCGTCAAATAGCCGATCCGCGATATCCATCTTTAGACCTTTTTGTTTGGCGGTTTCATAGAGATCAATTTTAAATGGATCGGTTTGGTTTTTCATCTGGATGCGGTGCTCAACCGTTCTCTCATCTAATGAATCCTGGCCGAAATTGATCACGATGAGCTGCAGATAAACTTCGTCGACGCCGAGATCCCCCAATAATTCGATGGTCGGCTTGATTTGTTCCTGATGCTCCTTAAAACCGACGATGGAAGCGGAGACTTTTGAGCGTCTCGGTTTCGCCTGGATGATCTTGGTTAAGTGAGCTTTGATTTCGTCGAAATCGCTTCCGAGACGAATACTTTCGAACGTCTTTTTATCCGCCCCGTCAAAACTGATGGTGAGGTTGAAATGACGGGTCTGGGTGACCACCTCATAAATTTCATCGGTCATGACGGTCCCATTGGAGACCACTTCAATATAAAAATGGTCCTTTTCAAGTTGTTTAATAATGGAGGGAAGTTCTTTATTTAAAAACGGCTCCCCCATGCCCTGGAGTTTGATCCGACTCGCTGTTTCAAACTGTTTTATCCAAGAGCTAAATTGATCCATGGTCAAACGGCGTTTGGGTTTCTGCCAATGGGAGACTTGACAGTGTTGACATTTCAGGTTGCAGAAGTTGGTGGGTTCGATGTCCACCGCAACAGGTTGTCCCCAGGGTTTAAGTAATTTGAGATTAAATGAGAGAAGCGTTAATAGAGAATTGAGCGCCCGTCGCGGGCGAATGAGGTTTATCCATACGAGATATTTTTTTTTGATCATGCGCTGAATGAGGTTCATACTAAATTTGTTTCCAATAAATCCCCGTTTGTCCCATGTCAAGGGCCGAGGCCACCCTTCATGGATGGCAATCTTATTGTTGATATGTTACGTTGGGGAGCAATTGATTCTTTCCTATTTTTGCTGGAATCGTAAAAAGTCGTCATTCCCGTGAAACTTGTCCTCGACAACGATCGGGGAACGGGAATCCAGGGAATTCTAACGACATGAAAATACTGGATTCCTGTATGCGCAGGAACGAAAGAAAATGGCCTTTCTAGACTTTTTACGAGATCATCATTTTTGCTCTTATCTATTTTAAAATTTTGAGGTGCAAGATGCAAAGAAGAGATTTTTTAAAAAAGGCGTTGTTCGCGTCTGGTCTGGCTGGCATTGGATGGTTTCCCCCTTCTCCTGTGAGCGGTCAGACCAAAAAAGAAAGGGCCCTGGAAAAGGAATATCGGATTGACGCGTATTGCCATTTTTCGATCATGCGGATCATTGACTTTTTGGAGAAGGCCAGCAACGTGTACCCCCATGTGTTTAGAAGTTTATTTGCCAATACGCCAACATTGATTGATGTGGAAAAACGTCTTACCTTGATGGACAGGTGTGGCATCGATCTCAGCGTGTTAGTCCCGCTTCCCTGGCTGGAGACCACGCCGGCTGTCCACGCTGACCCGAAACTCTGTGCGGAGGCTGCCCGTCTTTTCAACGATGAGATGGCGATCACTGTGAGTAAACGACCGGATCGATTCCTCGGAGTCGCTCTGGTTCCGACCACTCATCCAGAGATCATGGTCGCCGAGTTTGAACGGGCGGTCCGTACCTTAAAACTGGTGGGAGGTTTTTTCGTGGTTGGACCGACTGTCAAACCACCCGACCATCCCCATTATGAATTTCTTTATCAGAAAGCCGTGGAGTTGAATGTGCCACTTTGGATCCATCCCTCCCGACCTCCCGATTACCCAGACTATGTTGGAGAAAAGATCTCTCAGTACCAGGTCTGGCAGACGCTGTCTTGGTTACTCGATAGTTCCACGGCGATGATCAGGCTTGTCTTCAATGGAGTCTTTGAAAGGTACCCCGATCTGAAATTGATTATCCATCACCACGGAGCCCTTGTTCCTTTGTTTGCAAAACGGATGCAATATGGTTGGGACTACTTTGAGCAAAATACGGGGAAGAAACAGCCCACGCCGATTTCACATCCTTATATTGACCATTTCAAAAAATTCTATTGTGATACAGCGACCCAAGGCGATGAGCCACTGCTTCTTAAAATGACCTATGATTTTTTTGGTCCCGATCATCTACTCTTTGGCTCCGATGCTCCAATGGATCCAACAGATGGGAAAGCTTTTACCTTAGATGCCAGACAAAGCGTGGAAGGGTTGGGATTGGGAAAGGCCGATTCCAAGAAAATATTCAGTCAGAACATTTTGCGATTATTGAAACGGGGATGACGGATGCGGGTGGCGCATCTCTATAAATAACCCTGTTTTTTAAGGTTGACCATGAGGATGGAGATGGCGGCGGGGGTGACCCCCGAGATTCTTGAAGCTTGGCCCAGCGAGTAAGGTTTGACCTTTTTCAGTTTTTCCATGACCTCTGTTGAAAGTCCGACCACCTTGCCAAAATCGAATTCGGTGGGAAAAGTGACCTCTTCCAGTCTTTTAAACCTGGCGATCTGTTCCATCTGCCTCTTGATATAGCCGTCATATTTCACTTGAATTTCAGCCTGTTCCTGAACCACCACAGGTATCTCTTTGAGACTGGGATCAAAAGTGCAGAGATGGTCGAATCGAATTTCTGGCCTCTTTAATATTTCTCGGAGGGAACAGTCTTTTTTCAGGGGAGCACTTCCCCATTGACGAAGGATTCCATTGATTTCCTCAGTGGGATTGATTCTAACTTCTGAGATTCGAGAGAGGGTCTTTTCAATAGCCTTTTTTTTCTCCCGGAGAATGAGAAAATCCTCTTTCTTCACCAATCCCAATTCATATCCCTTCTCTCTTAACCTCAAATCCGCATTATCTTCTCTTAAATGGAGGCGATATTCTGCCCGGGAGGTGAACATTCGGTAAGGTTCAGTCGTCCCTTTCGTCACCAGGTCATCGATCAAAACTCCGATATAGGCATCGGATCGTTTGAGAATAAACGGTTCCTCTCGTCGAATATAGAGCGAGGCATTGATCCCCGTCATGAGCCCTTGTGCTGCGGCCTCTTCATAGCCAGAGGTTCCATTAATCTGTCCGGCATGGAAGAGGCCTCGGATCTTCTTTGTTTCAAGAGACGGGTTAAGTTCTGTGGGATCCACAAAATCATATTCAACAGCATAGCCAGGCCGTATGATCTCCACTTCCTCAAGCCCCTTGATTGACTTCAACATTTTTATTTGAATATCCAGGGGAAGACTGGTCGGGACTCCATTCGGATAGACCTCATTCGTATTCCGACCCTCAGGCTCTAAAAAGATTTGGTGTCTTTTTTTATCAGGGAAGCGGACCACTTTATCCTCAATCGAGGGACAATATCGCGGGCCAATCCCTTTAATGATTCCACAATAGAGTGGAGATCGATCGAGACCGCTTTTAATGATCTCGTGCGTGGTGGAGTTTGTGTAAGTGATGTAACAGGGGATCTGTTCCGTTTCAATCTTCCTTGTGGCGAGAGAAAAAGGAATAGGGGGGTCATCTCCATATTGAGGGGTCAGTTGCGAAAAATCAATCGTATCACCATCAAGTCTTGGAGTTGTTCCTGTCTTGAGTCTTCCCATTCGAAATCCTAATTTTTTTAATGATTCGGACAAGCCAATCGAAGGGGGATCCCCCATCCTCCCCGCGAGGAAGTGATCCAGACCGATATGGATGAGACCATTGAGGAAGGTTCCTGGGGCAAGGATGAGAGTTTTTGTCTGAATTGAATCCTTCCGATTCGTCTCCACCCCGACCACTTGATTTCCATCAGTGATGATGTTTTCAACCGTCGCCTCAAGGATCGTCAAATTTTTTTGACTTTCGATGGTCCTTCTCATCTGAAGCCGGTATTCTTGACGATCCACCTGAGCTCTTGAAGAGCGAACAGCAGGTCCTTTCCCAGTATTGAGCTGGCGAAACTGGATTCCTGTTTGGTCGGTTGCCTTGGCCATTTCACCCCCCAATGCGTCGATTTCTTTCACGAGATGGCCTTTTGCCAATCCGCCGACAGCAGGGTTACAGGACATCAACCCAATCTGCTCGATTTTTTGAGTGATGAGAAGGGTGGGGTGCCCAAGGCGGGCACAGGACAGGGAAGCTTCAATACCGGCGTGTCCTCCTCCCACCACGATCACGTCGAAGTCTTTCATAGAGGTTATTATCAGGGTTCCAGGATTCGAGGATTTAAGGGTTCAAGTATTTTTAACATTTTCAATGGACCCCTCGACCGCTTGACCCCTTGAACCCTTTACAGGCCTTCACACAGATTCCACAGATATTATGGCTGAAATGGAGGGTTTTGGCAAAGGTTCTCAATTGTTCATAACATCGGAGATGGTCGAAGTCCTCCTGCCGCTCCTGGATAGCCCCAGCAGGGCAGACCGGTCGACAAGCATGACAGGAACCGCAGTCCCTGATCAGGGGAGAACTGATGATTAAAGGAAGGTCTGTCAGAATCGTGACGAGGCGAATCCGAGATCCAAATTTTTCATTGACGAGAAGGTTGTTTCGCCCAATCCAACCTAATCCTGCCGCTTGCGCTACATGTTTGTGTGAGAGATGACCTTTTTGATTTTTCCAGTCTACAATTTGAGAAGCGGGGATGGGGATAGCCATATATCCGAGATCTTGGATCGCTGAGGTGACCATTAATCCGATCGTATCGAGAAGGATGTTCACCCTTTGATAGTGATGGAAGTAAAGAGGAGTGGGTTGGTTTTCGATTGTTTCCAAAATACCGTCTGAAAGGTGAAATCCCATCGAAATGCCGTAGGGAAACCTTTCCATCAAGGGAGGAGAAATGAGAATCTCCTCTTTTTTGAAAAATCTCAAATCTGCCACCCCGAACAAGGATCCTCCCCATTGGTGGCAGAGGGTTCTCATTTTTTCTGTGTTATCAGATTCAGACATAATTATTCCATTTTAAAATGGTTATTTGGAGGCTTCAAGGGTTTTGAGATTCGAGCGCTCAAGGGTTTATTTTAAAAGATTTTAACTTGACCCCTTGACCCCTCGGTCACTTGAATCCTATTGAAGATTTTCAGCGAGGCTTAATCTTCAGCTCTTTCATTTTTTTATGGAGGGTGTTCCGATTGATCCCCAGAAGTTGGGCAGCCTTAATTTGAACGTGGTCCATTCTCTCTAAGGCGGACTGAATTAAAATCTTCTCAACCAGCCTGACCATATCGTCGAAGATTCCCATCTTGGCCTTTGTTTCTGTATATGGGTCAATCCTCATTAGAACGTCGCTCAGTTTTTGTTCTAAAATCTCATTCAGTCGCTGGGATCGGGCGATGGCTCCATGGTCTTTGGTCATCCATTGATTTTTTTTCTGCTGATAGTGTTTAATCACTGGAGATAGAATGGCTGAGAGGACAGAGAGGAATTGAAAATCCTCGATAAATTTATCTCTCGGACCATAAAGGGAATTCATATTAATCAGACCTATGGATATCTCATCCATGACCAGAGGGATACAAAGGATAGGAGGTTGAATCTTTTCAGATCGTTTCTGCCATTTCAGCATTTCTTCGTATAAGGGCTCTTGGCTTAAATTCTGGATCACTCTGGGTTGTCTTGATTCGAGGGCTTTTCCCATTGTTCCCTGTTGACTGCTGCAAGTCAAAGGATGGTTTCCCTTCTCGGCTCCATAGAGCGCTTCGATTCGGAGTACCTGTCGTTGGCCATCTTGTAGAAAGAGGGCCGAATATTTTATTGGAAAATATTCAGCCAAGATCGCCATCACCCCAAGAAAATAATCTTCGAGATGGGTCTGGTGAGGGAGCGTGATAATCTCATAAAGGCTTCTCAGTTCAGGGCTGGATCGAGGATTGATCAAGAATGGAGAAGACATATTAAGAGCTCTTACTCCTCAAGGTTGAACGGATATGGTGGCCTAACCTCCAAGTTACTCTAATATAAATTGAATTACCATTTCAAGAAAAATTTACTACCTCATGTAACCCTTACTTTACGGTGCAATCTTTAACCTAAAAGGGTCAGGAAGTTCTTCCTCCAAAACCTTCACTTGGGTCATTTTTATCTCTTGCAGAGGCCTATGACCTATACCTGTTAAATGTCGCGATATTAAAAACCTTCTGGGAAATGATTCTCTCATTTTTCCCTTCCACTTTCCCCTTGAAGTCTCAGGGTGGATTCATTAAAATTCATTCGATATGGCCGCAAGGGATGAGATGAATCGGCCTCAGGTGGTAATTATTCAAGGTCCCACTGGAGTCGGGAAATCCAAATGGGCGATCGAGTGGGTGGGAAAAATAGGCGGAGAAATCATCAGCGCAGACTCTATGCAAGTCTATCGGTATATGGATATTGGGACCGCCAAACCCACACTCGACGAACAAAAAAGAGTGAAACACCACTTGATCGACCTCGTCACTCCAGATCAACCTTTCCATGCAGCTCTCTATCGAACGGTGGGCCGAAAAACGATTGATCAATTATATCAGGATGAGATACCGATTTGGGTGGTGGGGGGCACCGGCCTCTATATCAAAGCCCTTCTTCATGGACTTTTTCCCAGCCCACCCATTGATCCCAAAACGAGGGAACGCTTAAAACAGGAAGCGAAAGAAAGAGGACCAGAAGTCCTCTATGAACAATTGAAAAAAATCGATCCCCCAACCGCCGCTCAGCTCCATCCTCATGATCTTTTTAGAGTCATCCGAGCATTAGAGGTGTTTGATTCAACTGGAATTCCTATCTCGTTCTACCGAGCACAGCATCGTTTTGGAGAACAACCCTATCGGGCCTTAAAAATTGGATTGGAGATGGACCGGGAAAAGCTCTATTCATGCATTGAAACGAGAGTCGATCGAATGTTAGAGAGGGGCCTCCTTCAAGAGGTTGAAAGACTGATGGAGATGGGTTACGGGCCTCAATTGAAGCCGATGCAGAGTTTAGGTTATAAACAGATGGTTCAATTTCTCTTGAAAGAGATCGGATGGGATGAGGCCGTCAGACAGATAAAAAGAGAAACCTGTCATTATGCTAAACGGCAGTGGACATGGTTTAAAGCGGATTCAGAGATTCACTGGTGGAATCCGTGGACCGATCAGAAAGAAATCATTTTTGAAATTCAATCTTTCTGGAGAAAGAAGGGGGGAGAGGCATGATCAAGAACCAGATTAATATTCAGGATCAATTTCTCAATCGGATTCGAAGGGATAAGATCCATGTCGTGGTTGAATTAACTACGGGTTGCAAGCTCGAAGGGGTCATTCTCAGTTTTGACAATTTCTGCATCATCCTGCGAGGCGAAGCAGATCAGTTGGTTTATAAACATGCCATCGGTTCTATTTCCCCTGGTCAAAAATTAGAATTTGTTGAGACGAGATAGGATACTTCTATGGATCATCTTGAGATTAAACCGATATTGGAAAGCCTCTTTTTCGTTTCGGAGTCTCCTCTCCGTCTTGACACCCTTGTGGAGATTCTTCCCGAATCAAATCGAGAGACTATCTTTAATGGAATTCGTCAGATTCAAACCGAATATGACGATCCGTCTAAAGGGATCGAGTTGACCGAAGTCGCCGGTGGTTATCAATTTCGAACCAAACCCATATGGGCTGGATGGGTCAATCGATTGAAAAAGGTAAAGGCGACGAAGTTGACTCAGGCCGGCTTAGAGACATTGGCCATTGTTGCCTATCGTCAACCCATCATCCGTTCCGTGATCGAGGAAATTCGTGGAGTGGATTCAGGGTCAGCCCTTCACACCCTCTTAGAAAAAGGATTGATCAAGGTGATGGGCCGAAAAGACCTCCCCGGACGGCCCATCGTCTATGGGACCACCAAAACCTTTCTTGAACTCTTTGGTCTGAACACCCTTTCCGACCTCCCCACTCTTAAAGAGATCCAACCCCCTCCAGCATCTGAAGCACTGCCTACCCAGGGGATCAATAGGGATGAGAACCAAAGGACCGAAGCAGAGGCACTGGCCCCTCCACCAGCTCCTCCTCTCCAACCGGGAAAAGAGTAAGGGATTCCATTTATGCTGGAGCGGATTCAAAAGATTTTAGCTAAGGCCGGAATTGCTTCAAGGAGGGAAGCGGAGAGGATGATCCTCGAGGGGAGGGTGACGGTCAATGGAAAGGTCATTGAAACATTGGGTCTTCAGGTAGACCCCAGTAAAGATCACCTCAAGGTGGATGGGAAAAGGATTGCACCCTTTGAGCCGAAAGTGGTCCTTCTTATGAATAAACCCAGGGGTTACCTTTCCACCGTGAAAGATCCCCTCGGAAGACCAACTATTATGGATCTTCTGAGTCATGTAAAATGGAGAGTTTATCCGGTGGGTCGTCTCGATTTAGACGCAGAGGGACTTCTCCTCCTCACCAATGATGGGGATCTCGCCCATCGCCTCTCCCACCCAAAATTTTTAATCCCAAAGACCTATCTGGTAAAAGTGACAGGGGTTCCGGAGGAGAAAAAACTGTTGAGACTGAAGAGGGGTGTGCCTCTCGAAGAGGGGGTGGCAAAGGCAGTCTCATGCACCCTTATTTCCCAGAAGGAGAAAAACAGTTGGATGCGGGTGGTGGTGACAGAGGGAAGAAATCATCTGGTGAAAAGGATGTTCTCAACTATTGGCCATCCTGTTCTCAAGTTAAAGCGAATCCAATACGGACCGATTCCATTAGGGGATCTTCCCTTTGGACAATTTCGGTATCTGACTCCAGAGGAGATAGAAAAGATAAAAAAGTTAGAAGCTCCCAAAGGTGAAAAGGGAGGTTAAATTTAAGACGACCGCTAAAAATGTCATTCCTGTGCAAGCAGGAATCCAGAAGCCTTCGAAATAACCGAGCTCCCGCCTTCGCGGGAGTGACGATAATGGTTTTTACCCCGAACAACCAACTCAGAACGTTGAACTTATTTTATGATCACCGGCCTTGAAATCAAAAGGAAGATCGTCCATCTGGCAACGCTCTCCATCCCCATTGGATACGGCTTGCTTCCCAAGGAGACGGTGATCACCATCCTTCTCCCCCTTTTTTTGGGATTCCTGATTGTGGATCTTCTTCGGCACTACCATCGTGGGATGGCATCTCTTTTTCAGAGGTATTTCCTTGGAACGGTGCTTAGAGAGGAAGAAAAAAATAGATTGATGGGTTCGACCTATTTCCTTTTCTCCAGTCTTTTGGTCATCCTCTTTTTTCCCAAGCCAACGGCTATTGCGAGTCTTCTCATCCTGATTCTTTCGGATACCGCAGCGGCTCTGGTGGGGAAAGGGATCGGAAAAATCCGGATTTTTGAAAAAACGGTGGAGGGGAGTCTTGCCTTCTTCGTTTCCTCTCTCATCATCGTCTGGGTTTATCCTGACTTGAATCGTTTCTCGGGAAGCCTTGCGGCGTTAGGAGCTACCCTGATTGAACTTCTCCCCATTCGGGTTGATGACAATCTCACCATTCCCTTGGTCGCAGGAGGAATCATGTTTTTCGGGGTGGGATGAGAGAAGGAAACCGCTTCAGGCCCTCCATGATTCTTCTGATTTCTTCTTCTGAAGCAATCCCCGCAATCACGGCGTAAACCTTCAACTCTTCGAAAAGAAAAGATAAGGCCCCTTCGCATTCTTTTAAGAGTTTTCCATCCGCAAGAGGGTTCAAGCTGATGATGGGTTTATCAAACTTCTTGATCAGATGAACAACTTGTTCTGAATCAAAAAGAGTCTTTTTTTTGTTGACGGGAACAGCATAAGCAGCCACATGCAGGGCTTTGGCTTTTGGGAGGGTAAAGGAGGTCCATTGAGCTGAGAAGATAGGGATGAATCCTTTTTCCCTAACCTGGGAAACCATCTCATGAAAAAGATCGATCCGGCCCAGTGCCAAAAGCCAATCCCCATACTTTTCTCCGACCAGGAGGAATGGACATGCTTCAGGATGGAATCGAGAAAGCATTCTGCCAAAGCGAACCGGGTCAAATACAATCCGATCTATTTCTTTTTGCGTAAAGATTTCCGTGGAGGAAGAGGGGGGAAGAAGGTGGTAAGGGAGATGAAAGGGAACGAGTTCTTTTTTAATCGTTGATATGATTTTTGTTTCATACTGATGAAGTGGCTTCCCTGAAAACGAAAGTCCTGCCTCCACCTCTACATGGCCGAGGCCTATTACCGCCTCATCCATCGTGACCCTTTTTAATTCGTTCAATGATTCAAGGTGCCTTCCGGAGGGCAGATCAAAACACCAAACTCCCATTTCATAGGCTTTTTGCATGAGGGGATCGATCTCTCGACCCTGATCGGAGAGGGGTGTTCGAATCGAGAAAATCGTTCTCGGCAGTTTTTTCCCTTCTAAGAGTATGGTGGGAAGGCGCATGATGGATTCATTTTATTATTTTCCGATTCCACTTTCAATCAAAAGCGAAAGGCTGGTAAAGAGTTCATGATCGAGTGATTCCTGAGGTAATGGTTTGCCCTAAGGTTCGAACTTCTGGCCAGGTGATGATCCGAAATAAAAATAATACCATGATATACCCGGTTAAAAAAAGGCCGAAAAGAAATATATTGACAGGCAAGGAAGATTTGAAAAAGATCAAAGGCAAGAAGAAAACCCCGGATCCTAAGGCGGCCATCGACCTCTTCAAGGAATAGGGGAGATAAGTCTGTGTGCGCCAGGTTAAATAGCCTGCGGATAATATGGAAGCGAGGAGAAGGGCTAAACAACCTCCGAAGCTTCCCCAAAAGGAAATCGAAAGAAAACCGAATCCCCAAAATACAGCCAGCCTCAATAGGGAGCCATGGAGTGCCACTTTTGGTTTTTCATAGATGAGGGTGAGGAGGTTTGAGACATTGCTTAAGGCTAAAAAGAAAAAAGACACGGAGAGCGGTAATAAATTAATGGCAACGGGTTGATAGTCTTTGCCCAGGATCAGTCGTACCATATCCTCTCCGAGGAATAAAAAAGTAAACATCATCCCCACTCCGGCCACTGTTAACCATTTCAACAGTTGTTCAGTCCATTGTTGGAGGATATCCGTTTTCCCCTTTTTTAGTAGAACCGTCATATGCGGGGCGAAGGATAAAGAAAACTGGGGATAGGCGAACGATGCGGTAAGAAATATTTTTTGGGCCAATTCGAAGTAGCTGACCTGCGTGTAATCCGGATTGAGTATACGGATCAAGACTCCTCCACCTTGTTGAATGGCTGTGGAGGTGAGATGGGAGATGAAAAAAAAGAGACCAAATTGGAGGTAGGGGTATAGAAAATGGAAATCCAGTCGCATATGGGGCCAGGAAAGGTAATGTCTTCCCCACCCTACCCCAAGGATAAGAATGAATCCCTCCGTCAATAAAACTCCTAAACAGGCTCCGGGGAGACCCCCGAGATTGAAAAAAAAGATCAGTAAAGGGATAGACAATAAACGACTGAGGACGTCTCGACTGCCCCAGCGGGCGGCTTGGTTCAACCCTAAAAAGAAGGAGAATAGGGGATTGGTCGAAGATCTTATTAACACTGCGGCTGCCATGGTGAGGAGAGAAAGAACATGGATATCTTTTAACCAGAGATGGGTAACGAAAAAGTACAGAACTGCCGCCAACGTGCCACTGGAGAGGGTCAACATCAGAAAGGAATTGAGGAGTTTTTTGGAATTTTCTATTTCCCCCCCAAGACGGAGTTGAGGGATATAGCGACCCATGACTTGAATCACACCAAAATCACTCAACATGGTAAACATGAAAGAGAGGGAATAGAGCAGTGCAAATTGCCCGTAACGACTGGGTCCCATCAGGCGAGGAATAAAAAAAGCAAAGAGGAAGGTCGTGGCGATATAAATCCCTCTTTGGATTAAAACCAATTCGGCATTTTGAATCGTCTTCTGGGCTGCATTCATGATTTTTTTAATTTGCAATCAGGTAAACCCCCGGCTCTGCCGGGGGGCTCACAGTGTTTGACATTTTCGGGAATATGCATTTCTCTTTGAAAATCCCTCCCAACCTCCCTTTGCCTGTCTTT
>JACAEV010000236.1 GCA_013388645.1 Syntrophaceae bacterium | reverse complement strand
TACCGATGGCAGAGGTGACTTTGCCGAGCATTCCTGGTTTTGAAACAATCTCAAGCCGAACGAGTATGCTATAACTTGGGCTGGGGGTCTTGATCATAACTTGCTCCTTTTTGAGATAAAGTGGTTATTGGCGATTTGTTTGTGATCTCAAAATGTATTAAAAGCCCTTTTGGATGATTTAATAAATTCTTGATGTTTTATTCCCAACCTTCTGATGCTAAGGCTTCGTGGAGTTCGTCAGGATGATGGCGGCAACGATATTCAAACCGGCTTGATTCAGCATGGGCTTTCTGATAAGGCCAACCGTTCGCCATACGATTGCGTTCGTGAAGTTCGTGGAGTAAAACATAACCTCTTTCTTTTTCTTCGATAGCATCGTCGATCCAGACTTCGCCTTGTGGAACGAATTCATAAACATAATCATGACCGCCTTCTGTAAAGTCAATATCAAAAACACTTCGAACTAAGCGTCCATTGACAATCCATACATTGACCCCATTTTCAAGTTTTTTCCAGAGTCGCACATGAACCTCACGACCATCCGGTAGGGTTTCACCATGATGAGTCAGTCTCCGAATATCGCCTGCACGTCGGCGTTCCTTCTTCTCTAACCTATCCGCTTCTAAAAGTGCTTTTTCGTAAGGGACGCCTTTTGCCATGAGGCGGTGCTCGACCAACAGATGATCAATAAAAAACGGCCGTTCGTCGGTTTTGGTCTCCTTTTCAATCCAGAGTTCGTCCTTTGGAATATAAGGAAAACTATAATGCTGGCCAAAATTTGTAAATTCTTCGTCTATGTGACCGCGAATGTACCCCCCGTCAACAAGCCAAATTGCAAGATTTCCGCGTTGATCTATTTTTTCGAGATAGGGTGGTTTAAGTTGCGACGGCATAAATTACTAACGCCTTTCTTTAGTCTTAATCCATTAGCTTACAAAAATTAAACCTGAAGTCAGTTCGGTTGTCAATCAATATTTGTCATATCCCTTTTAAACCTTTTAAATTTAAGGCAACCTCTAAAAATGTCATTCCTGCCCCGATTTTTATCGGGATAAACTCCAGCAGGAATCCAAAAATTCTTAATATAACCGGACTCCCGCTGGAGTTTACCCCATACCTGATATGGGACGGGAGTGACGAATTCGGAATTATTAGAGGTTGCCTTAATTCTTTGAGAAGAAAGCGTCTTAAGACGAATCCTCACGTTATTGGAATTGCGAATTTGAAGGTGGATCCCTTACCAGGTGTCGACTCTATCCATATCCGCCCTCCATGGTTTTCAACGATCTTTTTACAGGTCGCTAAACCAATGCCATTGCCTTGATATTTAGAGCTTTCATGCAATCTCTGGAAAATATCAAAGATAGAGGTGGAATGTTTGGGATCAATACCGATGCCGTTGTCGCA
This sequence comes from Syntrophaceae bacterium, assembly GCA_013388645.1. GTDB lineage: Bacteria > Desulfobacterota > BSN033 > BSN033 > UBA1163 > UBA1163. The sequence continues at coordinate 7,936 of JACAEV010000236.1, read as the reverse complement.
AATAGAAAAAATCCATTCTTTCTCTTGGTGCTCTGCCGATACATGAACACGTGGAGGTTCTTCTCTTCGAAATTTAATGCCGTTACCTATCAGGTTTTGAAAAAGCTGAATAAATTGAATATCATCTATTAACAGGGTGGGGAGATGGTCATGGGTTACAATTGCATCGTTTTCTTCGATTTCCACTTGGAGATTGGACGTAGCGTATTCAACCATATCATTACAGTCGGCCAGCTTTAAATTCATGGCTTTTGTGCCTACCCTGGCATAAGCCAAAAGGCCATTGATAAGCGCTTCTATTCTGGTCATCGCATCTGTAATGTAGCTAAGGTATCTGTTAGTATCAGGATCAGGTTTTTCTTTGGAAAGACGGTTCAGTCGGTTTATATAACCTCCAGCTACAATGAGGGGTTGCTTTAAGTCATGTGCGGCCACATAAGCAAATTGCTCCAATTCCTTATTGGAGCGGGCGAGGTCCTTGGATTTCCGCTCTAATTCTTCCTGCGTTTTTTTGAGAGAAGCGAGTGTGTCTTGAAGATCGGTATTAAGTTGCACTATCTTTTCATATTTGATTTTTAATGCCGATAAAATAAAAACGATGGTGAGAAAGAAACCCATATCAATGGCATTGTTCCAATAAACAGTGGCTGGATGCGAATAAGGATGCCCTCCTATGAGGTCAGTAGTCAGCCCAACCACAAAACTGAAAATAGACAAGAGAACTCCTACCTCCCTATTGACAAAAAGGACAGAAAGAGAAATAGGTATCAGATAGAATATAGAGACACTTAGTTCTCCTCCTGTTATATAATCAACAACTCCAACCAAGACCACAAGTATAAATCCTGATATGGCTAAAAATGGTTTAGACTGCTGGTTAAGGTATTCGTGGCCCCACTTCATTTATACGTTCACCTCCCCACACATGACCAAGAGCTGGATAGTCCCCTTTTTAACTTAGAGTGCAGAAGGTTAGAAAAGTAAATTGATTTGCCTTATTTTACCGCCTTCGTCACTGAAAATCTTTACGGGTGTCCTTTCTTTCCAGAAATTTCTTCTGGATTTTTCGGAGCCACATCGATCTTCTCTCTCTCGGTTGCACTTTTGAAGTTTCGGATCGCTTTTCCCAAGTTTTCACCAATCTGAGGAAGTTTCCCGGCACCGAAAATGATTAAGGCAATGACCATAATGATGATCAACTCCGGCATCCCAATACTTCCCATTTTCTTTCTCCTTTATGGAATTCGGTTTGGTCACAAGATGCCAATCGATTAGATTCAATGGAAAATTTGAGTTTTTAAGAGCATCCCAATATCTTCCATCTTGGGTTAACAATATTTCCTTGGTTCTTTTCTCCCTTGCTGTATTCATTTTAAATTGATCTATCTCTCAATGAGGTAAACCCCTTTCTAACAAAGAGAATGTTAGCTATGGTAATTCTTCGGTAATGATACCTTTCTCTATGTAGATTGGCCGAGCCATTTCTCGCAGTTTCGGAAGTTTTTTTGCAAAGATGACCGAACCCAAAATACAAGTGATGCCACCCAGCATCACGGTATTAGGAGCCCCTATATTATCTGCTAAACTGCCTGCAAGGAGACTCCCAAAAGGTACCATCCCCATGAAGGCCATCGTATAAAAACTCATAATTCGTCCACGCTTGTCCTCTTCAACAATCGTCTGTAAAACCGTGTTGCTCGATGCCATTTGCACCATCATTCCGAAACCGGTCAAAAACATCGTGAACAAAGAAAGCCAAAAGAGACGAGAGAGAGAAAACCCAATGAGTCCTATTCCAAATAAACATGAAGTGATCACGATGATCCTGCCTAACCCTAAAACACTTTTTCGCGAGGCAAGATAAATGCTGCCAGTGATAGCCCCAACGCCAGTAGCCCCCAAAAGAAAGCCGAGAGCCTTTGGTCCACCCTGCAAAATTTTTTCAGCAAAAATAGGCATCAGGACTGTAAATGGCATTCCCATGAGACTGACTAACGCAAGAAGTAATAACACCGCCCTGATAGGTGCGAAACCGAAGGCGTAAGAAAAACCTTCTTTCAATCCTCGAAAAACTTCCGCACTTTTGGCCTCTCTCTTTTTAGGCGTGATTTTCATAGCCAATAATGCCAATATCACTGCAATAAAACTTAGACCATTCAGAAGAAAACACATGCCTTCCCCCAATGTGGCAATCAACATCCCAGCCACTGAGGGTCCGATTAAACGCGCCCCATTCACAATAGAGGAATTTAAGGCGATCGCATTTCCTAAATCCTCTTTTCTTTCAATCATATCCACTACAAAGGATTGTCGTGTGGGTATGTCTAAGGCATTGATTAGACCGAGGAAGAGACTTAAAAAAATAATATGCCAGACCGCAATTGTTCCTGTAAGGACGAGAGTTGCTAAAATCATGGCCTGGAACATCGAGAGGGTTTGGGTTATCACTATGACACGATGGCGATTCCATCGGTCAGCCAACACCCCTGCAAGAGAAGCAAAAAGAAAAGTCGGAATTCGACTTGCAAAACCCACAACACCTAATAATAAAGCTGAATCCGTTAACCGGTATACCAGCCAATTTATGGCAATTTGTTGCATCCAGGTACCAATTAGGGAAATACCTTGCCCACCGAAAAAGAGGCGATAGTTTCTATGGCTCAATGCACGAAAGATCAACCTCATACCGTCCCTATCTTCCAAACGAGATCGATTCATTTGGCAGTCCACATCTAAAAGCCGATCTAATCTGCTTTCCTGATTATTCGAGTCAACCCGATAAAAAAGGATGTCCATCCGCCCAGCAGGGCAAAAGTATTTGGTGCCGGCCATAAAACAAATGAACACTACAACGATAGCCTATCTTAATTATCCTTGCCAATGAGCATCCCATTGAATTTAATTCTTCAAATTCTATTAAAATTTGGCTTGGGCCATCTTCAGATTCAAAGACAACCATGCTTTGCAAAATTCTTTTAATCTTAAAAGTTAATTTTTTGATCAATTTTCAGATGATCCATAGAGTATTATCTGACGGCCAAAGAGAGCCTTTCTATTAAGGGTCTTAATTGCCGCTTGCGCATCGGCCAGTTCAGGCATTTCTACTAAAGCAAATCTCCATAATTGACCATTATTTCTGTCTTTTAGGGTTGTTGACGAAATGATCGCAAAGCTTACCTGACCAAAGGCTTCAAAGGTCTGGCGAAAATTATCTTCTGATACATTGTTGGGTACATTCCAAACATAAATAAGCATGATTCTCTCCTTTCTTGAATTCTTTAAGAATGCGCTTTTAATATTAGGGTCTCATTCAAGCGACTACTGGCTTCTTTTGTGACCATGAGTAGATCTTTTTTCTTTAAAATTCACCCGTTGGCATTTCGCATGCCCTATGAGATTCTTTAGGGTGTCGAGGCCAAGACAAAGGAGTAATGGAGAAATAGGGCGACCTTGTCTTCTCAACAGCGAAGAACGAAGGTTTTTTGATGCAGCGAAAGTGTTTGGGAAAATAAATGGTAAGACTGTTTGGAGAGATTAATGTCAAGAAGAAGAAATTTGGCGAAAAAGGGAGCTGGCTCGAATACTTTCAACCCGTTATCATTATCAGGCAGACCATTTTCTTGACCAGGATTCTGGAAACCTAAGTCGGGAGAATTAAATTTAGTTTCCGATAAGTTAGCGCAGCATCGATAAACTGGAAATATTAGAATAAAAAAAGAAATTGTTATTACCAGAAAAAATTGGATTCTTTTGAATATCTTCTTCATATTTTAGAACCCATGCCTTTTAAAGCTCAATCAATAATTTATTTAATAGGATTTTTGCAAGCAACTCACATGCCAATCTATTTTCAAAGGATTTCGAAATGTGTCATAGGGAATCCTTAACCTGATTTATTGTGAATATTCAAAAACTTATCAAGGTTTATGGCATTTTGATAAATTTTAATCCCGTAAAAAACAAAGTCTTAAAACTTAGTTTTAAACCGGAAAAGTTTGTCTATTTCTTTAAAGTGGTAAATGTTTTCTTCTTAAATTTCACTTAATAAAGTGATTCGACAAGTTTGACATTCGACTCGACAAAGATTTCCGGTTAGATTTTCTTTTCAGACTCAGATTCATTTTTTGATTTTTAAAACAAAATAATTCGCAATTAAAAAGCTTAGGGGATCTACACTTTTACTTTGATAGATGAGATTTAAATTTCGAGACTTGCCCCTTGATCTCGGGATCATCTCGTTTTTCCTATATCTATCTCACCAATTTAGTAAACTTCGCACCTTCAATGGTCGCATTGGCCATTAAACCCTTCTGCCCGAATATGAAGGCGACAATGGGTTCTTTAATATTTACTGTATCGATGGATTTTCCTTTCCCAACATCGATAAAAGCCACCGAACCATCCACTCCTGCTTTCCATCCGGAACTTTGGCGGAAATTCTTAAGTGCTTCCTCCTGCATAAAGACAAGGATCAAATTCGTTTTCTGAGCGCCAATCTGAAAACCGATTGAACCCGCAGCGAGACTGTAATATTCGACTGTCTTTCCCCCGATCCTCAAGGCGCCTTCACCATATTCGCCACCCACGCCAAGTCCTGCCTTAACAATGTTCGGTATGACGAGAACGCCCTTAGCGGCATTAAGGAACTCTTTCCCCCCCTTGACATGTTGAGGAAAAACCTTGAGAGCCGAATTGACTTCCGCATTAATCTCCTTTGCCGTCTTCGCATAGGAGGTTGTGGCGAAAGAGGTTCCCAAAATGAATGCTAAGCATGCCCCCAAAGTTAACATGACACAAATTTGTTTTTTCATCGTCTTTTCCTCCTTTGATATGGGTTCATTTTGTTTTTGAAATAAATTGTTGAATGGAGTTGAAATACTCCTTGATTCCAACGAGCATAATATCATTGTGAGTTGCCGAAGGGATCATCAGAAGCTCCTTTTCCTTTGTGCCAAGATGCTGATAAATATCGTGGCCATTTTCAGGAGGGACAAGCCAGTCCTGTTCGCCGTGGATGATGAGAGTGGGAAGAAAGATCTTTTGAATCCTCTCCAGACATTTTTGGTCAATCTTTGCCAAACCCATCCCGGAAGCAGGAATTCCCAAGTGAGTCATGATCCTCACCACGCTCGGGAAACCGCTTTCAATAATCAGTCCGTTTAACTCTTTTTGATAATGATAGGCCAACTCCAATGCGGAGATACTTCCAAGAGACCTCCCCATCACCCACAGGTTATTGGAAAGGTTTTTTGTGGAGAGTTCCTCTTTGACTCTTTTAAAGATGGCATGAGCATCCTGAGCAAGATCTGTAAGGGTGGGAATCCCGCTACTCATCCCGTACCCCCTGTAATCAGCCACTACTAAATTGATTTCCCTTTGATGATAGAGAGATGAAATTTCATCATAATCGCTCACCACTTCTCCATTCCCATGGAAAAATAAGATCCATGGCCATTCATGATGTCCCACGTAAAAGCGACAAAAGATAGAAGCCCCATCCCCAACCTCAACAGAAAGGTCAAAACCATTTTTCGGGCAGGAGGTAAAATCCTTCCTCGGATAAAAGATAAATCTCAATAGGGAGGGGTGGTCGATCGAAGAATAATCTATCATCAGATTAAATTTAGCATTAAAAGAGAAAATAAGGAAGGGGGATATTTATGGTTAACCGTGGACACCAAAGATTCCACCCTGCCTACCGGCAGGCCTGTCGGATCATGGTATATATTCAAACAAAGACCTTGACGAACTCATTTCACTTGACCTGCGTGCAAAAGGCGTGGTAAATGATATAAGGAAAAGGGGGGAATATAACGATGGTTGATAAAATACCGACACGCCAGGAAGCCATAGAACTTCTGCATCAATATAATGAAACGGATAGCCTGCGAAAGCATGCCTATGCGGTCGAAGGGGTGATGCGTTATATCGCAAGAAAAAGAGGCGAGGATGAAGAGAAATGGGGAATCATTGGTCTGATCCACGATCTTGATTATGAAAGATTTCCCGATCAACACTGCTCCAAAACAGGGGAAATCCTTCGAGAGCAGGGGTGGTCTGAGGAGTATATCCGGGGCGCTGTCTCTCACGGGTGGGGGATATGCTCTGACGTCATGCCCCAGACCGCTTTGGAAAAAGCCCTTTATGCCATTGACGAATTGACAGGCCTCGTGGTGACCACCGCATTGATTCGTCCTTCAAAGAGTGTCTTGGATGTTCAGGTTAAATCGGTGAAAAATAAATGGAAGGACAAGAGGTTTGCAGCCGGAGTGGACCGTTCCATTATTGAAAAAGGGGCACAAATGTTAGGAGTGGGGCTTGATGAATTGATTGATGATACGATTAAAGGGATGCAGGAGGTGGCCGAAGCAATCGGCCTCAAAGGCAACCCAGTGTAATTTGTCCCGTCTAAACTTCCAGCAACGTATAATATAAACCTTTTACCACCTCAGCCATGCTCTCAAAATGGAGGGTATCGATCGTATCTGATTCCTGGTGGTAATTTCTATTTCTAAAAAAAGATGAGTCGGTAATCATGACGGCTCTATAGCCATGATGCCAGAATGAATAATTGTCAGAGAGGTTAATGCCTCCGAAAAACTCTGGGGCTGTTAAAGACCTCGCATTGATATTGGAATGCCTTTTTATTCCCTTCTTGAAAAAAGAGACATATCGGTAGGAATGAAAGTTACCCACCACTCCGATGAAATCGCCCGTTTTGGGATAGAAAAAGCCCATACCCGGGAGCGGATAGGTTTGAATGGATTCACTCTTGAAATATCCAATCATCTCCAGTGAAATCATCACATCAACTGAGACGTGTTGTTCTTTCAGAGTTTTTGCATAGACCATACTTCCCATATGATCGGATCCAAAACAAGGAGGTTCTTCGTTCACAAAGGCAGCAAAGACAAGGGTTTTTTGATTGGAGGCGTCTTTAAGTAATCTTGCTAATTCCAATAGTCCCGCAACGGCTGAGGCATTGTCATCAGCGCCCGGCGTTCCGGGCACGGTGTCATAATGAGCACCCAGAATCAGGATTCCCTGATTCGTTCCAGTCTTTTCAGCAACCAGATTTGATACATTTTTACCGTAACAGGAGAACGTTTGTCGATGCACTGCATATCCCTGAGCGGTCAACACCGACTCAATATAATTTGCAGTGGTATTGAGAGAACCTTCCTTCCATAGGTGGCGATCCCCGATCTTCACCGAGAGAAACTCCACATGCCGGTAAAGGTTATCCATCACCAATCTTTTTTCAAAATGACGAATTTCTTTTACCATGCTAAATTCGATTCTTTGGATGACAATATAGGGCCGATGAATTCAAATGGAAATCTTTTTAAGGAGCCAGGCCATGTTCTGCCCCAGTGTTTTCATCGTCTGAATCCCTTCCGCATCGTTTTTCACCTCTCCGGGATTTCGACCAATCGCCATGTTCCAATAACTTGACCCCGGGATGACCATCTGGTTGATGAGGAAGAAAAAATTCATCGAGCTGAGAACATGGGTAGAACCTGCTCGGCGGACAGCGATCACGGCTGCTCCGACCTTCCGTTTGAAAAGGTCCCCGTTGAAGCGTGAGACGAGTGTACTGCGTTCGATGAGTGCCTTCATGTTTGCTGTCATGTCTGAAATATAAGTGGGGGACCCCAGAAGAATTCCTTGTGCTTCTTTCATTTGGGTGATGTATTCATTCATCCGATCCTTGACCACGGCACATTTTTGGTCTTTGTTTTCGGCACACTTGTAACAGGCGATACAACCGGAAAGAGTTTCCCCGGCTAATTGAATCAACTCCGTCTCGATCCCTTCTTTTTCCAGCTCTTCCAGCACTAATTTTAAGAGAATGGCCGTGTTACCATCTTTCCGTGAACTTCCATTAAATGCTACCACCTTCATGATTTTCATCCTTTCTGGCTTCAGGGGTTTT
>JACAEV010000235.1 GCA_013388645.1 Syntrophaceae bacterium | reverse complement strand
TTCAAAAGACCGCAGAAAGCAACGGATTCGGAGATGCTAAAAAGCGGGATCCTCATTAGGTATAGAGGAGACCAGGTCGTAGGTTTAACGATATTAGAGGCCTCCCAGAGAAAAGGATAATCAAAATCTCCAAGCGATCCCCGATGTGCCTGCCTGCGGGAAGGCAGGAGAGAGGGATAGGCCCAGAAGGTCTCCCCGGAAAAGGTTCTCAGATGAACAGCTTATCCGTTGGCTCCATTGTTCGTTGTCGTAACCGGGAATGGATCATCCTTCCCTCTCCTGATGAAAACCTGATCTTACTCCGCCCCCTGACAGGAAGTGACAAAGAAGTCTGCGGTATCTACAGGCCACTGGCAAACCTTGGCTTCGATCGCGTAGAGCCAGCGACCTTTCCTCTGCCAACTCCCCAGGATTCAAGTGATGCGGTAAGCGCAGTACTTCTCTGGAATGCCGCTCGTCTCTCATTAAGAGATGGGGCAGGATCAGGTGGGCGGATATTTGCAGGATCTGGCCTAAAGAAAGCATACCAGAAAAGTGAAAGGTGAGGGCGGATGACGTTTCTGAAGCGCAAAATAACGGCAAGAATTCAACCCGGCCGGTCGGACTTAAGTTGTTTTAGAACCAACGTCCCCTCATTTCTCCGATGCGTAAAGATAAAGAAGAGAATGCTCCAATGGGTTGGGAGTTATCGACTTTAGGTGATTGCCTGGATGAATTATACCGATACCCAACTTATTATGGGATAAAATATGTTAGCAAAGGTGTACCAGAAATTAGGGGAGAACTCATTGAAGAGGATGGTACCTTGGAAAAAAAGGGGGAGGCATATCGTTATATTGATTGCAAGACAGCCGAGATTTTTCCGAAAGTTCGACTTGAAGCACAAGATTTCGTATTATCTGTTAGGGGTACAGTTGGAAAGGTAGGGATGGTGCCAGAACAACTTAGTGGAGCAGTAATTACAGCAAATCTTATAAGACTCAAATTTAATAAGTCACTCATTTGGCCCAAGTGGGCCAGACATTTCCTACTTTCAGCTTTTTTCCAGAACCAACTGGAAGCTATAACCTCAGCAACAACGATAAAGACAATTCAAGTACCCAAATTACGTTCAATAGCACTCTTAAGACCTCCGATCCATGAGCAACTCCAAATTGCTAAAATTCTCGACACCGTTGACGAGGCGATTCAGAGGACCGAGCAACTCATCGCAAAACTGAAAGCCATTAAACAGGGATTGCTTCATGACCTCCTAACTCGCGGCCTCGATGAAAACGGCCAGCTCCGCGACCCCATCGCCCACCCCGAACAATTCAAAGACTCCACATTGGGCCGAATCCCGAAGGAGTGGGAGGTATATCGTATCAATGAGATAGGAAAGGTTGTTTCAGGAACAACTCCATCACGAATGGTCCCCCAATATTGGGGAGGAACAATTCCTTGGATAACGCCAACCGACATGTCTAAATTAACTAACGACTATATATCGGGTGGGCAAGATTCAATTACTCAAAGTGGTTTAGAAAGCTGTTCTGCAAATCTTCTCCCAATAGGTTCAATCGTGGTCACAACAAGGGCAACTCTCGGATTAACAGCTGTTACTGAACGCGAACTTGCTACAAATCAGGGTTTTAAAAATATCATACCTAATGATGGATGGAACAGCTTGTTTCTTTGCTATAAGATTCATGAATTATCCAACGAAATGATAAAACGTGCATCCGGGACTACTTTTCTTGAGATATCAGGAACTCAATTCATACTTCTTGAAATTACAGCTCCTGTGCCAGGGTCGAAAGAACAAAGCATGATTGCTAATGCAATATCTGTTCATAACCAAAGAATTGAGAAAGAAGAACAATATTTGGCGAAACTCAAACTCCTCAAAAAAGGTCTCATGCATGACCTGCTGACAGGGAAAGTAGGGGTAAGAATTGACGATGGCGAAGGGAAAGAATATACTCTTAAAGAAACAACAGAAAAAATAGAGGAGGAATAGAATGGATGTTAGCGTTTTAAAGGAATTAAAGGAGAAATCAGAAGGGCTTACTCCCGAGGAGAATCTGGACCTTATTGCCCATCTATTAAATAAGGTTCGTATAGCCCGAGTGAGTTCTGCGAGTAAAAGGAAATGGAGCGAAATCTATGGGAAAGCCCCCTATCCCCTTGCTGGCGAGGATGCTCAGGCATGGGTGACCAGGACCAGAAAGGAATCGGATGAAAAACGAGAGAAACAGTGGAGATAAAAGGGGAAATATCATCACCATCCTAAAAGATGTAAAATGCCTATTCCTCGACACAGCGCCCCTCATCTATTATGTCGAGAAACATCCTCAATACCGGAGGATTCTAAAGTTCATTATCAGTCGAATCGACAAGGGTTCTATTACTGCTTTCACCTCACCCGTTACACTTGCAGAATGTTTGATCCATCCGTACAGACGTGGGCTTATTGATTTACAGAAAGATTTTACAGATCTCATTGTCAACGGAAAAAATACAACCTTTGTAACAATAGACCATACTATTTCACAACAAGCTGCTCAGCTCAGGGCTTCGTACAATCTGCCGTTAGTGGATGCCTTCCAGGTGGCTACGGCCATCTCTTCTGGTTGCGATACCTTTCTCACCAATGACCTCAGTCTGAAACAGGTTAAAGAGATAAGGATTCTCGTTCTTGCAGACATGGGCAGGAAGTGATTGTTTAGGTTATGACGCTCCCTGATGAAAAAACCTATGTAGAAATCCCTTTCATAGAGCAGTTGAAGAGGATGGGATGGCAGCACTTCGAAGGGGATATTGATGTGCCCTACCTAACTGAGCGGGAGAGCTTCCGTGATGTTCTGCTGATCGATAGACTCAGGCAAAAAGTAAAAGATATAAACCTCACTGAAGATGGCACTCCCTGGCTTGATGACCATCGCATCAATCAGATTATCAGCAAACTTGAAAGAATCACCTCCCCAAAACTCATAGAGGCAAATAAAGAGGCATTCGAATATATCGTTCGTGGTGTTGAGGTGGAGGGAGATGTAATATTGCACGGAGGAAAAGAAAAGACTGTCAAACTGATTGATTTTGACAACCCTGAGAAAAACGATTTCCTTGTTATTAACCAATTCCGGGTTGATGTGTCTGGTGGTAAGACCTTCATTACTCCTGATATCATCCTCTTCGTCAATGGAATACCCCTTGTTGTGGTGGAATGTAAAAGCCCGAAACTCTCTAATCCGATGGAAGAAGGAATTACCCAGCTTCTCAGGTATTCAAACCAGAGGCAAGAAGTAGAGGAAGAGGAAGGGTGTGAAAGGCTTTTCTACTTCAATCAATTTCTTGTCAGCACCTACCGTCAGGAGGCCCGCTTTGCAACTGTCGGAGCTGGATATGAACATTATCTGGAGTGGAAAGATACAAGCCCAACTCCCATGAGTATGGTAGCCGAAGAATTGGGTAAGAAGGAGCTTAATAGCCAGGAGATCTTAATCGCTGGGATGCTTCGAAAAGAACATCTCCTCGATATAATTAGGAACTTCATTCTTTTCGATGAGAAAGAGGGCAAACAGATAAAAATGCTCTGCCGGTATCAGCAGTTCCGGGCGGTCCAAAGGGCAATTAATCGTCTGAGGACTGGTAAGACAAGAAAAGAGCATGGCGATACCGATCAGCGTGGGGGTATTATCTGGCATACCCAGGGGTCAGGGAAAAGTTTGACCATGGTCTTTCTCGTGCGGAAGATGAGGACGCTCGATGACCTGAAAGGGTTCAAGGTTGTTGCTGTTACAGACAGGATTCAGCTTGAAGGCCAATTAAAGGAGAGCGCCGCCCTCTCAGGCGAGACAGTTTACCATGCAGACAGCAAGGACAAGCTTGCTGAATTGATGCAAGATTCAAGTTCCAATATCGTTTTCACGATGGTTCAGAAGTATCAGGATCACGAGGGTGCCACTGTTTCTGATGATTATGAAATTTCTGAAAGGGTGTGGCTTAAAGCCGCTGCTCCATCTTCTGAAATAGATAAATCTGAATACAGACTTCCTCCTAAACCCATCCTCTTCCCTGTTTGGAACCTATCTGAAAAGATCCTAATCCTTGTTGATGAAGCACACAGATCCCAAACCAGCATGCTCCATGCAAACATGATGCGGGCACTTCCTAATGCGGCAAAAATAGGGTTCACAGGAACGCCGATTATTGCAGGAAAGACAAAGAAAACTTATGAAATCTTTGGCGATTACATTGACCGATACACCATTGAAGAATCCCAGAGAGATGGTGCAACTGTCAAAATTCTCTATGAGGGCCGAAAGGTAAATGCCTCTATAGAGGATGGGAGAACGCTGGACCAGTTCTTTGATGATATGTTCCGATCAAAAACAGAAGAAGAAAGGGAGGCCATACGGCGGAGGTATGCAACAGTAGAGAATATCCTCGAAGCGGAAAATCTCATCCGAGCAAAGGCAGAGGATATACTCCTTCACTATGCAGCAAGTATTCTGCCTAACGGTTTTAAATCCCAAGTGGTAGCAGTGAGCAGAAAGGCTGCAATCCGATATTATGAATCTTTCATCAGGGCGAGGGATAAGCTTGTAAGGAGGCTTGATCTTCTTGATCCGAACCTTTTTAAACTTTCGGAAGAAGAGCAGAAAAACCTCGATGAAGAAACTCGTTTCTTGATGATTGCATCAAAGCAGAAAGAAATACTAAAAGAGCTGGAGTTTGCCGCGATCATCTCAGCCGACCATAATGACCCACCCCACTACAAAGAACATACCGATAAGGCAAAACACGAAGTCTTCGTTGGAAAGAATGGGAGATTCAAAAAATCCCTCAAAGAAGATAAGCTTGCTATCATCATTGTGAAGAGTATGTTGCTCGTCGGGTTCGATGCACCAGTTGAGCAGGTCTTATACCTTGACCGTTTTATGGAAGGCCACGAGCTCCTTCAGGCCATTGCCAGGGTGAACAGGTGCCGTAACGGGAAAACCCATGGCCTCGTGGTTGACTACTATGGGGTAGGAGATCGTCTCAAAGAAGCCCTTGCCATGTATGCTCAGGAGGACATCAAGGGGGCGCTGATAAATATCAAAGATGAACTTCCAAAACTTGAAGACCGTCACAGGAGGATAGTCGACCTATTTCGGGCTAACGGAATTGAAGATCTTAACGATGTGGATGCCTGCGTTAATCTATTAAGAGATGTAGATGTCAGAGCGGAATTTATCAAAAGACTGAGTGACTTTGCTGAGAGCATGGACATTATCCTACCCCGACCTGAGGCACTTCCTTATATCTATGATTTAAAGCTTCTTGGATTCATCAATAAGACTGCTGCAAACCGATACAGAGACTCTCAGCTAAATATAGCGGGGGGGGGTGATAAAGTAAAGAAGCTGATTGATGAGCATATCGTGGCGCAGGGGGTTGATCCGAAGGTTCCACCCATATCTATCTTCGACGAGAATTTTGAGAAGGAGGTAAATGCATTAAAGTCCAAGAAGTCCCAGGCCCTGGAGATGGAGCATGCGGTGAAATTCCACATCCAGAAACACTATAACGAAGACCCAGCATTTTACAAGAAATTGAGCGAGCGCCTAAAGGAAATCCTCGATGCCTTTCGCGATAACTGGGAGGCTTTAGCGGAAGAATTGAGGAAATTCATAAAGGAAACCAGAGAAGGACGAAAGGAAGACGAGACAGGGCTTGATCCCAAAACTCAGGCACCCTTTTGGGGGATCATGGTAGATGAGTATGGAAAAACACTGAAACCTGAGAAAATGAAGAAGTTTTGCGAAGCCGTTATAGACATTGTTGATCACATAAAACAGGAGATCGGTTTACAGGATTTTTGGCGAAGGAAACATGCCCAGAATCTGTTGAGAACCTGGATTATCAACGAGATAGACGACAGAAATCTTGTTCCTTATGAGAAAATCCATAAAATTGCAGACAGATTTATTGAGCTTTCGAAAACGCTCCATCTAAGATTGGTAAAGTCGTGACAGACAAGATAATTGTCCATGGTATTGAGTATTTGATAAAAAGAACCGAAAGAAGCTCCCTCGGAATCACGGTCGAGCGAGATGGGACGGTTACCATAAATGCGCCACTTAGGGCTAACCTTAAAGCAATAGAGAGGTTCGTTTCGAGTAAAACCATATGGATTCGTCAAAAACTTGCCTATAAAAGCCAAACGAATAGAGAAAAGGTTCGGAGAGATTTTGTAAGTGGTCAGGGGTTTTTATATCTTGGCAAGAGCTATAGGCTGAGGCTGATTAACAATGGGACGGGGGTCGTTGATCAGAAAGGTATTTCAACTTCATTACGTTTGCATAACGGGTATTTTGAGCTCTTAGAGAGGGAGAAAGAAAGGGGAAAGGATCACTTCATTAAATGGTACAGAAAACAGACAGAACAGCAATTGCAGCTTCGAATCCCCCGATATACTAACAGGATTGGTGTTGAGGTTAAAGATTTTAGGATATTAGATCTTGGCAACCGTTGGGCATCATGCGGTAAGAAAGGAACGTTGAATTTTAGCTGGCGCACTGTCATGGCCCCCATCCAGGTTTTCGACTATATCCTGGTCCATGAGATGGCTCATATGATTGAAAAAAGTCATTCAAAGAATTTTTGGCGCCTAGTATCTCGGGTGATTTCTGATTATGAAGAACAAAAAACCTGGTTACAGATGCATGGGGTGGAATTGAATATTTGAATTTGTTGCTGAACAGGAAGTGGGCAATCCGGGGCAGATTCACATTTCCCCGACTAAACCTTCCGTGTTTTGAAGGAGAAAGAGATTAGGCAGTACGGCGAGTACCGCACAAGACGATTGGTTTTGGAAGCGTGGAGCAAAATGGAACTACAATTACCTTTAAGTAATCAGATTGAAAGCTCTTAAAAGAACGGTAAAAGGGAATAATGAATTATGGAAGACAGTTTCTCAAAACGCTTCGGATATCGACGACCAATGGCTGAAATAACCATCCGAGAGGGGGCACCTGAGAAACTGAGAATGGCGATTATCCAAATTGCAATTGATTTGGGGTTGAAACCATCGCAGATCCGGGAGACATTGTGTAAAGTCCTCCTGAAAGCACCGGATCGGAATAATTGGTCAGAATATCCAAATGTTTGGGATGAAGTAAAAGACCTTATTGAGAGTGCTCCTTGGTTTAAGGTATATGATATTTCTGAAGAGTTGGTTAAAACCCTTGGTCCGGCGACATCAAAGCAATACTACGGAACCGAACCACAGCTAAAATTTGAAAAAGAATTGAATGAAGTTTTCGGTGAATTGGGCATAGGCTGGCAAATGGTAAACGGAAAGATCGAGACAAGGGGTACGGAGGTCTTTGAGGACTCCGTACAAAAAGCCAAGACGGTGTTAGTGAAAAGCGGAAGGACAAGAGCCGAATCTGAGCTTCGAGAAGCTATTGCTGACCTATCTCGAAGGCCTGAACCTGACCTTACCGGCGCTGTTCAGCATTCTATGGCTGCTCTTGAATGTGTAGCCAGGGACGTTTGTGGACAACCTTCTCGCACTCTTGGTGACCTTTTGCAAAAAGAGGCCCAAAAATTAGGAATACCAAAACCTCTGAATGAAGCAGTCGAAAAGGCTTGGGGTTACGCATCCGAAATGGGCCGCCATGTCCAAGAAGGTAGGTTCCTCGAAAGAGTGGATGTGGAGTTCATCGTTGGAATATGTGCCACTGTTTCCACTTATCTCTGCCAAAAGGTTCCTACAACAAAGGGAGATCCATGGCTTTAAATGCTCCAATTCAAATTGACGGGAGAGATTGGACACTTTTTAAAGATTACGATAAGCCAAATTACATCTATCTTTCCTTACACGGTAAGATCGATTATCTTGAGAAAAGGGTTCAATTGATACTTATCGATCCTCTTGAAGAAATTAAGCAAAGAAGCCTCACGAAAAACACCAATGAATACTATTGGCTGTGCCTTGTTATAATGGTTTGTTGCGGAATCGAGGCGACAGGGGCCTATTTAGTTGGTAGAGATAGAAAAAGCATCAAAAAGAAAGGGGAAAATTTTAGAGCTTTCAAAAGTTTTATAAACAAATATATGCCCATTTATAAACCATGTCTGGATGACCTATGGAAGTATTTTAGGAATGGATTAGCGCATGGTTTCTGTATTGTAAAAGGTGGTATAGAACTAGGATTGCCCAACCCTGTTCAAAGGGATGCCAATATTGGAGTCCAGATTAACGCAGATGAATTCTTCGATAATTTTAAGAAAGGCTTCTTTAATTGTATAAAAGATCTTAGAACCCAATCCCCTAACTCAAAAGTCATAAAGAAATTTGAGAAAACCTGGTCCTGGGTTTTCCTTACCTGATGTTTACGAGCTTCGGCATGGGGGTCAGGCTTGACTATTGACATTTGGTTCTGATTTCCCCTGCGAGCCCTTCCGCGTTCTAAAAGAAAAGAGAAAAGAAAAAGGGGTCAAGAAAAGAAAAAGGTGTCAGGCCGCAACATTCAACAAGTTGTTTTTAAAGATTGATCTTTGAGCTCACCCCTAAAAAAGTTGGCCGTTCCAAGTGCAAGATTTGGAGAAAAGGGGACTGTTCCGTTTTCTATTAAAAGTTAAAATCGTCTCGGGAGCTATGCTTTAGAGCGGATTCCAAAAGAAAATGGGGTCAAACCTTTATTCTTGAGTTTTGTAATTTATATTTTCACTATGATGTCTATTGTCATCTCTAAAAAGTTGGCTCTGCCTTGAAGCAAAGCGCTAAGGGCATAGAGCATAGCGTAAACCTCAAAGCTAACAGCTGAAGCATGGTGGCTGAAAGCTCAAAGTAAAATAAGTCATTGGGTCATTGAGTCACGAACCTTGAAGCAAGGCCGTAATCTCTGACTTCATTTTGGAGTCAAAACCTTATGCCACTCCTAACTTCATTTTTCAGTCAAGGGCCCACCCTTTAAGTTCCCCCAAATTTTTCTTATTGCATTTGTAACTATATTCAGTTATGCTCTTTTTGAGATGGGAATAGAAAAGGATCTCTCCAGGATAAAACAGAACCTCAAAGGAGTAAGATTTAATGAGTTAGAAAGAATCATTTTGCGAGGAGGATATAAACGGGTAAATATCAGTGGAAGTCACTATGTTTATAAAAAGGGAAGTAAGATTTTAACTGTTGTCAAATCCCATGGAAGGCATAAACATTGTCATTGGTTGGATGTAAAAGATGTCATCAAGATTTTAGAGGAGGATTGAACTATGAGGAAGGCCAAAAGAGAAAACCTGTTGGGTTATGAAATCAAAATCATTCCCGATAAAGAATCTGGGTATTTTGCAGTAAGATTTCCCGACTTTCCTAATATCATTACCGGAGGGTACGACTTTCGAGAAGCTATTAAGAATGCACAGGAGGCTCTTGATTTAACAATAGAAACGATGGGGAAACACGAAATTCCTCTCCCGAAGCCTAAAATGAGGTTCAGCGGACAGTTTAATGTCAGAGTCCCCAAAGACCTCCATAGGGAATTAGTGAGAAGGGCAGAAGAGGAAGGTGTGAGTTTAAATGCGCTCGTGACCTACCTCTTATCTCAGTCTATCAAATTGGAAAAAGCTGCATGATATTTGGGATTGATTCTCAAATTTTATTCAAAAACAATTAAAAGAAAAGGGGACGTTGGTTCTAAAACAATTTAAAATATTTTTCAGATCTGGTCCCTCATGAAAAAAGCGAGACGATTAATGGACGAAGTTGTGACCCCAAGGTAATGAACAATCTCGACACCAGAATATGATACGGTGCAAACCTCCAGGGGCATCCAGATTGGGTTTCCTTGACACATGGAAACCCCACTCCTTTTCCCTCACCCGTCAAGTTGTTTTAGAACCAACGTCCCCCTCTTTCGCGTCCCCCTCTTTCGACGTTACGCCCATCATTATTCAGAAAGTTTGAGGTCAGGTATTAGAGTTTTAGAAGATTACAGGCTGGAGCGATCCAAAGATTCAGCACACTTAGGTCAAAACGGATGGAAGTTCATTTTTCGAGGAATTTGCAACTTATTGAAAAGATTGGTGCCGGAGGTCGGAATCGAACCGACACGGGGTGGAAGCCCCGCGGGATTTTGAGTCCCGTGCGTCTACCAGTTTCACCACTCCGGCACAACATTTACTATAAAAAAAACCTTTTCCTGTGTCAAATTGAATTTGACAATTCTTTTATTGCTATGTTATTTTTCGAAATGTTCGAGAACAAGTGGGGCTGTAGCTCAGCTGGGAGAGCGGTCGAATCGACAGGTCGACGGCTCGAATTCGTTCAAATACTTTATTAAAAATACATGACTCCCTTTGAGGCTTTTAAGGCAGTTAAATTTT
>JACAEV010000219.1 GCA_013388645.1 Syntrophaceae bacterium | reverse complement strand
TGGTGACAGGTGGGGCTGGATTTATTGGGTCGAACCTGACGGAATCCTTGCTTAAAAGGAAACATGTGGTTCGGGTGCTCGATGATTTTTCAACGGGGAAAAAAGAGAACCTGATTTTTGGCAGAGAATATCCTTCACTGGAGGTTGTTAAAGGGGATATCCGTGATCTCCCTACCTGTCGAAGGGCAGTTAAAGGAGTGACGTATGTCTTTCATCAGGCTGCCCTCCCATCCGTTCAACGCTCCGTTGAAGATCCAGAGACCTCCAATGCGGTCAATGTCGGAGGAACTTTAAATATTCTTCTTGCCGCCAGAGAGGAGAGGGTGAAAAGGGTGATTTATGCCTCCTCCTCTTCCATCTATGGGGATACACCGACCTTGCCGAAGCATGAGAAAATGCCTCCCCGTCCCCTTTCACCTTATGCATTGCAAAAATATATTGGAGAGCAATATTGCCGACTTTTTTCGGAACTCTATGGTCTGGAAACCGTCTCGTTGAGATATTTTAATATCTTCGGGCCCAAGCAGGATCCGAACTCTATTTATTCGGCCGTCATCCCAAGGTTTATCGATGCATTGCTCCGTGGTCGCCCTCCCATCATTTTTGGAGACGGAGAACAATCTCGAGATTTCACCTTCATTGAGAACGTCGTTCAGGCGAATCTCTTCGCCATGTCTGCCAAAGACCTTCATGGAGAGGCGATGAATATTGCCTGTGGGGAGAGAATTTCATTGAACCAATTATTGAGGATCCTAAAAAAAATTCTCGGATCGAAGGTCTCTCCCCATCACGAGGAACCCCGGAAAGGCGATGTGAGACACTCCTTGGCAGATATTCGCAAAAGTAAAAAAATGATCCATTACGTGCCAAAAGTTGGAATCGAAGAGGGACTTAAAAAAACCGTAGAATATTTTCAGAGACAGCCTCATTGAAGGTTTGGAGAAGAAAAGGGGAGAAGGGTCAACATGGGGGAGCAACAGATACTTCAAAGGATATTAAACAAGTTCCCCGAAGTGAGGATTTTGGTCATTGGCGATGTCATGATGGACCGATTTGTCTGGGGGAAGGTTTCCCGGATTTCGCCAGAAGCTCCTGTCCCTGTGGTCGTTGTGGACCATGAAGATTTCCGCCTCGGAGGAGCTGCCAATGTGGTCAATAACATTCAATCCTTGGGAGGAAGGGGGATCCTCTGCGGAGTGGTGGGGGATGATGAGATGGGTCAGCGAGTCCTTAAGGAGTTGGCTCAGAAAAAGATTGAAACCATGGGGATTTTCATGGAACCAGGAAGACAGACCACTGTGAAAACCCGAATTTTTGCAAATCAGCAGCAAGTGGTCCGGATCGATCGGGAAAAGACAGATCATATGAAAGTCGTCACCTTTCGAAATGTATCAAAATTTTTATTTGACAAAATGAAGGAATGTGATGGAGTGATTTTGTCGGATTATGGGAAAGGCCTTCTAAGCAGAAAGCTCATTCGAGCCATCATCCGTAAAGCCAACGAGTGGGAAAAGTTGGTGATGGTGGATCCAAAATTCAAAGATTACTCCGTTTATAGGGGGGCGACAGTCATCACCCCAAATACCAAAGAGGCGAGTGAGGCATCAGGGATTGCCATTACGGACGAGTGGTCATTGAAAAGGGCGGGCGAGAAGTTATTGAAGCGTTTGAGATGTCACGCTTTGGTGATCACTCGCGGGGAAGAAGGAATGGCCATTTTCGAATCTCATCAGGAACCCCATACTGTCGGCACCATCGCCAAGGAAGTTTTTGATGTGACCGGCGCCGGGGATACGGTGATCGGGACCATGGCTCTTGCCCTGGCAGCAGGGGCGAGCATCAAAAGGGCAGCGGGGTTAGCCAATTATGCAGCCGGCATTGTCGTCGGAAAGATGGGAACAGCCACCGCCACCCAGAAGGAGTTAGTGGAGGTGATCAAGGAGAGATTCTGAGCCCAGTCGCCTCTGACATCAAAGAAGTTTTTCTCTGAAAAAGGAGCAAAGAGGATAGAAAGGCCCTTCCTCAGCCTAGAGGAGAGGGCCTTTGATTTATTACCTCTCTTTAGCAAATCAATATCAGAAAAATGAGTGGTTATGTTTCGAGGACGAAAATAATTTCTAACCTTACCCGGTATTCAACCAGCTTAGAGTTTTCGACTGCCACTCGCATTTCTACGACCCGTAGCCCAGTGATACCCCTTAAGGTCTTGGTCGCTCTTGCAAAACCGACCTTAATGGCATCCTCAAAACCTTTTGGTGATCCTGCGATAATTTCCGTTACCCTTGCGACTCTCGGCTCCGCCATCCTTATCACCTCCTTTTCTAAATTGGGCGTTAATGGTTAAAGTTTATATGAAAAGCTTAAAGATTGTCAATGAGAAAAATATTGATAAATTCAAAAATTATGTTATAAAATTAAATTTCAATAACATTTTCATAACTTACATTGTTCTTGGAATGAAACACACAAGGGGGTCTGATGGCTTTTCGTTCGGGAA
This sequence comes from Syntrophaceae bacterium, assembly GCA_013388645.1. GTDB lineage: Bacteria > Desulfobacterota > BSN033 > BSN033 > UBA1163 > UBA1163. The sequence continues at coordinate 22,063 of JACAEV010000219.1, read as the reverse complement.
GGAAATGTGGGCTCATCCATGCATTTATCCAATACTTATCCGTAGAGAAAAATGCTTCACCTCATACCTGTCGATGCTATCGAAAGGATTTAGAAGAATTTGAAGATTTTTTAAAGAATTCAGGAATGTGTCTTAATGCTTCAGGACAGGTTGAGATGGAAAAGGTAGATCGAATCACGATTCGAAAATATCTAAGTTTTCTTCACCGGAAAATTAAAAAGAGTTCGATTGCAAGAAAAATTTCCACTTTGCGGTCTTTTTTTAAATATCTGAATAGGGAGCAAATCATTCTTTCGAACCCAGCCAAAAGCGTCTCAACTCCGAAAGTGGAAAAGACGCTTCCCACCACACTGACGGTAGATGAAGTTTTTCGGCTGATGGAATCGCCCAAGCATTTTTCTGAAAAGCCCTCTGCGGCTCGATTTAAAACCAGGGGATTGAGGGACCAAGCTATTTTGGAATTACTTTATTCAAGTGGATTGCGCGTGAGCGAATTGGTTGGATTAGATACAAATCAGATCGACCTGGATTTAGGCATCGTGAAAGTGATGGGGAAGGGAAGAAAAGAACGGATTGTTCCTGTGGGGAAGAAAGCAGTGGAGTCGTTGAGGGCCTATCTGGATGAGCGTCGACCGTTAAAAGGGTTTCAGCCGCAAGCGAGAACCACTGGCTCGGAAAGGGAGAGTCCCCTTTTTCTTAATTCTTCAGGAGGAAGATTTACCGCGCGGAGCGTAGGAAGGTTGATTAAGAAATACACCAGGCATTCGGGCATCTTCCGAAAAGTGAGCCCTCACAGCCTTCGCCATACCTTTGCCACTCATCTTTTAGATGCTGGAGCGGATATTCGTGAGATTCAGGAAATGTTGGGACATTCGAGCTTATCGACTACGCAGAGATATACCCACCTCAGCATGGGAAAATTGATGGAGGTCTATGATAAAGCCCACCCTCGCAGTTTTAAAAATGTGAGTCGAAAGATTAACGGCGAAGGGCGATAGAGGGTCATGGTCGGTAGGGATTTATATATCAAAGGATCGAGGTGGATCACATGTTAAAAATGCGCGGAACCACTGTTTTATCCGTCCGACATAAAGGAAAAGTCGTGATGGCTGGTGATGGACAAGTGTCTCTCGAACATACCATCATGAAGCATACAGCCAGGAAGGTCCGGAAGATTTATCACGACAATGTCCTGGCTGGTTTTGCAGGGGCGACCGCAGATGCCTTCACCCTTTTTGCCAAGTTTGAAGAGAAGTTGGATCAATACAGCGGAAATTTATTGAGAGCAGCTGTGGAGTTGGCCAAAGACTGGAGAACCGATCGGGTTCTTCGAAGACTCGAAGCTTTACTCATGGTCGCCGATGCAGAACATACATTGGTCATTTCGGGGAATGGGGATGTGATCGAGCCAGACGATGGGGTCACGGCCATTGGGAGCGGTGGTCCCTATGCCCATGCGGCGGCAAAGGCATTGACTGAATTTTCCGACCTGGACGCCAGGGCGATCGCCTTAGAAGCCATGAAGATCGCTGCCTCCATCTGCATCTATACCAACGATCAAATCATTGTGGAGGAATTATGAGGCCAACCCTCACCCCCCGTGAGATCGTCTCGGAGCTCGATAAATATATCGTTGGGCAGAGGGAGGCAAAGAGAGCCGTCGCCATTGCTCTGAGAAACAGATGGAGGCGACAGCAGGTTCCTGAACCGCTTCGAGATGAGATTGCGCCTAAAAATATCATCATGATCGGCCCCACTGGAGTCGGCAAAACGGAGATCGCCCGGAGATTGGCTAAATTAGCGCAAGCCCCTTTTTTAAAGATTGAGGCTTCAAAATTTACAGAGGTGGGATATGTGGGAAGGGATGTGGAATCGATGATTCGGGATCTCACCGAACTGGCTGTCAATATGGTTAAAGCAGAGGAGTCCCATAAAGTGCAGCAGAGAGCAGAAGAGATGGCTGAGGAGCGGCTCTTAGACTTGCTTTTGCCTCGGCCTGCAAAGGGTTCCCCGAAGGAGGGCGAAAATCAACAGAGCACTCGGGAAAAACTTCGAAAGTTGCTCAAGGCAGGTAAACTGAATGATAAGTATGTGGAGGTGGAGATCGTCGATCGGACCCTCCCCATTGTTGAGATTTTTTCTGCTTCCGGGTTGGAAGAGATGGATGTCAACATCAAAGATATGTTTGGAAGCCTGTTTCCGAAGAAAAAAAAGCAGAGAAAGGTCAAAGTCCCCGAGGCGCTCACCCTTCTCACCCAAGAAGAAGCCTATAAGTTGATTGATATGGATTCGGTCATCAAACAGGCCATCGATCGAGTGGAACAATCTGGAATTATCTTCCTTGACGAAATCGATAAGATTGCAGGGAGGGAGAGCACGTTTGGCCCGGACGTCTCCCGGGAAGGTGTTCAGAGGGATATCCTGCCCATTGTAGAAGGGACAACGGTGACGACGAAATACGGGATGGTGAAGACGGACCATGTCCTATTTATTGCTGCCGGAGCCTTCCATGTCTCGAAACCGGCCGATCTGATCCCTGAACTTCAGGGTCGTTTTCCGATCCGGGTCGAATTGGATTCTTTGGGAAAAGCAGATCTGGTTCGAATTCTCACCGAACCCGAAAATGCTTTGATCAAACAGTACACTGCTTTGTTGGAGACAGAATCGGTCAAGGTCCATTTTACTGAAGATGGAATTGCAGAGATTGCTGAGATGGCGGCTCTCATCAATGGAAGGACGGAAAACATCGGTGCCCGGCGTCTTTACACCATGATGGAAAAATTATTGGATGAGATTTCATTTGATGCTCCGGAAATGGCTGGAAGAAAAATGGTGGTTGATGCAAGCTATGTTCGGGAGAAGTTAAAAGATTTTGTGGAAGATGAGGACCTAAGTCGATATATCTTATGAAGGATTCAAGGATTCGAGGATTCGAGGGTTCAAGTTTTTTATTTATTCTGACATCTAAGACGAGGTGTTTCTTTTAATCGCTTGACCCCTCGAACCCTAAGCCCCTGTGACCCTTTTTATTTATGAAAGGATTAAGAATGGAGAACCCCATTGACAAAGCCAAGATACTGGTAGAGGCCCTTCCCTATATTCGGCGATTTTACGATAAGACCATCGTCATTAAGTATGGAGGAAGCACGATGGAAGAAGAGGGGATGAAACGGAGTTTTGCCCTCGATGTCGTCCTTCTGAAATATATCGGCCTTCATCCGGTTGTAGTCCACGGAGGAGGCCCTCAAATTGGTGAGATGCTGACCAAACTGGGAAAGAAATCGCAATTTATTGAGGGGATGAGGGTGACGGATGAGGAGACGATGGAGATCGTGGAGATGGTTCTCGTCGGGAAGGTCAATAAGGAGATTGTTTCTCTCATCAACCAACAGGGAGGGAAAGCGGTTGGGCTGAGTGGAAAAGATGGGCGTCTGATCACTGCAAAGAAATTGAAGTTGACAAAGAGGAGCGGGAAAGGGGAGAGGCCCGGGGTCATCGATATGGGAATGGTGGGAGAGGTGAAGACGATCCATCCTGGGGTGATCGAAACCCTGGAGAGGGAAAATTTCATTCCCGTCATCGCACCTGTCGGAGTGGGTGAGGGAGGAGAGACGTATAATATCAACGCTGATTTGGTGGCTGGCAAGATCGCCTCCGCGCTCAAGGCAGAAAAATTTATTCTCCTTACCGATGTGGGAGGAGTGATGGACCAGGAGCATCGATTGATTCCCACTCTCGATGTGAAGCAGGCGAAGAGACTCCTTGCCCAAAAAGTCATCTCCTCCGGGATGATCCCGAAGGTCAATTGCTGTCTCGACGCCTTGAACGAAGGAGTGGCCAAGACCCACATCATTGATGGAAGAGTGGAACACGCCATCCTGTTAGAGATTTTTACTGATGTCGGGATTGGAACTCAAATCTATAAACAAATGGAATAGTGGAATATAGGAATAGTGAGGGAGAATGCTTGGAATAGTGGAAGGTTGGATCCATGATAAGGATTTGAAGCATTATTCCATCGTTCCATCATTCCAATTTTCCAATGGGTGAAATGGATGGATTCTCAGACGTTGATGATGCTATCGGAACGATATGTGGCTCACACTTATTCTCGCTATCCTGTTCTGTTAGTCAGAGGGAGAGGGACTCGGGTTTGGGATTTAGAAGGGGAGGAATACCTCGATTTTGTTTCAGGTCTGGCGGTTTGCAATTTAGGACACTGCCATCCCAAAGTGGTCAAAGCGATTCAAGACCAAGCGGAGAAGCTGATCCATGTTTCGAACTTCTATTATATTGAGCCCCAAATCCAGCTTGCCTCCCTTCTCTGCCGACACTCCTTCGCGGACAAAGTGTTCTTTTGTAACAGCGGTGCCGAGGCCAACGAAGGGGCGATGAAATTGGCGCGAAAATATGCCAAGGAGAAAACAGGGCCAGATCGATATGAAATCATTACCATGAAACAGTCCTTCCACGGCAGGACCCTGGCGACCCTGACCGCCACTGCTCAGGAGAAGTTCCACAAAGGATATGAACCTCTGATGCCAGGATTCAAATATGTTCCCTTTAACAATGTCCTGGCAGTGAGACATGCCATTGATTCGAAAACCTGTGCAATCATGCTGGAGCCGATTCAAGGGGAAGGAGGGGTGAACTGTCCATCGGAGGGATATCTGAAGACCCTTCGAGAGATCTGTGATGAGAAGGGACTTCTCCTCATCTTTGATGAAGTCCAGGTTGGCATGGGTCGGACCGGAAAACTTTTTGCTTATGAACATGATGGGGTGAAGCCTGATATCCTCACGCTCGCTAAGTCATTAGCAGGAGGGGTTCCGATTGGGGCGTTATTGATCGGGAAAGAAATCGCCGAAAGTTTCAAACCGGGAGATCATGCTTCAACGTTTGGCGGAAATCCTCTGGCCACGGCAGCCGGGGTCGCTGCCCTCACGACGATCTTAGAGGAAGGGATGTTGGAGAATTGCCAAAAGATGGGCGACTACTTTTTCTCTCAGCTGGAGGCGATTCAGAAAAAATTTTCTTTTGTCAAAGAGGTCCGAGGAAAAGGATTAATTCTCGGCATGGAGTTAAACCGCGATGGATATCCTATTGTCCACGCGATGTTGAGAAAAAAGATTCTCATCAACTGTACCATGGGGAATGTACTTCGGTTCCTTCCTGCTTTAATTGTCACCCAGGAGGAGATTGACCGAGTGGTGAAAGCATTGGAGGAAGTCTTGAAAGAAACATCTTAATTTCGGATTTCGAAATTCAGGTTTCGGATTGAAATCTCCAGTCCGAACCCTGAGATCAATGAGGAAGGAGAAAATTTCATGAAAGGTGAAGTGAAGAAGGTGGTCTTGGCCTATTCGGGAGGCCTCGATACTTCCGTGATCCTGAAGTGGCTAAAGAATGAATTTGGTTGCGAGGTGATCGCCTTTACGGCTGATGTGGGGCAAGCGGAAGAGCTGGATCATTTAGAACAGAAGGCATTGGCGACCGGCGCAAGCAAGGTTTATATTGAAGATCTCCGAGAGGAGTTTGTTCGAGATTATGTCTTCACGGCGATTAAAGCGAATGCTATCTATGAAGGAACTTATCTCCTCGGAACGTCCATCGCGCGACCGATCATTGCGAAGAGACAGGTGGAGATCGCACAGTTAGAGGGAGCGGATGCCGTGGCCCATGGGTCGACGGGGAAGGGAAATGATCAAGTCCGATTTGAATTAACGTATTATTCCTTGAACCCTTACATTCGGGTCATCTCTCCTTGGAGGGAATGGCAATTTAAGTCGAGAGAAGATCTCATCACTTATGCCAAAAAAAATGGAATTCCTGTTCCGGTGACCAAAGAAAAACCTTATTCTTCCGATCGAAATCTTCTTCACATCAGTTTTGAGGGAGGGATTCTGGAAAACCCCTGGTCTGCGCCACCCGAAGATATGTTTATTCTTTCCGTCTCCCCTGAAAAGGCGCCCGACCGTCCGACCTTGGTTGAAATCGATTTTGAAGATGGCCTTCCCAAACGGATTGACGGAAGGACCCTCTCCCCTGCCGCCCTGTTATCGGAATTGAATGAGCTGGGAGGTCGAAATGGAATCGGCCGGGTGGATATGGTGGAAAACCGCTATGTCGGGATGAAATCCAGAGGTGTTTACGAAACCCCCGGAGGGACGATTCTCCATATTGCCCATCGGGCTATTGAATCGATCACCATGGATCGAGAGGTGATGCATTTACGCGATAGCCTGATTCCAAAGATATCGGAATTGATCTACTATGGATACTGGTTTTCACCGGAAATGGAAATGTTGAAGAGGGCGGTCGATGAGACGCAAAAAGATGTGAGCGGGACCGTTCGTTTGAAGCTTTATAAAGGAAACTGCACAGTCGTTGGCCGTCAGTCAGAAAAATCTCTCTACCATGGAGCCTTTGCGACCTTTGAGAAAGACACGGTTTATAATCAAAAAGACGCAGAGGGGTTCATCCGTCTCAACGCCCTGAGACTGCGAATTCGGAGGATGATGAGGGGGTGAGATGGGGATTGGAGTGAGGAGAGAATGAATCCGTATTATCATCCTAAAGAGATTGAAGAGAAATGGCAGAAGATTTGGGAAAACCAAAGACTCTTTAAGGTGACAGAAGATCTGAACAAAAAAAAATATTATCTTCTTGAAATGTTCCCTTATCCTTCGGGACGGATCCATATGGGCCATGTCCGTAATTACTCGATCGGGGATGTCGTAGCCCGATATAAGAAGATGAAGGGGTTCAATGTCCTTCATCCCATGGCTTGGGATGCCTTTGGGATGCCCGCAGAAAACGCTGCCATCGAACATGGCGTTCATCCTGCCAAATGGACTTATGAAAATATCGATTATATGAGGAATCAGCTGAAGCGGATGGGCTTCAGTTATGATTGGGATCGAGAGTTTGCCACCTGCGATGCCTCCTATTATAAATGGGAACAACTCTTCTTTTTAAAAATGTACGAGAAGGGATTGGCCTATAAGAGGAGGTCTTTTGTGAACTGGTGCGAGGTCTGTAAGACGGTCTTAGCGAATGAGCAGGTGATGAGCGATGGGACGTGTTGGCGAGGTCACGCCGAAGACCCCGGTGTCACGCAGAAAGAACTGGACCAATGGTTTTTTAAGATTACGGCCTATGCCGAAGAACTATTAGAGTGGTGTGAAAAACTCCCTGGATGGCCCGAGCGTGTTCTCACCATGCAACGCAATTGGATTGGGAGGTCGATCGGTGCCGAAATTCATTTTCCGATGGAACACTCCGAAGAGGTCATCAAGGTTTTCACCACACGACAGGATACCGTTTTCGGAGCGACGTTCATGAGCCTGGCTCCCGAACATCCTCTTGCTCTAAGTTTGTCAAAAGGCACGACTCAGGAAGGGGCCGTTCGAGAATTTGTTGAAAGGATGAGGCGCCAGGATAAAATTAAGAGGACGGCAGCGACCGCAGAAAAGGAGGGCGTTTTTACTGGGGCCTATTGCCTGAATCCAATGACGAAAGCGAGGATGCCGATCTTCGTTGCCAATTTTGTTTTGATGGAATATGGGACAGGGGCGGTGATGGCGGTGCCCACCCATGACCAGAGAGACTTTGAATTTGCGAAGAAATTTGGACTTCCTTTGATTGTGGTCGTTCAACCGGAGGGTCGACCTTTAGAACGGGAGACCATGACCGAAGCCTATGAGGGAGAAGGGGTGTTGGTCAACTCCGGCCCATTTAACGGAGTCCATAGCGTCAAAGCAAGGGAGATGATTGCCACCTATCTTGAGGAGAAGGGATTGGGGGGTAAACGAATCACATTCCGACTGAGGGATTGGGGTATTTCGAGACAACGTTATTGGGGGGCTCCCATCCCCATCATTTATTGTGACCGTTGCGGGATGGTCCCTGTTCCTGAAAAGGACCTACCCGTCATCCTTCCTTTTGATGTAGAGATCACTGGGATGGGAGAGTCGCCTCTTTCTGGATTGAAAGAATTTGTGGAAACCCGATGCCCGACGTGTGGAGGGTTTGCTCGAAGGGAGACCGATACCATGGATACCTTTGTGGAATCCTCGTGGTATTTTGATCGGTTTGCATGTCCTGACTATGATCAAGGTCCATTAGAAAAGAAGAGGGTGGATTATTGGATGCCGGTGGATCAATATATTGGAGGGATTGAACATGCCATTCTGCATCTCCTCTATTCCCGATTTTTCACTCGAGTTCTAAAAGAGATGGGGTGGGTGAGTGTGGATGAGCCTTTCACAAACCTTCTCACGCAAGGGATGGTTTGCAAAGAGGTTTATGAATGTCCCAAAGATGGTTATCTCTTTCCCAACGAGATAGAGGGTCAGGGAGAGGCCATTCGTTGCCGAAAATGTGGAAGCCCAATTTCGATTGGACGGCTTGAGAAGATGTCTAAATCCAAGAAAAATGTCGTGGACCCTGAATATTTGATTGAAAAATATGGTTCGGATACGGCCAGAATGTTTTGCCTCTTTGCTTCTCCGCCTGAGAAGGATCTGGATTGGAACGACCAGGGAGTGGAGGGATCGGCCCGTTTTCTCAATCGGGTCTGGAGGCTCTTTTATGAGCAGTCTCCTCACCTCCAGCATGTGACGCCCCTACCATTTGGGACCGTTCTGGAGGGAGTTCAGAAATCCCTGCGGCAAAAGACTCACCAAACGATACAAAAGGTGAGCGACGATATTGAGCGATTCCATTTCAATACGGCGATCAGTGCCATCATGGAGTTAGTCAACGAAATTTATGTATCCGAGGTGAAGGATCGTAAGGACGAAATGTCCAAAAGGATTATACGGGAAGCCATTGAGACCGTCGTGATTTTGCTTTCCCCCTTTGTTCCCCACTTTGCGGAAGAGCTCTGGGAAGCGTTGGGGAATCGGGAGTCCATCCTCAAAACGCCATGGCCCAATTACGACCCGGAAGCCGTTTTGGAAGACGAAGTGTTGATTGTGATCCAGATCAACGGGAAATTGAGAGATCGGATGACGATCCCGGCCTCGTACAAGGAAGAGGAAGTGAAGACCTGGGCCCTCAAGAGCGAGAAAGTTCGGAAATTGGTGGAAGGCAAAGAGATCAAACGGGTGATCCTTGTCCCCAAGAAACTGGTCAACATTGTTTGTTAATATAGGAACGGGCTGTTATTTCCGGTTTGGGTTTAGCAGCTCGTATCGTGCGATGTTAAAAAGAGCGATGAGAAGACGGATGACATTACCTCTAAACTACACGGGCATCGTTGTCGTAACCCTTTTATGCCTTCTTTTTCTTTCAGGATGCGGATACCAGATGGTCGGAAAGGAGACGCATGTTCCGCCAGGCCTAAATTCTGTTGCTATCCCCACTTTCAAAAACCGGACGTTTGAGCCCGGCATTGAAGTTCCTTTTACCCAAGGTTTTTTAAAGGAGTTCATTCGGGACAAAAGGGTTCGTGTCGTTGAACGAAAAGGGGCAGATTCCGTTTTAGAAGGAGTGATCAAGTCTTTTGATATCACCTCTGTTTCTTATGATAAGTCGGGTTTTGTCTTGGAATTTGAGATGAAAGTGGTCCTTGGTTTAGTTTTAAAAAATAGGGCAGGGGAGGTTCTTTGGGAAGAAAAGCATTTTTCTGAGAACCGATGGTTTCGAGCGTCGCCTAATATTCTCACCAACGAAGCGAATAAAGCAGTTGCCCTCCAAGAGATTGGAAGATATTCGGCAGAGCGGATTCGAAATCGTTTTTTTTATAACTTTTAATTCAGGTCCCTCGTCCCTGCCGACCGCCAGGCCCTGAAACCCTATAGAGGAGACAAGGCAGGCAGCAACATTTTTCCGCCCGACGGGGAAGGTGATAGGAAGGTGGATCGATGTATACCGCTTCTGATTTGAGAAAAGGATTAAAAGTGATCATCGACGATGAGCCTTACATCGTGACCCTCTTTGAATTTTCCAAGCCGGGTAAAGGTCAAGCCCTTTATCGCACCAAACTTCGAAATATGATCACTGGGTTGACCATCGACAGGACGTTTCGTGAGGGCGATACCTTTGAACCCGCCTCATTGGAAGAACGGGCCATGCAGTATCTCTATAAGGAGGGCGACCATTACTACTTCATGGATAATGAAACCTATGAACAGATCATGATCAGCGAAGAATCCTTAGGGGAGGCCAAAAATTTCTTAACTGAAAATTTGAATGTGGAAATCCTTTTGTTCAGAGATCGGCCGATTGGGGTCGAGCTACCCAACTTTGTCAATCTCAGGGTGGTGAAGACAGAGACTTGGGTGAAGGGAGATACCTCAAAGACCGATTACAAACCGGCGACCGTCGAAACAGGTTACGAACTTCGCGTCCCCCCTTTCATCGAAGAAGGTGAGTTGATCACCATTGATACTCGAACGGGTGAATTCTCCAAGAGGGTGAAAGAGTAGGTTGGTGGCAAAAAGCGGACCCCTGGCAAAACGTGAAAAGGTCCTATGGGGGAGGGCACGGATCCTGCAAGGGACGAGGCAATTTTTTATTGAGAAGGGTTATCTCGAAGTGGAGACCCCTCATCGCATTCCGCTTCCGGCTCCAGAATCTCACATCGATGCCATTCCCTCCGGATCGTGGTTTCTCCATCCTTCTCCTGAGCTTTGTATGAAACGAATGATGGCAGCAGGATATGAGAAGATCTTTCAAATCTGCCGATGCTGGCGTGATCGAGAAAGGGGGAGTCAGCACCTTCCCGAGTTTACCCTTCTCGAGTGGTACCGAGCAGATGCGGACTATCTCGGGTTGATGAAGGAATGTGAGGAATTCATTCAGTCGGTGGCGACCTTTATAGGGTTGGGGGAAAATATTTTTTTTCGAGGCCATGAGATCGATCTGAACCCGCCCTGGGAGAGAATCTCTGTCCAAGAAGCGTTCCAACATGGCTCACAGTTTTCGATGGCAGAAGCACTGGAGCGGAATCTTTTTGACGAGATCATGGTTCAAGAAATTGAGCCGAGACTGGGGGTAGAAAGACCGACATTCATTTATGATTACCCTACCGAACGGGGAGCGCTGGCCCGCCCGAAGCCAGAGGATCCGAGTGTCTCAGAGCGGTTTGAACTTTATATCGGTGGGTTAGAGCTGGCCAATGGGTTTTCGGAATTAGTTGACCCTGAGGAGCAGCGAAGGCGATTTCATCACGAAAATGAATATCGCCAATCCGTTGGCAAATGGGTTTATGCGATGCCAGAAAAATTCTTAAGTGAGCTGAATCAGATGCCTCCGTCAGCGGGGGTGGCGTTCGGCGTGGATCGGCTGGTCATGGTATTTTGGGATGCTAAGACCATTGATGAAGTCGTGGCTTTCACTCAGGAAGAACTTTAGGAAGACGTGAACGAAGTCGTTCGATTCGCCGTTTCCTTTTTGCGTCCCATGGTGAGCTGGAGAGGGTTTCCCTCTTCCTTATTTGTTCTTTCCATTGCATGGTGGGGCTTTGCGAGTGGAGAGGCCTTATGTCTTTTTGGACAAAAAAGAGTCGGATCGTCATCACGTGCGGCAAGGGGATTCCTCCTTTTTTAAAAAAGGAGATCCTTTCCTTAGGGTTTCCAATTTTAGGAGAGGGGAGGGCGGAAGTGGAGACGGAAGGAACGTTGGAAGAGGCGATGCGACTCAACTTGCTCATCTCCACGGGTCAACGAGTTCTCTTTCTCATCGAATCATTTATGGCGAAGACACCGGATGAACTGTATAAGAGGATCTCTCGAATCGGTTGGGAAGAGTATATTCGAGAGGATGGCTATTTCTGTGTCACCTCTTCTGTGAATCATCCCGCCATCAAGGATTCGAGATTCGCAAATGTAAAATGCAAGGATGCTGTGGTTGACCGGATTAAAGAGAAGCGGGGTCGTCGGCCGGATGCAGGGCCAGAAAGAGATCAGGTGGTGATTCATCTTTACTGGCGAAATAACCTCTGCCAGGTATTTTTTGATACTTCTGGGGAACCCCTCTCCAAACGGGGCTATCGGATGATTCCTCTCAAGGCACCGATGCAGGAAACCCTTGCGGCCGCTGTGGTTCTGGCCACCGAGTGGAATGGAAACGGGAATTTTATTAACCCCATGTGTGGCAGTGGAACCCTTGCCATCGAGGCCACTCTGATGGCACTGGGGAGGGCTCCGGGTTTGTTAAGAAGCAATTATGGTTTCATGCATTTAAAAGGGTTTGATGAACCCTCTTGGAAAGTACTCCGAAGGAAAATAAGAGCGGAAGCCACGGATCGATTTGCAGGAAGGGTGATTGCGACGGACATCAGTCAACAGGCAGTGGAGGCAGCCAAGAAGAATGCAATGACCGCTGGGGTGGATCGATTCATTGAGTTTGGTGTCTGTGATTTTTCAGAAACCCCGGTCCCTGATCAGGGAGGGGTGGTCCTCCTCAACCCTGAATATGGTGAGCGCATGGGAGAGACGGAAAAATTAAAAGAGATGTACAAACGGATTGGTGATTTTTTCAAAAAGAAATGCCAGGGATACAAAGGGTATGTATTTACCGGCAGCCTTGATTTGTCGAAGAAGATTGGATTAAGGACACAGAGAAGAATTCTATTCTATAATGGTCCCATTGAATGTCGGTTGTTAGAGTATGCCCTCTATGAAGGAAGCCGAAAAGAGGGGCAGGGTGGGATATAAAGAAATCATGACGCCGCATCAATCTTATCCGGTTTATTTTCTCTATGGGCCAGAGGATTACCTCATCCAAGAGGAGATCCAGAAACTACTCAACCAGACGCTTTCTAAAAAAGAGCAAGGATTTAACTTTCACCTCTTCAATGGTGAGGAACACAGCAGTCAAGAGATCATCCAAACCGCCCAGACCCTTCCCATGTTTTCAAAATACCGATTTATTCTTGTCAGCGATGCAGACCGAATGGATGAGGAAAAGGTAGAAACGTTGATGAAATATATCCAGAAACCGTCTCGGAGCACCTGTCTCGTTCTTTATGGTCAAACGATTGGAACCTGGAAGTCCTATCGAGAAGAAATTGAAAAAGTAGGACAAGTCAAAGAATACGTGAGGTTAAGAGGGAGGGCATTAGCCTCTTGGGTCAGAAAACGGATGGAAGAAAAACGCAAGCTCCTTTCAGAGGATGCAGCCGAGTATTTGATTGAAACGTCAGGAGACCACCTTTATGATATTGACAATGCCTTAGAAAAGGTCTGTTTGAGCGTTGGAGAGAAGAAAAGAATTGAACTCTCCGATGTAGAAGCGATGAGCTCAGATGTCAAAATCAGCACGGTCTTTGATTTAACGGATGCCATCGGCCATCAAAATTTAGAAAAAGCCCTTGGGATTTTAGAAAAAGCCTTGGAGTCAGGAACGATTTCATTTAAAAAGGAAGAAGAGTTCACCAAAGGGGATCCGATTCCCATTTTAGTCAATATGATCGCAAAGCAATATTGGAACATCTTATTGATCAAACAGATGAGCTCCCATCATCCGGACGCAGGAAAGTTAGCGAAAGCATTGGGAAGATCACCATGGAATATAAAAAAATTGATGGAACAAGGGAAAAATTTCTCTGAACGCTCACTGCGGGAGGGAATTCAACGATGTCATCAAACGGATTTAGACTTTAAGAAAAACCGCGGGCCGAAGAGCCTTCTGATGGAAAAACTGGTGATGGACCTCTGTCGGCCTCAGGGAACCCCGTCTGAAAAAGCAGGGTTTTGAATTCGGCCGAAATAAGGAGCTGATATTGATATTACTATCTCTGTATAAATTGTGTGGCCTTCTAATGGGTTGAATTCGCTATGCGCTATGCTCTCTACGCCCTGTAGATAGGGCGTTCACTTCTCGCATCAATCGTGAAATTTTTCTGGCAGAGGTATTTTTGTGGAAGACACCCTTGGTGTTTGCTTTCTGGATTAACGGGATTGCTTTCGACAGAGCTTTTTGAGCGCCTTCAACATCCCTCTTTGCAAGGGCACTTCTCACCTTTTTTATAGAAGACTTTACAGTGGATTTAATTTGGAGGTTTCGAAGTCTCCTCTTCTCGTTTTGTCTTGTCCTTTTAATAGCCGATATATGGGTAGCCAAGGATTGAACCCCCTTTCATGGATAATAAAGACTTCAGTGTTAGGGTAAAGGGAACGACGCCGGTTTCGTATTTTCAGGCTTCCTAACCCTAACCTATAGCCCATCTTTATATGATTGATTTTTTTAACATTTTGGGGTAGCGTGTGTCAAGGTCTTTGAGAGATGTCTGAGAATCGCAAAATTACTAAAGCTGCCACCACCATCGGGATGGGGACTCTCCTCAGTCGTATTCTCGGTTTTTTGAGGGATATGGTCATTGCTCATTTCTTCGGAGCCGGGATGGCGGCCGATGCCTTTTTTGTGGCCTTTCGGATTCCAAACCTATGGAGGCGATTGGTGGGAGAGGGATCTTTGACCATTTCATTCATCCCTGTCTATACTGAATACCTCACTCAAAGGTCAGAAAAAGAGACCCAGCAGGTGACCCACATCGCCTTCACCATCGCTGGAGTGATCTTGTTCATCCTGACCCTCCTCGGCGTTCTTTTTTCACCCATATTGATTCAGATCATCGCCCCGGGGTTTACTCAGATTCCAGAAAAATTCCAACTGACCGTCACCCTGAATCAAATCATCTTCCCCTATCTCTTCTTTATGGGACTCTTTGCCCTCTGCATGGGAATTCTAAATTCACACCGACATTTCTTCGCTCCTGCTATTGCTCCGATCTTCCTCAATATCTCGATCATCGTCTCTGTCCTCCTTCTATATCATTCGTTTAAAATACCGGTGATGACCCTTGCCCTTGGAGTCGTCGCAGGAGGGGTCATCCAATTTTTCTTTCAGGTTCCATTTCTATGGAAGAAGAGAATAACCTTCCGACTCAATTTCAATTTCCGACATCCCGCGATCAAGCGGATCGGTCTTCTGATGGTTCCAGGCCTGATCGGAACGGCTGTGTATCAAATCAATGTCTTCGTGGATACGATCTTTGCCTCCTTCCTTCCAGGAGGAAGTGTCTCCTACCTTTTCTTTGCCGACCGATTAATGGAATTTCCACTGGGAATTTTTGCGATTGCCATTGGCATGGCCTCTCTTCCAAGCCTTTCGGGACTGGCGGCGCAAGGGAAAATAGAGGAGTTAAAAGAGACGCTTTCTTTCGCTTTTCGCCTGGTTTCCTTTATCAGCGTTCCTGCGATGGTGGGACTGATCGCTCTCAAAACTCCTATCGTCAACCTCCTCTTTCAAAGAGGGTTATTTGATTATTCCGCCACAGAGAAAACGGCTTTTGCTCTCTTGTTCTATTCCGTGGGTCTCTGGGCCATTGCAGGATCCAGGACTATTGTTCCTGCCTTCTATTCTCTCCAAGATACCTGGACCCCTCTGAAAATTGCTTTGATTTGTTTGGGTGCCAATGTCATGTTTATTGTGATCCTCATTTCTCCATTAAAACACGGAGGGCTGGCTTTGGCCACCAGTCTCTCATCCACCCTCAACCTGATTCTTTTATTCTGGAAGTTGAATTCGAAGTTAGGAAAAATGGATTTGAAGAAAAATATTCAATCTCTCCTCAGAAGTATCTTTTGCAGTCTTCCGATGGGATTGGCCGCCTATTTAATCTGCTCCATAGGAGATTGGTCTATGACCGGAAACGTCGTTCAGAAGGTTTTCCTTCTCCTCACAGGAATGGTGGTTGGACTGGGAATCTATTTGGCATGCTCCTATGGGATGAAAAATGAGGAGATGCTCTTTTTGTTAAAGATGGTCAGAAAAAGAAAATAGGTCGATGGCGAACGACGTCAAGTCACGTTCACTTTTTATTTCCTCAATCTTGCCCAACTAAAACAGCCTAATGCTAACCCAATCCCAATAAATTCCATACCGAGGGTGGGAAAGGCCAAAAGAACAGCAGCCGATGCGAAGAGGAGTCGTTGGAGCGAGTCGAGAGGTGACCAGATATGGCCAACCAGAGAAGCGGCGAGGCAAATCACTCCAAGAGCGGTCAACCCCGAAGCCTTTAAAATTTGGAAAAAGGTGCCTTGCAGCAGAAGTGCGGGCTGGAATACAAAAGCGAAGGGAATGAGAAATCCTGCGATCCCCAATTTAAAGGCCTCAACCCCTGTGGACATCATCTCCGATCCGGCGAGATTGGCTGCAGCAAAAGCGGTGATGGCATCGGGCGGGGTGAGATCTGAAAGAACAGCATAATAAAAAACGAAAAGATGGGCAGACAGTAATGCAACGTCAAATCTTCCAAGGGCGGAAGCCCCAACGGTCACAGCAATGATATAAGAGGGGGTGGTGGGAATTCCGGTTCCAAGAACACTGACGACCAAAAAGACAAGGATCATGGCCAAGAGGAGGTTGTTCAGAGAGGCGCTCAAAAGGACGCTCCCAAAGGCCAGTGCGGCTCCCGTTCGAGTGAGAATGCCCACCACCATGCCTGATCCTGCAAGGGCAGTGGCAATGATGGCGGCATTGATGGCTGCTTGAGATAAGGTGTCGATGAGTTTTTTAGGGGTCATCCAGGTTTTTCGATCCAGAAAACTGAGAGCAAAGATGATCAAAACGACATAAAATGCAGATTTCGCTGGGGAATATCCGTAACCTAAGAGAGTAACCACTAATATAAAAGGAAGAAAATAGTAGGCATGACGGAGCATGGGTAAGATACTGGGGCGATCTGTTTTCGAGATACTCCTCATACTTTGTTTTATTGAAATAAAATGGACGACAAAGAATAAAGCGAGGTAATACAATATCGCAGGGATGGCTGCAGCCTGGATAATTTTAAAATAAGGAATTCCAGTGACCTCTGACATGATAAAGGCACCTGCGCCCATGATCGGTGGCATGACCTGGCCTCCCGTTCCAGCAATTGCCTCGATCGCTGCAGCTTGTTTTGGGGCAAAACCGCCTTTTTTCATCAGGGGAATGGTGAAGCTCCCTGTGGCATAGACGTTGGCCACCGTGCTCCCACTTACTGTTCCATAGAGGGCGCTCGAAATGACTGCGATTTTTGCAGGGCCCCCTCTTGCCCAACCCGCGGCACAGACGGCAAAGTCGATGAGAAAATTTCCGACTCCGGCGCTTAACATGAAGGCGGCGAAGAGGATATAGATGTAGAGAATATTGGATGAAATCCCCGTGAGAAAACCGAAGATTCCCTCATCTCCGGCCAAGAACAGTACCTCAACCATTCGGGGGAAGGAGTAACCTTTAAATTTCAAAAGTCCTGGCCAATAGGGGGCCGAAGCGAGGTAGACCAAGAAAAAGGCGATGGTGATGGCCATCCACTTTGAAAGGGCTCGCCGGCAGGCCTCTACCACAAGGATGACGAGAAGAGATCCAAGAATGACTTCAATGGTTCGAACCTCATCCATCCCTACCATTCGAAAATTGAGACGTTCGGCCTCCGTGACGATATAAAGAGGTCCCAAAAAACAGAGAATCGAGGCGATCCCATCGAAAAAACTTGGACGATCTTTGGGTGATTTTTTGGTGGCAGGAAAGAGAAGGTAGATGATAGGGAGCAATAAAAGAAGATGGAGCCCACGCTGAGTGCGAGGTTCAAAGGTCCCATACCCAGAGGTGTAGAGGTGAAAAAAAGATGCTGCCACCCCATAGACGATAACAAAAATTTTTACCCAACCCTTTAGAGAGCGCACCAGGGAGCTCCTCAGTTCCCACTTCTATTTCAAGACCCCTTTTTCTTTATAATACTTTTCTGCACCAGGGTGAAGGGGAATCAAACCCAATCCTGTGACCGCGTCTTTTAACTGGTATGGGGCTAAGGAGCCATGAATCTTTCTGAACTGGTCAAGATTCTCATGGATGACCTTCGCCATCCGATAGGCGACATCATCGGATACACCTTTATTGACGAGAATCACGCTTCCAGCAATAGCGGTGGTCACGTTCTGATCGGCATTCGCCGCCTTCGGATAAGTTCCTGCTGGAATTTTTCCTGATTCGATCCCATATTGTAAAAGACTCTTCAAGACCTCCGGAGAAAATTCGATGAGCCTGAGAGAACGACCGATGGAAGCTTCTGTAATGGCTGCTCCTGGAAGGGCTAAAAAGGTGAAGACCGAGTCCACATTCCTATCCTTGAATTGACTTGCCTGCTCCGCATAAGAGCCTCTGAAGAACTTGAACCCGGCTGATTCAAGGTCTTTATAGTCCACCTTATAGTGGGCGAGCACTTTCCGGAATACCCATTCATCAGAAGTCCCTGTCGGTGAAATGGCGATACGGAGTGCCTTTTTTTGCTTGAAGACTTCGTCCATGGTTTTGATGGGGCTGTCTGCAGCCACATAGAAATGGAAGAAATTGAGACTCATACCCCCTGCAATCGCTCTTAAGTTGGAATGCTTTTTGTCATAAGGATCCTCACCATTCCATGCGGCGACGTTGAGGAAAGGGAGACCCCATCCCAATTCGCAATCTCCTTTATCAACCAGCCTTGGGTTAACCGTGCCACCTCCTGGAATGACTTTGATCGTGATGCCCCCTGATTTTTCATTGACGATATTAGAGATGCCCCCTGCAATCGCATACCAGCCACCGCCTACTCCGCCCGCTGTCCAGGTCAGGGTCTGGGCTTGGGCGAAAGCACCAATAGACATGAATAATCCAATGATCCCGAAACAAAATATTTTTTTCATCTCTTTCCCTCCTTCTGTCCTTCACCCTTTCTTCCTGCTGCGGAAGGGGGTGAAGGGAAATTTTGAATATGTTTGATTTGGTTTTTTGAGTTTGAATTTGTTGAGCCAACGTCATTATATACTCTTTGGATTTGTAAAAGTAAAGAAAATTTTTCTAATTCACGCCCTCCTTCAAATATGTTATGAAGGAATTCATTGAACCACCCATTCAAAAAATTTTTGGAGGAGGTGATTTTTTGATCGGCATACTATTGCTTGACACCTCTTTCCCTCGACTTTTAGGGGATGTGGGTAATCCGGAGACATTTCCATTTCCGGTCATCTATGAGAGGATAGAAGGGGCGATTCCTCTTAGGGTCGTCAAGGAGAGGGATGAATTCCTCCTTTCGTCATTCATCGAAGGAGCTAAAGTTTTACAAAGACGAGGGGCGAAGGCGGTTACAACCAGTTGTGGTTTTCTGGCGATCTGGCAAAAAGAAATCGCCTCTGCAGTTGACATCCCTGTTTTCACATCCAGCCTCCTACAGGTGCCCTTGGCTTATCAAATTTCGGGCAGACGTGGTCGGATCGGTATCTTAACGGTGGATGCTGCCTCGCTGACCGAGGCTCATTTCGAGGGCGTTGGAGCAATAGGAGTTCCGGTGGTGGTGCGTGGCCTAAATCCGGCGAGTGAGTTTCATAGGGTCTATGTTGGGAATCATCCGAATATCGATCTCTCCAAAGCTGAAAATGAAATGGTGGCTGAAGTGTCAGCCTTGGTCAATGGGCATCCGGATGTTTCGGGTCTCGTTTTGGAATGCGCCAACATGCCTGTTTTTGGAAAAGCGGTGAGAAAAGCCGTAAGCGTTCCTGTGTTTGACACCGTTACCCTGACAAATTATATTTGGTCCGGTATTCTTAAATAAACCTCTCACTGGTCACCACAGGTGGAATGAGGTGGTTATGGAGAAAACGGCAGAAGTGGTCATCATTGGAGGGGGGATTATAGGGGTAAGCATTGCCTATCATCTTGCCTTAAAGAAAGCCGGGAGGATCCTCCTTCTTGAGAAAGGGCAGTTGGGGGAAGGGTCTACCAGTCGCTGTGTCGGAGGCATTCGAACTCAATTTTCTACAGAGATCAACATTCGTTTCTCCCTCGAGTCTTTAAAAACCTTTAAGCGATTCAAAGAGGAATTCGGGATCAATCCAGAATTTAAAGAGGTCGGATATCTCTTTCTCGCAACGACAGAATCGGAGATGGACGTTTTCAAAAAGAATGTGATGCTTCAGAAAAAATTTAATATTCCTGTTGAATTCTTAAATCCCAGTGAGATTAGCCAGCGTTGGCCCTACCTCAGAATGGATGATATTTTAGGAGGGACGTTCTGCCCGAAAGATGGTTATGCAGGTCCCAGTGAAGTTCTATCTGGATTTGTTGCGGGGGCAAAGAGGGAGGGTGTGAAAATCTACGAAGGGAAAGAGGTGACTAAAATTTTATCTGCGGAGGGTAAGATTCAAGGTGTCAAGACGAAGGACGAAGAGGTATCCGCTCCCGTGGTGGTCAATGCAGGAGGGCCTTATGCGGCCTCCATTGGAGAGATGGTGGGTGTTCAGATTCCCGTCAAACCATTAAGAAGGCAAATCTTTATTACTGCCCCATTCCGTCTCTCAGCTCAAACCATCCCACTCGTCATCGATTTTCACAGAGGATGGTATTTCCGACAGGAAATAGATGGATTACTCCTATCAGGCCCTTTGGACTCAGAACCGAGTTTTAATCTTAATACTGATTATGAAGCCATGGCCGAGGCTTCCGAGAATGCCATGTACCGTGTCCCGGTCCTCGAAAAAGCCCGCATTGCCAGAGGATGGGCAGGTCTTTATGAAATTACCCCCGATCACCATGCTGTCCTCGGAAAGGTTCCTGAAGTAGAAGGATTCATCCTTGCGAATGGTTTTAGTGGACATGGATTTCAGCACAGTCCAGCTGTCGGCAAATTGATTGCTGAGCTGATCGTTGATGGAGATGCAAAAACGATCGACATCTCCTCTCTTTCCATTGAGCGATTCGAAAAGGGAGATTTGATTTTAGAGCCCATGACTGCATTTAAAGAATAACCCCCCATTTATTCAAAAACAAAATATTCTCTAATATTTTTAAAATGTTAAATGATGATAATTAAGGTTAATTCACGTTAACAGATGTCAAATAATGCTAAGAAAATATAGAATTTTTAATTATTTATGCATCCATTTAATATTTTTATATTGAGTTTTTAATTAAGTATATATATAATATCAATAGAATTTTGCATTTTATTTCATCCCATTAAGAAAGGTTTGGTGATTGAAATGGAAGGCAATATGTTTGGAGTGGAAAATGAGGGAAGATCTTTTACGTCCTCTCTCCATACCGATGGGATTGAATTTTTAAAATCTAAATTAAATTTTCTCTCCGGCGAACAAAATACTCCCTTCCTTTCCCCTTTGTTTATCGAATTGATTGAGCACATTAAGAATACTTTTAGTTCCGTTAAGAGCTATACACAGCTTGCCCGTGGGAAATTTAGTGATAGAGAATTTGGAGAGTTTTTTTATCGATCGATCACCGAGGATATTGAAAAAATGGATATGGTGCTCAATGGTCTGATCAATTATGTTAGACTTAATACCCCCGTTCAGAAGGCGGACACCGTTCACCATTTCATCGAAGAGGTCCTGAGAAAACATCGAGCTAAATTAGAAGAGAAAGGAATCAAGTTATTTAAGAAGTTTGAAAAGGACTTACCCGAAACCGTTGTCCCAGATGAACAGTTGCGATATATTTTAAGCTCCGTGCTTCAATATGCGATCGGTTCGGTCCCCCCTCAGGGGAGCATCGGTCTTTCCACCCGATCGATGGTCGTTGAAAAAGAGACAGGCCAAGACCTGACTCTGTTCCAGAAGGATAACCGATACATTGAGATCTCCGTCATTTTGGTGGATTATAAAAGACCGATCGGACAGGTAAAGGGGCCTGAACTGCCTCAAAAAGAAGGACCATTAGACCTCATCCTCCGTTTCGTTCAAGAGGTGGTGCGGCGCAATCGAGGGATGATGAGGGTCGAATTCGATGAAAAGAAGACCAAGACCTCGATCTTCTTGAGACTCCCTGTTGAAAGAAGAAAGGTAGTCTATTATCAATAAATGGAAATAAAGACCTACACTGATTTGTTATAGACTTCCCCCCTTGCAATTTTTACTGCATTACGTTAATTATATATTTAATTTCTATGTTGAGGTTTAATAATGGCAAAAGTTTGTGACATCTGCGGAAAAGGACCAGTCTTTGGCCATAATGTGAGTCACGCCAACAACAAGACTCGAAAGGTATGGTATCCCAACCTCCATAAGGTAAAGACCTT
>JACAEV010000234.1 GCA_013388645.1 Syntrophaceae bacterium | reverse complement strand
CGTTGAGAAGAGGGGGTGCCTTCCAGGTCACTCAATTCATCTACGGTCAATGCTCCTCCTCCGGAGAGGTAACTCACGATATAGAGCCTTGCCTCCCCTTCGACCGAACAAGCAGAAGTTCCTTTGTAGATATAAGTGGTGAAATAAACCAATTGGTTAAACACCGCAGGTCTGGCCAACACTTTTTCCACCTGGCCATCGGAGTTCAGCAGCTTGATAAACCATCCCTTTTTCGTCAAATCCTGGGTAAAGGTGTTCAGTGACGTGACATCTTTTAGATCACTCTCCTGGCGGGGGTAGTTCCCTAAGCCGTCGTCCATCACCGCATAAAATCTCTCTTGTGTATTCGTTGTATCCGTTGGGTCTTCGCGATCTCCTGTACCGAAATAAATCCATGGCACGTGGTATTTATCAAATGCAATAGCCGGGGGATAGTAAATACTGTGTTTTTCACTGCTTCCCTTCGGAGCTTTAAACAATATCTTTCCCGTCCATTGGCTATTGCTCTTTTTCGTTAAGGCATTGAAGGAGACATCGAAGACCCACATCTGCCCTCCCCGATCCCCGATATAGACCTTGTCCACATATCCGTCAGAATTGAGATCGACGACGGCAGGCGAAGCCGGAAAGGCATGATTCATATCTTTCCTCGGATCGGTATCCGGATAAGTGACGGAGTCGTCCTTGGAAAGTTCCCAGAGGATATCTCCAGTCTTAAGATCGATGACATAGAAGCCTCTTCCGATCACCGCTTGATTATCCTTTTTCTCGTTTGAATCTTGCCCCCCCCCGATAAAGACAACCCACCTTTCATAAAGATCGCCTCCCTGTTCGACCTTGACTAATCCAAAGACCGGTTCAGACGAGCTTTCTCCGAGTTTGGCAAGCGTAACCCCGTCACTGGATCTCGGGAACTCCCAGAGAAAAAAAGGATTGAGGGTATCGGTAATATCCAGAGCAAAATATTGCTTTCCCCCTTTCCTCAAACCACAGACCAGAATGGTCCTCCATTCGTCTGCTGTCTTTGATGTATCGGTGGGATGATTGTAAACCCATACATCTGAAACTTTTGGAGAGGAATCAACATAATAGGTATGGACCGAGGACATCCACTGTAATGTTTTGAGAACACTGGGAGGAATAAACGCCCACTCTTCCACGCCCGTGGCGGCATTGAAGGCATGGAGCATTCCGTCATTTGCCCCGACCAGAATAATCTTTGTTCTATTTTTGTTGGTTTCGTAAAATCCTCCTGGTCCGCTAAATCCAATCTCTTGGAAGTAGGGGTTTGGAGAACCCACGATGACTGCGGTCGAGTGGAAAATATCACCAAGTTTCCATGCACGGGCCTCGGTCACATTTCCGTTTTGGTTCATATCATAGGCATCGATACCACGGATATGGTTGATTAATTTTTCGCGTTCACTATCATAGAGGGGATCGTTAGGAAACCCCAGGTCAACATTGGTTAAATTCCCATATAAAAATTCGGTCATCGCATTATTGACATAGGTAAATATTTTTCGAGAGCTTGGCGAAATGGTTTTCAATTGTTCTTCGGCATCCCAGATCAAACTCGCATTCAGTGGATTTCCATCCGCATCCACTGGAAAGGTTCCATCGCCATTGAGAAGATAAGCTTTGAGATTGCCTTTCCAGAAGGGGGTTTCGTTTGGAATAAAGGATGAGATGTAGCCTACCTCGTTATCCAGGATTCGAACCAGCGGAATGGTCGGTGAGGTAAAGGAATATGATTTTTCTTGAATATATTTCAGAATAGTGGTCAGAGCGATACTGAGTTCACTCGCATCCTCTGCGAGGAAGGCATATCCGGTGAGAGGGGCCTCCCCCGGGTCGTTCGAAGTTGCATAATAATGAGTCCCTTCTCCGAGATCATGGGATGCTTCGGGAGAATCTTGGCAGCTGGTGATCAGGGAAGGATTGTAACCTTGCAAATTACCCGAATTAGAAACCCTCGGATTATCTGTTCCTCCGAATTTGGCGGCCCAATTGAGTGTATGTCTAAGGTAATGGGGCATATCCCCTCCAAAACCCACGACGAAGACATTATACCCAGCATCCGCTAACGCCTTGGCCTTGGCTACCGTTTCCCTTCTTCTCTTATAATCTCCGGGTTGATTAACCATGCCCGATCCGCCACAGGCAAGCGTATCTTCCCCGTCGGTAATCAGGATCACGAATTTTTTCCGGCAGGCTGCAGCGGCATCGGCCGATTTGGAATCATTCATATAGAGCCTGCCTTCATTTAATGAATAAGCGAGGGCCGTACCCCCACTTGCATTTTCAATTTGAACCGCATTATTAATCTGTTGATAAGCGGTGTTAAAGTCTTTGATTTTGGTATTACAACCACTGTTATAATCGGTTCCTGTATCTCCTCCACAGCCAAAAAACCTCATATAACCGAAGCGGACTCCCAAACTTGCTTCGTCCTGAGAATCAATGACCCCATTGTCCGTGTTGTCGAGGATATCGAAAATTACTCTTTTAGCGATGCCCAATCTGCTACAATTGGTGTCGTGACCCACATCCGGAGCTCGATAGAAGGGTCCATTGCATGCAGCATCTCCGTATTTGGGGCCACTCCATTGAGAAAGATTTGTACATCGGGTCGGGTGACTTGGGTCATAAGTGTTATAAAAAGGTCCATCGATATTGCAATCGCCCCCTGAAATATATAATGCTGAGCCTGCGGGGACCCAATTCATGCTTCCGGAGAGGTCAAGGATGATCAGGACATCGGGTGGAACTTTTATCATAAAAAGGTCTGTATCATCTGCATGGAGAAACGGGGCGTTCATGCCAACCGCAATCGCCATTGCCATCATTAAAATCCATCGCTTCATTTCATCCCTCCAATAAGATTATCATTTGTCAAGTTATTAATTATTATACGAAGTCCCTGCATTATAAGGTCCCAGGCTTACCTGGACCTCTATTTCCTTCTTGGCTCCGAGGGATTCACCGGTTGCATTGATCTGGAAACGTCTAAACTCCCAGGTGGTCTCAAACCCTGGTTTGAACATTACCCCAAGGTTTTTCTGGGGTTGAGGAGATGAATCGGTGAGTTTTCCGCTTCGATAGGTTTCATCGCTTCCAATATTTCCGGAGTAAGCTGAAATTTCCGGGAGACGACTAATTCCGACATTAACCCCACCCTCTGCCGCATAAAACGCAGAGCTCCCGACCCGTTCATTTCCGGAAATTCTTGTTTCAAAAACGCTTGAACTAATGGAACTGATCCCGATGAAGGTCAGGATAATTAGCATGATCAAAGCGACGACCAGAGCCACGCCTTTTTCATTTTTCAAATTGAACTTTCCCATTCGGGCAATCCTCCTCTCGGGTTAAATCCCTATATTTCTCAAATGAATGTTCGAGACAATCTGTCTCCTTCTATATCCGTCTCCGTTGTTTAATTCAGGGTCTTGCCTCTCCCCCCTTGCCGTCAAAGATATTCTGATGATTCGAATATCCTGAGGGTTAACCGTAGGATTTCCACTGGCATCCAGATAGGTGAACTGGAGGTTCTCAATGCTGTCTGCTTGGGGTTGAGGGCCATTTCCTAAGTTCTCATCTCTCAGTAAGGTTGGAATTCCATTGACCATAGCGATCTGGTAGCTCAATGCCTTGATGTTAAAGATGGGTGTCCCGACGGGGTGTCTGTAGGTAAGGGCTCCGCTCAAGGTAAGGGTATTGGTCCCAGAATCGACGCCGGTGATCACAAAGCTTTCCAGACCCCCAATGGAGACATACCTTCGGTTACCCGTATCAAATAACGGATTGCCCATATCATCCGTCAGGGTCGAAACGACGATCTGACTTTGGCCAATTCCTCCTTCTGTGGTGAGGGTAGAAGTTCCACCCGTGGCCGAAACAAGCGTGAGCGAACCTGCTGTAGGCGTATCAAGATTCAACACCTTACTGAAAGTACCGGTGGAAAAGGTGACCGGCAAGACCATCGAAACATTTCCGAAACCCGCCATCCTGATTTCACTCATCATTCGATTGACAGCGACCCTGGCATTTTGCTGAATCTCAACAATTTGTTCCTGTACGCTATAAGTCTTCTGTTGACCGATAAAGGTTCGATAGAGACCGGCTATGATCAAGGCACTGATGACAATCGCGATCAATAATTCGATGAGAGTTAATCCTTTTTCTTTTTTAAATATCATCTCCATCTCCGTTCTACTTTTAGATTGATCTGATGGTTGAAAAGGAGATTGTTCGATTTACCCCATCATTCCAACCGACAGTATAGGTGATCGTTCGGATGTCTCCATTCACCACCACATTATAAGAACGATTAAAAACAATCCCTGAAATGGTGGTTGACCCATCATTGTGGTTTCCTGCCTGCAACTCAGCTGAATCCACAGGCAAATTATTTAAAAGTTCCAACCGGTCTTGACCGACATAGCTGGCCTGCGTCATATAATGACTGAAAAAATTTCCCCTGACCGCAGTGATTTGCATCCCTGCAATGGCTAATAGGCCCACAGCCAATATCACGAGGCCGATCAAAACTTCAATCAGTGTAAACCCTTTTTTATTCATTTTTTCTCCCCACTCTTTACTAATAAAGACGAAATTAACTTTGGTAGGTTAAGGCAGCAAAGGCTATGCCAAAATGCCTAAAAATCTATAACACATTGAAAACTATTGGCTTTTTAAAATTATATTTTTTATCAAAAAACTTTTATGCCCTTCCAAAATTTGGCTCTGCCACTATGAATTTTTTAAAACAGGAGGGGGACCGATTTGTAATATATCAATGGGTATAAAAAACTTGACCCGTTATATCCAAAGAAGGGACAGGTGGGTTGAAGAAGCTTTAGAGCCCAACCGATAAAAGTTTTGGCAGAACATCTCAACCGTTTTTAACCACATATCTTTTAATCGCATGGGAGATATCCCGTAAATTAAACGAAGGCATTCTAAAGGTTCTGAAATCTACCCGTCCCTTCTGAAAATACCAGCGAAGATAATTTTTTTATACCTTCTGGAGGAATACACTTCTGGAGGAATACATCGATTTTTGAATTGTTGT
>JACAEV010000005.1 GCA_013388645.1 Syntrophaceae bacterium | reverse complement strand
TCCCCCTCATGCTTGGAAGGATAAGGATGCGGAGATCTATATTTTTTCGGCAGATATTTTTTAAAAGGGTGCTTACCCAATACTACAGCGACACTGATGGAAATCACCTCGTATCACCAACAGAAACAATATCCACCTCGCGACGTCATACCTGCGAAAGCAGGTATCCAGTGATTTGTTAAAGGTTAAAAGAATCCTGGGTTCCCGTTTTCACGGGAATGACCAAGAAGTCGCTGTAGGACTAATCGTTTCATAAAAATTATATTAAAAAGGGTGGCAGGTGTGCTGAGAAACCTTAATGGTAAAGGGTTGGAAGCACACTCGCCACCCTTAATCGACGTTAAGGATTACCCCGTATATTCCCGAAAACCTCAGTCCTTAGACCGGGAATAAAGGCCGTTTCAAATCTAAATGGAAAGAAAATCTCTGTTCTTTAGTAAAGGGATAGACGGCAGGAGGCGAGATCACCAAATCACAACCCAGAATAACAGGGATATTAGAATTCGATAAATTCCAAAAGAGAGGAAGGTATGGTTTTTGATGAAATGGATTAGCCACTTGACGCTCAAGAGAGCAACGATAAAGGAGATGATAAATCCCATCAAAAGCAGATAGAATTCCTCCGATGAGAAATGCCCCCCACTTTTTATCATATCCAAACCGGTGGCGGCAGCCATGGTCGGCACCGATAGGAGGAAAGAAAACTCGACAATCGTCTTCCTTTGGATTCCCAGAATCAAACCTCCGATGATCGTCGCCGCCGAACGGGAGACTCCCGGAATCATCGCCACTGACTGACAAAGACCAATGATGAATGACTGGGAATAAGAAATGTCGGAAAGCCTATCGGATGCGCTTTCCTTTTCCCGATGCCATAGCTCAAAAAGGATCAACAGAATTCCCCCCACCCAAAGAGAAACGAGGACAATCGTGTAACTTCCGAGAAGCACTTCTTTAATCATTTTATAGAAGAACAATCCGAGCACGGCTGTTGGGATAAAGGCCACGATCACCCTTTTCAGAATGTCAATGTTGACGAGCAACATTCGCCAGTAGAGAACGACCACTGATAAAATAGCTCCAAGCTGGATGGCAATCTCAAAGCTTTTCTGGAAGTCCGTCTGTTGAAGATGAAGGAGATGGCTGGTGAGGATGAGGTGGCCCGTTGAGGAGATCGGGAGAAATTCCGAGATGCCTTCGATGATTCCGAGAATGAGAGCATGCCAATACGTCATCCCTTCCACCCATTCAGCCTGATTGTGAAATGGCTTTTTTTCTTTTGTCCACAAGCTTCAACACAAAGATGGAGTCGTCCTAACCGGTAAAGCAGTATGACCACCGACCCAAAGGCCACGCGTTACTTAAGAAAATAGATTATGCCATAGAAAAATAGAAAAAGAATTGCCAAAAGCACTCCCACTCCCATTGGCTTTCGATAGATATTTTCATTGTACCTTCGCTCTTTTTTTCCGCCAATTGACTCCAACGCAGAGACTTCATCCTCCCTGTTCCACTGGCGATATTCTGCGGACCTCTCTGGGAGGGAAAGGGGATCTTTACTAAGGTAGATCAAAAACCGAACGGATCGGGAGAGTGAATTCTGAATCCTGCGCCGGAGATCATTTAAAGGTCCCATGCATAGCCAGGCGACCCATCGGAGCGTCATTCGATAGAAATAATCAACATCAAGGATGATCCACTGATGAGGTGAGAAAGTCTTTTTCGCAAATACGAAAACCAGTCCAGCAAAGGAAAAAAGCTGAAGAACTCCGATGAAGTGAGATGATGTGTATGCATGATAATCAACGGAAGCGTAAGGCAGGATGTGGAAGAGAACTTTCGGAGCCATTCCAATTAGAATACACAACAATGCGATCACGATCATGGCCACCTGCATATTCCAAGGGACTTCTTTCGCGCGAATCTTTTCATTTTTTTCGAAAAAGGTGAAGTAACTCAGTTTGATAAAAGAGAGAAATGTTCCAACGGAGGCGAACCTGAGCAGAAGTTCGAGGAAAGGGGGATGGACTTCTAAAACAGAAGCGAGGACCATCCCCTTGCTCACAAAACCGTTGAATCCAGGTGCACCGGAAATGGAGAAGGAGGCCACCAGGCAAGTGATGCAAGTGACGGGCATTTGTTTTGCGAGCCCACCTAATTCTGTCAGTTTACTTCTCCCGGTCATATAGATCACGGATCCCGTACACATAAACAGCAGGGTCTTATAAAGGAGGTTATTGATCAGATGGGCGACGCCTCCATTCACGCCCAACTCTGTACCCACCCCAATACCGGCGATCATGTATCCCACCTGGCTGATAATGTGGTAGGAGATCAGCTTCCGGATATCATTTTGTAACAAAGCAAACACAACACCGTAAACGGCCATTACCCCACCCATGATAGCGATGAATTCATTTCCGGAAAAGCACCTGGCCAATGTATACACTCCTGTTTTCGTCGTAAAGATGGAGAGAAAAACGCTTCCCGTTATGGTTCCTAAGGGATAGGCGTCTGGAAGCCAGGTGTGGAGTGGAATCAATGCGGTATTCAAACCAAAACCGACCAAAATGAAAAGGGAGCTCCAGCTATTGGTTAACGGCTCCACCTTGAGACTCCCCGTGGAGGTGATGTGGAGAAGAATTCCTGTTAAGAGGCAACATCCACCGAAGATATGCATGAACAGATACCGGAACCCAGCATCGAGTGACGCTTTTTCCCTTCGGTACCAGATGAGAAAGACTGAAGCAAAGGCCATGATCTCCCAAAAAATAAATAGGCTGAGGTAGTCGCCCGAAAACACCACCCCCAGGGAACTCCCCATATAAAGAAAAGCGGCCATCTGCTCTCCCGTCTGTTTGTTTTGAAGAGAATAGAGAATGGCTAAAAACCCTATCACAGCGAAGATGTAAGCGATCGCCAAACTCAAACGATCGACCTCCGCAAAGATGAGGTCATATCCCAAAAACTGGATGACCCATCCTGTGCCTGCTTCGAGAAGAGAAAGGTCGATCAAGACGAAGGCATTCACGAAAAGGAGATAGAGTTGTTTTGCTCTCCCTCGGAAGAGGGGAATGAAGAAAGCCCCCAGGATGAAGATGAAGGCAGGGGGGATGGATCTAATCATAAAAGTCTTCTTTCTTAGAAAGAAAAGTGGCAAGGCCCTTAATTAAGACCATCAACACCAGGGCTCCAATAACTCCAACAACCGCATCCATAAATGGGATGGAGTGCCACCCCAAAGCGGGAGGGTCGTGTGTCCCGATGAAACCTGCAACCGTGCTGAGAATGGCAAAAAGGATTAATAATTTTTTCAATTTTTCTTTCATCCACCACCGCTCCCCAAAATGTTTTTCATAGCGGAAGAGGCCATTTCAAAAAAATGGACGAAGGCGTTTGGGGACAGCCCTAACACGATAGAGAGAATCGCGCAGAGGACAATCGGGGCAACCATGAACATCGATGCCTCCTGGATTCCCGATTTCATTTCATCTTTTGTCTTTTTAAAAAAAGAATTATAGACGATGGGAAAAAAGTAGGCGATGTCAAAGAGGACACTTATGAGAAGCACAAAAAGAAAGACGATTTCTTTTGCTTCTAAAGAACCCAAACAGAGATACCATTTGCTGATGAACCCGACCAGAGGAGGAGTTCCAGCGATCCCCATTGCTCCAATGGCGAAGGAACCTAATGTAATTGGCATTTTCTTTCCGATTCCATCGAGTTCGCTGATATTCTCTTTGTGCGTTTTGACATAGATCGCACCGGCCACAAAAAAGAGAGTGATCTTCATGAAGCCATGGGCTGCGAGATGAAAGATCCCTCCTGTGATGGCGCTTGGAGAAAGGAGGGCGGCTCCGAGGATGATGATCGCTAAATTGTTAATGGTGGAAAAAGCCAATCTCCGCTTCAAGTTGTCTTGCGCCAGAGCGAACATTCCAGAGACGATAATGGTAAAGGAGGCGAAATAAGCCAATGCAAGCCAGAGGTCCAGATCGTAAAGAAGTTTGGGGCCGAAGACATAGAGGACAACCCGTAGGACACAGAAAACTCCTGCTTTGACCACTGCGACCGCATGGAGGAGGGCACTGACCGGAGTAGGGGCGACCATCGCTGTGGGTAGCCATTCGTGAAGGGGCATGAGAGCCGCCTTCGTGCCGAAACCAAAGATGAACGTGGCGAAGAGGAGTCGAAGGAGAGGATCAGAACCACTCCCTTGCAAGAAGCCCCCAGCGACAAAATCAAGTTTGCCAGTCAGGGCATAGGTCACCCCCATCGAAAAAAAGATCAGGACCGCACCGGTGAGAAGGTAGGCTAAATACTTCCTTCCTCCTCGAATCGCTTCAGAGGTCTCTTTGTGGGCGACCAACGGAAAGGTTGAAACGGTCAGGATCTCATAAAAGATGAAAAGCGTAAAAAGGTTGCCAGCAAATGCAATGCCTAATGCCCCGTGGAGGGCAAAAGCAAAACAGAAGAAGAATCGGGTTTGGGAATGGGCCTGGAGACCTCTCATATAGCCGATCGAATAAACAGATGTCGCGATCCAAAGAGCCGAAGCAAGGGTCGCAAAGAAAAGGCCAAAGGCATCAACCCTGAACTGAAAAGCGACACCTGGAAGAAGATGGAAGAGGGTGCATTCGATGATTTTTCCCTTGAGCACAAGCGGAATCATCGAGGCGACGATAGAGAATTTGACCACCGAAGCAAGGAGTGTCCAAAACTCCCTGAGATTTCTTCTTCTCTCGCCGGTGAAAAGAATAAACATGGCCGCAACCGCGGAGACAAGAAGAGCCAACATGGGTTTATCGGAATAAAGGATATCCAAAATGACGCCTCTTTCTTAGAAGTTTGCTGGTAAGGCAAACTGGATCACCAGAGAAATAATGGTTCCACTCAGGAGACCCACTGATAAAATGGCCAAAGCGAATAGAATGATCGGAATCAACATGGTGAGGGGAGCCTCATTTCCCATGAATTTGGTTCTTTCCTCGCTCGGCTTCACCTCAGACTCTTTCGCTACCGGTTCAAAATAGACATATTCAATGACCCTGAAAAAGAGAATGGCGTTCAGAAGGCTGCTGATCAATAAGACAGCAACAAATAACCATTGCTCGGCGTCGATGGCCCCTAAAACCAGATACCATTTGCTAAAGAAACCACAGGCGGGTGGAATTCCAATAACCGACAAGGCGGATATGACAAACGCCGCCATGGTGATGGGCATCTTCCTGTGCAAACCAGTGAACCGCTCCATCTGTCGAGGCCATCCTCTGTAGGTCATCGCTCCAACGATCAGGAAGAGACAAGCCATCATCAACGCATCATTCATAATATGAAGAAGGGCTCCCAACAGACCATTACGATTGGCCAACCCCACCCCTAAGGCAATATAGCCAATTTCTGCAATGAGCACATAAGCGACCATCCGCTTCAAATCCCTTTGGCCCAGGGCAAGAACACAGCCAAAGAGAATTGCAAAGAAAGCCATCCAACTCAAAATCGTGGTGGCCGGGATCACTTCTATAGAGAAATTTGGTTTGAAAACGCCATACATGATTCGAATCAATACATAAGCACCCACTTTAGTGGTCAGCGGTGCCAGAAGGGAGGTGACGCTTGAAGGGGCATACGTATAAGCATCTGGGAGCCAGACATGTAAAGGGAAGAGAGCCATTTTGATAGCAACTCCTACGACAAAAAAAGCAAAGGCCATCAGCACCACTTTGGAGGCATACAGGTCGGGCAGAAGTTTGGAAAGGTCTGCCATGTTCAGCGAGCCGGTCATGATATAAAGATAGCCAACACCAAGAAGATAGAAACAGGCACCGATCGTTCCATAAATCATGTAATTAAAACTTGCAAAGGGAGCACCCTCTTCCCCAATGGCGATCAGGGCATATCCGGCCAGGGAGGCAATTTCTAAAAATACATAAAGGTTAAAGACATCCCCTGTCACGACGATCCCGAGAAGGCCTGTGACTTGAAGGAGAAAAAGACAATAGAAATAGATGGATTTACGGGGAATGTCACTCTCCACCATTGGTTTTGATCCAATCCCGATGAGAAGACTGATCACGGAGACAATGACTAAGACGAAGGCATTGAGAGGGTCGATCAGATATTCGATCCCCCAGGGGGGATCCCAATTGCCAAGATAATAATGGAGGGTTCCGTGATGGATGATCCATCGTAAGATGGCCATGGAAAAAAACACGGTGGCCATCAGAGAAGCGATCATGAAGGGATAGCAAAGGGATTTCTTTAGCCATCCTAATAAGATGATGAGGAAGGCGGAGATCAGAGGAACCACAATGACCAAAATCGGAAAGGGGGATGCTGTCACTTTCTTCTCAATCTCAAAATTTCATCTTCATCGAGAGTCTGATATCTCCGGTAGATCATCAAGAGGAGTGCAAGGGCGACTCCGAACGTGCTGACCATGACGACGATCGCTGTCAGCATGAGTACATGAGGTAAAGGATTCATATATTGAAATGCTTCGATGGCACGGTGGATTCCTTCATGCCCGTTTGAGACGATGGGAATCGTTGCCCCTTTCTTAGACCCCGTTGAGATGAAAAAGAGGATGATGGAGGTCTGAAAGATATTCATTCCAATCAATTTCTTGACCAGATTTTTTTTGCCGATCATGGCATAGAAGCCGATCATCATCAGGATGATATAAATCCAGTAATTGTATTTGCCGATCACCTGTTCCAACGGTTTTCAACTCCCCTTTTGTTCTTCTTCTGAGGCGAGGTCGAGGAAGATAGAAATCATCACCGCCATCACCGTGACCCCGACCCCCACTTCGATACCGAAAATTCCTATGGACCGTGCCTCAACCGGATCGACCGGCAGGATCTGACGAAGCCAACTGTAATCTAGATAGTTTCCACCCAGGAGGAGGCAAACGATTCCAATCCCGGCATAGATGATTACCCCAACGCTGAGGAAAATGACATTGGCTCGTTGACTCAATCGCTTTTTTATCTCCTGGAGATCATAGGAAAGGCAGAGAAGAATAAAGCTTGCGCCCAAAATCACCCCTCCCTGGAACCCTCCGCCCGGACTCGAATGGCCATGGGCAATGACGTATAGACCATAAAGCTGGATGAAGGGGATCAAAATGCGGCAAACCGTTTGAATGATCACATCTTCAAAGGGTGAAATCACGGGCTGAACCTCCTTATCAGGAGGATACAAGCGATGGCGGCGGTAAAGATGACGGTCGTCTCACCCAACGTGTCATATCCTCTGTAATCTGCGAGAACCGAGGTGACCATGTTGGGAACGGCTGTCTCCTCCATGGTCTTCTCGATATATCTTGGAGAGACGTGGAGGCTGGCGGGTGAGTTGGGGTCTCCCCAATTGGGCATATCGGTCGTCCCGTATAAAAGAAGGGCTCCGGTCAGGCAAACAGCGATCAAGGCGACCAGCTTCAATCCTTGCTCCTCCTGGTGGTCTTTAGTATGGCAACAATAAAGAAGATGGTGGAGACGCCAGCCCCTACGGAGGCTTCGGTAAAGGCCACATCCACAGACCCCATCTCTGCCCAGAGGAGGCACATGAAGAAGCTGTAAACGCCAAAAATGATCGCAGAGCTGAGAAGGTCCTTCACCGTGATGGAGGCGATCGCGCAGATGAGGACGAACAGAAGCAAGATCAGATTGAGTTGCCAAACCAATTCATTTCCTCCTGACTTCGGCCTCCCGGATCATTTTCCCATCCTTTGTCCATGGCTTGACTTTTGAATCAAAGGCTGCCCTGAGTAAGGCGTGGGTTGCGGTGGGGCTGGTAATAAAAATAAATGCTGCGATGAAAAGGATTTTTAGGCTCGCAAATGACCATCCGCTGAGAAGAGCCAGACCGAATAAAGACAAAAGCACTCCAAGGGTTTCACCCTTTCCTGTTGCGTGCATGCGGGAATAGAAATCCGGGAAGCGTAATAGCCCAATAGTTGAGGTGAAAAAAAAGAATGTTCCAATCGAAATCACCACCATGGCCAGGATGGTCATTTACATGGCCCCCCTTCGTTGGAAGTATTTTGCTGCTGAGATCGTCACGATAAAGTTGAGTAAGGCATAGACGAGGGAGATGTCAATAAACATCTCCACCCTCCCATAGAGAAATCCAATCAAGAGCAAAATAATTAATGTTTTTGTACCGATCACGCTCGCTCCGACCAATCGATTGAAGACCCCGGGCCCATAGACCACCCGGTAGAGGCACAGCAATACCAGAATACTCAAGATGAGGCTGTTGATGAGAAAGAAATCTGCCAAACTCAGTCCTCCTGATAAATTTGAACAATTCGATCTTCCATCTCACCCCTCAGTAAATCGTCTGCCACCTTTTGATCGATGGCATGGACATAGAATGATCCATTATGAATCAGGACCGTGATGGTCCCTGGTGTAAGGGTGATGGAGTTCCCAAAGGTCGTCAGGCCGATATCGGTTTGTAACTTCACTTTAAATCTGATGATATGGGGATCGATCAAGGCCTTCATCCTGGGGTGGAGGACAAGATAGGCGACATGAAGATTGGCCAAGACGATCTGGAGAATGAGCCAGGGAAGGTATCGAATAAACCGGAAGAGGGTGGAGATATGTCCAAAGGTTACCCTTTTTTTGCTGAAGAGGAGATCATGGGAGACATAGGACACCAAGGCACAGGCAAACACTCCTGTCGAGAGATGGAAAAGATCAAGTATCCCTGAAAGTTGAATCCAGAAGGGGTATAAAATAATAAAGGTAATGAGAAAAACCATATTCTCAAAAATT
>JACAEV010000229.1 GCA_013388645.1 Syntrophaceae bacterium | reverse complement strand
GCATCCTTAATAAAGGGACTGAATTTTAATCGACCTTCAATATAGGTTGGAGAGAATTTTTCGCCGCTCTTCATGGTCTGCATGTCTCTCACTCGGTCGATGATATAAAGTTCCCCCTCGTCATCCATATACCCACCGTCACCGGTATTGAAATAGCCTCCCTTAAAACTTTTTTCAGTTTCTTCAGGCCGTTTATAATAACCCTGAACCACTCCCACACCACCAAGCAGGATTTCTCCATCTTCGGTGATCCTTACCTCCACCCCGGGAAAGGGTTGCCCTGACCCTTCGGAACGGTAGTAATTCTTTTCAAGCTGGAGGACGTCAAGGCCAGAGACCTCGGTGGAACCATATCCCTGTGCGATCGGAACTCCAATGGCCCGAAGAAGTCGGAAATTGTCCGGGCTTAAAGCAGCCCCGGCGGTGATGGGGGTTCTGGTCCTGGTCATTCCGATTTTGTCCTGCAGGTGTCTAAACACGGTCCAATATCCGAAGAAGAAAAGAAAACGCCATAGCCAACTGACTCTTTTCCGTTCCTCTTGGCATTGGGCGATCTTATAACCCACAGGTAAAAATAAATTATAGAGAAACTTTTTCCAGAAAGGGGAGTCAATCATTTTGGCCTGGATTTCTGAGCAGGTCATCTCCCATTGTCTTGCTCCGAGGAGAATGACACCAGGGGCTATTTCGCGAAGATCGGAACGAACGGTCTCGGCCTTTTCAATGAAATTGACGACAATCCCTTTTGCCAAATTGGGTGCCACTGTAAAAATCTGTTCCCCGACCCAGGCAGGTGGGAGGAAGGAAAGGTTTTCGTCTTTCTCATTCCAAGGCAATGCAGCATCCCAGCCGTTGAATAAACTCAAAAGATTTCTATAAGTGACCATGGAACCCTTGGGAAGCCCTGTTGTCCCTGAGGTGTAGAGGAGGACGGCCACATCATCTGTTTTGGTCTGATCGATCTTTTCATCGAAAAAGTTGGGATGGATATTTTCATAATCCTTTCCCATCTCCATCATATCATCGAAACCGATCAGCCAGGGGTCGTCATAATTCCACATTCCCTTTGCGATCCAATAGATCACTTTTTCCACTTTAGGAATCTGTTCCTTGATAGAGAGGATTTTATCTACCTGTTCTTGATCGTCCACCATGACGACTTTTGCATCAGAATGGTCGATGACATACTGAAGCTCAGAAGGAATCGAATCCGTATATAAACCGACAGAGGCCCCCCCGAGACATTGAGCTGCGGTTTGCCCCCAGAACCATTCCGGAGCATTCTCTCCACAAATAGCAATTTTATCACCCGGTCCAAAACCGAGGCCAGCCAGACCTCCTGCAAGCCATTTGGTTCGCTCATAGAAGTCCTTCCAGGTAAGTTCCCTCCAGTATCCGTAATCTTTATATCGGTAGGCCACTTTCTTTTCTCCCCATTTGTAATAGTTCTGTTTCAGTAACTTGGGGAAAGTGTCCTCTTGTTTAGAGGGCTGAAATTTGGCCCAGGTCTCTTCTGTAATCGTCTTAGCCACGATTCTCTCTCCTCGTGCAGCACTTATAGTTTTGGCATGGTAAATTCGCTCTTGAATTGATCGCGAACCGTTCCCAACTTGGGATAATCGGGGAGGGAATAAGTGATATTGCCGTCAATGAAGAATTTTCTTTTATCAGCCCCTAAGTCCGTCCAAAATTCTTCCCGCATTCGTATTGCACCTTTCATCCCCTCTCCTGCATCGAGACCACGGGTGATAAAAGCACCCAGCACTCCACCATAAACAAAAATGTCTACGGAGGACCAAAGAGTTTCCCCGCTGGCGGGAATTAACAAGCTCGGCATGGAAGCAGCCTGAACGATCGTCTTTTGGGGAGTGCCATCCTCTACTTTTGCCTCGAAATAGAAATCTTCTACCTTTGCTAGAGCATTGTTTGGATTGGTCAGTCTGAAATTGACCCTGTATACAAGGACATCTGTCGCTTGGTAAGGGGGCTTAGCAGGTATAGCATTGAGCCTCTCAATGCTATCGACCTTTACCTTAACAGGTAAAATTTGAGCGGGAGTGGGTTTAACCAATGACTTCTCCCCAGCGCAACCCAAGACACCCAATCCAAAAACCATCGCCATCAATAAGATCATCGCCTTTTTTTCCATAGCACCCTCCTTCATCTTGTTTGCTTCATTGCAAATTTAAAACGATTTAACTCACACCCTCTTAGATGACTCAACCACGCCGAGAAAAAACATCTTGTTTATAAGCCTCACACAGTGAACATCCTTGGGGTCCATGGCATGCAAACCCAGCAGGATTTTCCTTAGTAACTACCTGATGCCTGTAGTAATAACCACAATTCGTTTTTCCATCCTTATACACCATGATGGGGACCCACTTCTTTACCGTGTCACAGAACAATGTTGTCGCAGTCAGTTTCCAATCCATAAGTCTCTCACCTGTTTGAGGTATGGGTTTCCTAAGATTGATTTTGGAGAGAATGAGCAAGGGGAATCGATAAAGAAGCCAATTTTCCCTTCATTCTTTCGGATGATTTTTTGTATAAGGATATACCCCCCCTTATTCCAGTTGTTTAGATTTTTTTAAATATTTAAGGAATGAAACAAATAAGAATAAACCACCGCAAGTTACAACCCTAATTACCAAAACCTTGTTTTTTTGTCAAGAAAAAAATTCCAGTTTACGTAATGTGATAGATGTTTTGAATTTAACTTTTAATATTAAATAGTTATAAGAATTAAAGGTTAAACAGGGTTTTATTAAGGTACAATACCTTTAATGCGAATGGCTTCATTAGGACATACGTCTTCGCACTTGCGGCAACCGAAGCAAACCTCTTCGTTGGTAACTTCGAGTAAGCTATTGTTAAGCTTTAAACAAGAGACAGGACAGATTTCTACACAAGCCCCGCAGGCGTTACAGTGATCGAGGATTTCAATAGTGGGTTTCATTTTATTTCCAAGCATCAAACAAATACGCCATGAAATATGGGCGCATGGTATTTAGGTAAAGGTTAGGAAGCCAGTTTGGTTTAAGGTTCAAAGGTCAGGGATAAGGATTTTTCAACCACACACTTTACCTTTCGACAAAACTGGCGTCATTACCTTAGCCATTGGACCGATAACCATTACATCAGATTCTTGGATCCTTTCCAGAGTTTCCATGCGGGTGAAGGTTTTTCCTTCAGCAGTTCCTCATAGGTTCCTCGCTGGGTGAGTTCCCTCATGATTTCATTGGTGCCGGTGTAGATCTTCGCAACTCGAACATCTCTGAGAAACCTTTCGATAGGATAATAATCGGTATAACCGATACCTCCCAGGATCTGAAGGGCTTGATCAATGATATTCCAGGCTGCCTCCGTGGCATAAAATTTCGCCATGGCTACTTCCTTGTTTGGCCTTTTTTCCTCTCGGTCAATGACCTTGGCTGCTCTCAAACAGAGTAGCCTTCCGGCATCAAGGGTGGCAGCCATATCGGCAACCTTAAAGTTGATCCCCTGAAATTCCCTGATTTTCTGTTCGAACTGTTCCCGTGCATCCGAGTAACGCACGGCCATCTTTAGGCATTCACGTGCAGAACCCAAGGCGGTGGCTGCCTCCATCAAGCGTTCGGTTTGAAGAAGATACATGAGGATCTCAAATCCCTGGCCTTCATTGCCAACCCGGTTCTCCTCTGGGACAGCCACCTCTTTGAAAAGGAGATGGGAAGCTCCCATCCCACGCCATCCTAAAAGATTGAACTGTTCCACCACTTTAACGCCATGTTTTCTTTCAGCTACAAAGGCGGTGATTCCTTTGTGAGGCGCAACATCAGCGTTCGTTCTGGCAAAGGTGAGAAACCAATCTGCACCAATCCCTCCTTTCTGGAAGCGTTTTTCGCCTGAGATGATGTAGTGGTTTCCTTCTTTCTTTGCGACGGTCTGCAAACGAGCAATATCCGAACCTTTTAAGGGTTCTGTAATTCCCTCAGCACAGATGAGATCTGCTTTCATCGTGGGGATGATATATTTCTTCCAGAGCTCCGGACTTCCATATTGATAAATGGCCCGGCAGAGATAGGTTGACATTCCCATGGCACAACCGAGCGGAAAGGCCAAAGCGCCAAGCTCTTCTTCTGCAAGAATAGCGCATACGGTATTGAGACCTCTTCCTCCAATTTTCTTAGGCAATGGGATGCCCAGATAGTTGTTCTGTCCGAGGGCTTTGACGAAATCCTTTGGGAACTCTTTTTCATCCTCCTTGTCCATTCGGAGGATGAAGGAGAGATCCAATCCCTCCAAAAAAATCTTAAACTCATTTCGAAAGGAAATTTCATCCTGAGAAAGCATCACGTCCATCGACATAGACCACCTCCGTAAATGTTTATTTCTTTTGTGAATAAGATGCACTGAACTTGTTTTATAATTATTGATGAATTTGATACACCATGAAATTTTTTTGTCAAGAGATTTTTGAAATTTGGGCCAAGTTTTATAATTGACTTGTGGTTTTTGATCGTGTTATATAGTCGGTGATTTTTATAAATTGATCAAGGAGGAGAAGCCCATGAAAAAAACGAGACGTGATTTTTTAAAGACTTTGGGAGCCACTGCAGTGGGGGCAGGGGCGATGATGTCAGGCGTGACAGTTGTTCATTCTCAGGCCAAGCCAATTGTGGTCGGAGCCCCGGTTCCCCGAGCAAGTGCTTATGGACAGAATGGCGAAAGAGGCATGATCTTGGCATCAGAGGAAATTAATGCTGCAGGTGGCGTGAAGGTGGGTAATACCAAGAGGCCTTTGAAGCTCGAAATTATTGATACCCGTGATGAAGAGCCAGGCGTTCCGACCAGTGAGGTTCTGCTTGCCATCGAGAAACTGATTCTTCAGAAAAAATCCGACATGATCGTGGGTGGGCCTTGTATGTCGGAATGTGGTCTGGCAGCCATTGATCTCTATGCCAAATATAAAATCCTCGATATTGTTTCCATCGGTTGTTACACCCCTGGATGGGATAAAAAGGTTGGATCCGATCTAAATAAGTATAAATATTCTTTCAGAGAAAGCGGAAGCGTGGCTTGGTATATTAAGGAAGGTGTGGATTTGCTCCATGAAATTAAAGAAAAATTTGGATTTAATAAGATGTTCATCTCTATTGATGATAGCGCCATGTGTCGTGCTGCAGCAGATATTGTAAAAAATCTGGCGGTCAAAGATGGTTGGGAAGTGGTAGGTTTTGACAAACACCCCATCGCCTCTACGGATTATTCGGTCGCTTTGGGAGATTGCAAAAAGTCAGGCGCTCAAGTTTTGTTTATATGGGCCTATTCACCTGAAACATCAATCATGTTGAGACAATGGGCGGACATGGAAATTCCTGCTCTACCCATTGGTTTCATCGGAGCCGCTGAGGACCCGGGGTTCTGGGAGGCGACGAAGGGAAAAGGGGCTTATACTATCGTCACTCTTTCGGAGGCAGGTTGTACCCCCTCCAATGTCACTCCGTGGACAAAAAAATATTATGATGCGTTTCAAAAGAGATGGAAAGTTCCGCCCCGGAGCACTGGATGTGTCAGTGCCTATGAAGCCCTTTATGTATTAAAGGATGCGATTGAGCGTGCCGGCTCGATCGACACGGATGCCCTCATCGCAGCCCTTGAAAAGACAAATTTGCCTGCTGTCCGGGGAACGATTCGGTTCAATGAAAATCATCAAATTATTTACGGCTATGACCCGAAGACCAGTGTGTTAGGCAACTGGGTACAATGGCAGGATGGACAGAGGATCACCATCTTTCCACAGGCAGCCTCCATGGGTTCCATCAAGATGCCACCCTGGTTGAAAAAGGCCTAAAAAAGATCAATGATCAATTCTCAATGATCAATTAGCAATTATCAAAGGAAATTATTAAAACCATTGAGCGTTGGTCATAGCCCATCCATTGATCATTGACCATTGATCACTGCCCATTGATCATTGATTATGAACATCCTTATCTACGGAACAGTCAATAGCATCATCTTTGCTCTGGTCGCCGTAGGCTTTACTCTTGTATATGGGGTGAGCCGACTCCCCAATTTTGCCCATGGGGCATTATATGTTTTAGTTGGTTTTCTCACCTGGAGTATGGTGAATGACTTTAAATTATTCTATCCCTTCGCCATTCTCATCTCGTTGGGAATTTCGTCCTTATTAGGAGCATTGATCTACCGTCTGGTTCTCATACGCCTAAGAGGTTTGCCGACCTCAGAAATTATCGCTTCTTTTGCTGTGGGGCTGATCATATTGGAGGGATTACGGCTACAAGGGATCGGGGGATTCAAAGGATTCATTGGCCCTTTTTATGTTCTCCCTTCCTTTATTGATGCCAAGATAAAGATCGCAGGGGTGCTCATCGATGCGCAGCGACTGATTGTGATGCTGGGAGGATTGGCTGTCGTGGTTTCGATATGGCTCTTTACTCATCACACCAAAACAGGTTTATCGCTCCGAGCGATCGCTCAAGATGAACAGGCTGCCATGATGCTTGGGATCGATTCGGATCGAGCAGCGATCATCTCCCTTTCCATTGGTTCTGCCTTAGCGGGTCTGGCAGCGGTCATCATCCTCCCTCTCGGTAATGTAACGGCCGAGGCAGGGTATCGAATTTTAATCAATGCCCTCGCCGTTTGTATCATCGGGGGACTGGGTAGTTGGGCAGGGGCGGTATTAGCTTCCTTCGTGTTGGGTTTTGCAATGATTATCAGTACGGCCTTATTCGGATCGGTATGGGAATCGGTGGTGCTGGTTGGGGCTATTATTTTGATCCTGATTTTTAAGCCTTCTGGACTTTTAGGAAAACAGAAAGAACTGGAGGAAAGAGTCTGAGGAAATGATGAACAAAGGACGATGGACGAAGAACCGTGAGTAGGGAAACGAGTACCATTCAAAGACGAAAAGAGCGATTGGACCGGGGGATCAAGGTTCGGACCGAAGGGTTGTATGCCCTGACCTCTTGGAGAGAGATGTTTTATCTTCTGGTGCCGAGAACTCTCCTCATTTTTGGTCTTCTCCTGTCTCCTTTCTTTTTGGAGATGTACTGGCAGAGAGTCCTATGCCAGGCTGGCAT
The DNA here is from genome assembly GCA_013388645.1 of Syntrophaceae bacterium. GTDB lineage: Bacteria > Desulfobacterota > BSN033 > BSN033 > UBA1163 > UBA1163. The sequence continues at coordinate 34,003 of JACAEV010000229.1, read as the reverse complement.
TTATGCCCTGCTCGCTTTGGGATTTGACTTTCTGGCTGAATATGTCGGCTTGGTTTGTCTGGGCGGGGCTTTTTTCATCGGATCGGGCGCCTATCTCTCAGGGCTTTTAAATGCGAAACTGGGCTGGGCTCCTTTCTTCACCATACCCATTGCAACCGTGGCCGGCGCTGTGATTAGTACTTTAGTTCTTCTCCCCTGTCTTCGTCTCAGGGGCATCTACTTTGCGATCATCAGCTTCATGTTTCCTCTGCTGACGGTTTATATCATTATCGCTCTTAATATCTTTGGGGGTACCGAAGGCATTACCGCTCTGGCTACCTTCCCCAATATCTGGGTTGACCAATACCTCATCTTAGGGGGAGTCATCATTGCTCTCTTTGCATTGAGAAGGTTGGTGACGGAGGACATTGGATTGATTTTAAGGTCCATCAAGGACAATGACCAGGCGGTCAAAGCCTCGGGCATCAGCATCACTTCATATAAGACCAAAGCCGTCTTCATTGCCGCTTTGTTGGGATGTTTTGGGGGTGCTTATCTCAGCCATCTCTATGGATGGGTTGGAATATCCCAATTTGCGTTGGATTATTCTATTCTCCCCATCGCCGCGACAGTCATGGGTGGGATGGGTACTCTGGTGGGTCCTGTGATTGGAGCGTTTATTTTGACTCCGCTCTCTGAGGCATTGCGCGGTTTTGGCCAAATGCGGGTTGTCGTGTATTGTCTTATTTTGATCGGCTTCATCGTCTACAAACCTGAAGGGTTGATGAACGTCCTTCAGAGAAAGTATCACCAATTCGAACATTGGGAAGAAGTTTAAGATGGGCGAAGGCATTTTTCTTCAAGTGAAGGGAATAACCAAATCATTTGGTGGGGTGATGGCCGTCAAAGACATGAGCTTTGAAATAGCAAGAGGGGAAATCCTCGGCGTCATTGGTCCGAATGGCTCTGGAAAAACGACATTGGTGAACCTCATCACAGGTTTTGTTAAACCCGATTCAGGAGAAGTTTTTTTCAAGCATAAAAAGATCACAGGCTTACCACCCCATAAAATTGCCGACCTTGGGGTCACCCGGACCTTTCAAATCATGAGGCCTTATCATAGTCTCCCTGCTTTCAAAAACCTCATCGTACCTTTGAATTCACCGAGGATCCGAAGAACTCGGGGAGGGAAACTTGGGGATAAGGATGGCGTGGCCATCGATATTCTGGAAGAGATTGGTTTTGAGCGGGATGCCTACGTCCCTTACAAAATTGCCTCTTCTCTTCCACTTGGATATTTAAAACGTCTTGAACTTGCCAGGTGCTTGGCCTTGAAGCCTGAGGTCGTCATTTGTGATGAGATCTTTTCAGGCCTCAGCATGAGTGAAATTTCCACCATGGTGCCCCTGATTGAAAAACTGCAGATGGAGGGGATGACGATCATGATGATCGAACACCGATTGAGAGAGCTTTTCCGTTTGGTCAATCGGGTGATGGTTATGAATTTCGGAGAAAAACTTGCTGAGGGTGTCCCTGAAGAGGTCATGGAGAACAAAGAGGTCAGGGAAGCTTATCTCGGGACGGAGGCTGCGCTATGTTAGAGATTAAAAACCTTATGGTGTTTTATGAGAATGCCATTGCTATCAATAATATCAATATGAAATGCGAAGGGGGGAAGGTCACAGGCATCTTCGGCGCCAACAGCGCGGGCAAATCCACATTGATGTATACGATCTCAGGGATCATTTTAGATGTGAAAAAGAAAGAAGAGATGAAGGGGGGAGAGAGGATCACGATTCTTGGGAATATCATCTTTGAAGGAACGGATATCACCTACCTGAAGCCAAGTGAAAGGGCTAAGAAAGGGATCATCCTCTGTCCTGAAAGAAGGAGGATCTTTGCTGAAAGTAGCACATTGGAAAACCTCAAAATAGGGGCTTACTTAGCGACCAAAACTCAGGCGAAGAAGACCTTGGAATATATTTATACCATTTTCCCACCCTTGAAAAATCTTAAAAGCAGAGAGGGAGGATTTCTCAGTGGGGGGGAGCAACAGATGCTCGCCATTGGAAGGGCCTTGATGGCACAGCCCAAACTGCTTCTTCTCGACGAACCGTTACTGGGTTTGAGCCCGATGATGGAGGGAATGCTCGCCCGTTCCATTCATGATATTAATCTCCAGACGGGCATTACCATTCTGATCTCGGAACAGTACGCCCGTCCCATTTTACCGATCGTCCACCATGGGTATGTTCTTGAAAACGGAGGAGCGGTTTTGGAAGGAAGCTCTCAGGAGCTGATGGAGAATCCCGATGTGAAATCGGCTTACTTTGGGCTATAAGTTTTTAAATATTGACAAAATATAAGTTTAGTTATTTAATAAAAATTAATAGGCCGAATTGAAATAAGCGGGGGAACCATTTTTTGGGGTGAATTCCAGACAAACTGGAAAGGATATCCCTTAATTCTAACCCGTCAGCTAACTCCGCAGGCAACTAAGGGAAGAGAAGGAAGCTAGGGGGATCTCCTCCTGGCTTTTTTATTTGCTCTTATGGCAGATACAGAACAAGAAACAATTCTCTCCTTTATTGAGAAGGTAGACCTTTGGGTAAAAGACCGTTTCATTCCCTTCCCATCTCAACCCCAAACCTCACTTTTTCTTCATAAGCGATCTGCGCATGGGAGATGAGTATGACTTTTCATGATTTGTTTCCCATCTTATTCTTTTTATGTCTCCTGACTCTCTTTGCCTTACCTCTGGGAGAATTCATGGCAAAGGTGTTCAATGGTAAACGGACTTTTCTTACACGAATAGTGGGCCCAGTAGAAAGAGTGCTCTATAGGGTTTTTGGTGTTAATGAAAAAGAGGAAATGTCTTGGAAGACGTATGCATTTTCACTCATCATTTTTAATGCGATTGGGATTATGGGCCTGTTTATTCTTCAACTCATCCAGGGATGGCTGCCGTTTAATCCTCAGAAGTTTGGTGCTGTCCGTTGGGATACCGCGCTCAACGCAGCCATATCCTTTGTTACCAATACGAATTGGCAGTCTTACAGTGGTGAGATGACCATGAGTTATTTTACCCAGATGGCAGGTTTGACTGTGCAGAACTTCCTTTCCGCTGCTGTGGGCCTTTCCTCCGTTATTGCTTTGATTAGAGGATTTATCCGAAGGACAGCAGAAACCATAGGAAATTTTTGGGTGGATTTGACTCGATCGCTGTTGTATGTATTATTGCCATTGACTATTATTTGGGCAATTGTACTATCATCACAGGGCGTTGTCCAAACCTTGAGACCTTCCATCCATGCGCGGACCCTTGAGGGAAGGGAGCAAGTCATTGCCCTTGGCCCGACGGCGTCCCAGGTAGCGATCAAACAACTTGGCACCAACGGAGGAGGTTTTTTCAATACCAACTCTGCCCATCCTTTTGAAAGTCCCACACCCCTGACAGATTTTATGGAGGTCTTCGGGTTGATGCTTCTTCCAGTGTCCCTCCCTCTTACCTTTGGGGCGATGTTAAATAAACGCAGACAGGGCTGGGCAATTTTCGCTTCCATGATGGCTCTGTTCCTAATTGGGTTGGCCGTGACCCTCTGGTCAGAATTTCAGGGAAACCCGATCCTTGAAAGAATTGGAATTCACAACGGGATCAACATGGAGGGGAAGGAAGTCCGATTTGGGGTCATTCACTCTATCCTATTTGCACAATCGACGACGGCTGTTGCGAGTGGAGCTGTTAATAGTATGCATGATAGCCTGATGCCTCTGAGCGGGTTGGTTCTGATTTTTAATATGGCTATCGGCGAAGTCATCTTTGGCGGTGTCGGGGTAGGGCTCATCGGTATGATCATTTATGCCATCCTTACGATGTTTCTTGCAGGATTGATGATTGGAAGAACTCCTGAATTTATCGGTAAGAAGCTGGAACCTTACGAAATGATGATGTCTGTTATTGCAGTTTTGTCTCCAGCTGTAACCATGCTCTTGATGGCGAGCATCGCGATTTCGACAAAAATCGGCCTTTCAAGTCTTAGTAATGCAGGGCCTCACGGACTTTCAGAAGTTCTTTATGCCTATGCCTCATCGGCAAATAACAATGGTTCTGCCTTTGCAGGACTGAATGCCAATACGCTTTTTTACAACTTGACCACTTCCTTTGCCATGTTGGTAGGTCGATTCTCTACCATTTTTCCGGCCCTTGCCATATCAGGCTCTCTCGCCAAGAAACAGATTATCCCAGTCAGCACAGGGACCTTTCCAACGACAAATATGCTCTTTGTAATGATGCTCGTCGGTGTGGTGATCGTTGTGGGTGCGTTGACATTTTTCCCGGCTCTAACACTGGGGCCACTTCTGGAACACCTCCTCGTTCAGATTGGAAAAACATTTTAAGCGGGTTGAGATGAAAGAGAAGAAACTAAGAATTTGGAAATCAGAATTGATGATACAGGCTTTAAAGGACTCTGTGCGTAAGCTTAATCCCCGGATCATGGCAAAAAACCCAGTGATGTTTATCGTGGAAATGGTTTCTGTGATCACCTTATGGATTACGGTGAGGGACTTCCTCACAGGAGGAGACTTTGGATTTAACGGCCAGATCAGTCTCTGGTTGTGGTTCACCCTCCTTTTTGCCAACTTTGCCGAAGCTCTCGCTGAAGGTCAAGGCAGGGCTCAGGCAGAGTCTTTGAAAAAAACCCGTAGCGAGGCTTTTGCAAAGAGGTTGCTCGCTGATGGAAGTCTCGAGACGATCTCTGCACTATCCCTCCATAAAGGGGATGTCGTTTGGGTGGAGGAGGGTGATCCGATTCCTGGCGACGGTGAAGTGACCGAAGGCGTTGCCCTGGTCGACGAATCGGCAATCACCGGTGAATCGGCACCTGTGATCAGAGAGGCGGGAGGGGACCGAAGCGGTGTGACCGGAGGAACTCGTGTCCTTTCAGGAAAGATAAAGGTCCGAATAACGGCCAATCCAGGTGAAACGTTTTTTGACCAGATGATTACTATGGTTGAAAGCGCAAAAAGAAAAAAAACACCTAACGAGAAGGCGCTGGACGTTCTTCTTATTGGGCTTACGGTCACCTTCATCACGGTGGTCATTACATTAAGATATTTTGCAGAATACATGAGTGTTAGCACCACCACCCCAATATTGGTTGCCTTACTGGTTTGCTTAATGCCAACAACGATTGGGGGATTATTACCGGCCATCGGCATTGCAGGGATGGATCGATTACTACGACATAACTTTATTGCGATGAGTGGTCGAGCTGTAGAGGCAGCGGGGGATGTAGATGTTGTCCTTATGGATAAAACGGGAACCATCACTCTCGGGAATAGAATGGCCACTGAGTTTCTCGCAACTGAAGGGGTGAGTGAAAAGGATCTTATCCATTCTACCCTGCTGGCCTCCCTTGCTGATGACACGCCCGAGGGGAGAAGTATCGTGGTCCTCGCAAAAGAAAGGTTAGGAATGCGTGGTCGGGACATCCGCGCTCCGGTCGGTGCTTCTTTTTTCTCTTTCAGCGTGGATACACGAATGAGCGGCATTGACTGGAGCGGTCATCGAATACGTAAAGGGGCATATGATGCCATTAAGGATTTTGTGACAGCTCAGGGAGGGACGATGCCAGAAAAGGTTCGACAGATCGTGGATGCAGTCTCCCAGGAAGGCTGTACTCCTCTGGTCGTTGCGGAGGATGGAAAAATTCTGGGTGTGATTCGCTTAAAGGACGTTCTTAAAAAAGGCATCCATGAACGAATATCCCAAATCCGTCAAATGGGTATAAAGTCTGTCATGATTACCGGAGATAATCCATTAACGGCAGCCACGATCGCAGCAGAAGCTGGTGTGGGTGATTTTATCGCAGAGGCAAAACCCAATATCAAACTGGAGCTCATCAGGAAATACCAGGCTGAAGGACACCTTGTTGCCATGATAGGGGATGGAACGAACGACGCACCAGCCCTGGCACAGGCTGATGTAGCGGTGGCCATGAATGCAGGGACACAGGCGGCACGAGAAGCCGCCAATATCGTAGATCTTGATTCAAACCCAACGAAGCTCCTCGATATTGTCGAGATCGGTAAACAAATCCTTATTACCCGGGGTGCACTGACGACCTTTAGTGTCGCCAATGACTTGGCCAAGTATTTTGCGATCCTCCCTGCCATGTTCATCGCCCAATACCCGTTGCTTGGAATTCTTGATATTATGGACCTTGCAAGCCCTAAAACAGCGGTATTATCTGCCGTGATCTTTAATGCGATCATCATTCCCATGCTTATCCCTCTTGCCTTGAGAGGGGTTCGATACAGACCCACTATGGTTTCTGCATTGCTTCGCCGTAATCTTTTGATCTTTGGATTTGGGGGGCTAATGATTCCCTTTATCGGCATTAAATTGATCGATCTTTTAATTTCCGGACTGAATTTGGTATAGAGAGAAGGTAAGATTTTCATGAGACAAGTAAAGCAGCCGATTCTGGTCTTTGTAGTTTTTTCTGTTTTATGCGGCCTAATTTACCCACTTTTTATGACTGCCATATCTCAATTTCTGTTTCCTTGGAAATCAAATGGGAGTATCATTACCTCAGCAAATGAGATCCTTGGCTCAGAGCTCATTGGACAAAAGTTTGATGGTCCTAAATATTTTCATGGGAGACCTTCTGAAACAGATCCAGCTTACAATGCAAGCGCTTCAACGGGAAGTAATTTGGGTCCATCCAATGCCAAATGGATTGAGGCGGTCAAGAAGCGAGTGGGGCGAGTGCGGCATGAGAATAGATTGCCTCCTCAGGCAGCCATTCCGGCAGATTTAGTGTTGGTTTCAGCCAGTGGGCTCGACCCCCATATCAGCGTGGAATCAGCCATGCTTCAAGTCAAGCGAATTGCGAGAGAAAGGGGATTATCCGAGGCTAAGGTCGAAGAGATAGTTCGTCAGTCGGTTGAACTTCGTCTGCTGGGGATCTGGGGGCAGCCGAGGGTGAATGTTTTAAAACTCAACCTTGCAATGGATCAATTGAAGGGAGAGTAAGATACCGATGGAAGAGGAGCGTCGTTTGGAGGAGAGTAGGAGGCCCGATCCGGATGCCCTTTTGAAAGAAGTGCAGCGGGAGGAGATAAAAAGGGGAAGATTAAAAATATTCTTAGGCTATGCGCCAGGGGTGGGGAAAACCTATACGATGCTTAACGAAGCACGGGTATTGAAGAAACGTGGTGAGGATGTAGTGGTGGGTATTGCAGAAACCCATGGGCGGATCGAAACGGAGGAATTACTGAAAGGGTTGGAGGTGATTCCAAGACGGCGTACAGAATATCAAGGCATCATCCTTGGAGAATTGGATCTCGATTCCATTCTTCTGAGAAGGCCAAAGGTGGTCTTGGTTGATGAACTTGCGCACACCAATGCTCCGGGCAGTCGACATCCAAAACGGTACCAAGATGTTGAAGAATTGCTCGGGTGTGGCATTGATGTATATACGACCTTAAATGTTCAGCACTTCGAGAGCCTGAACGATGTCGTCGAAAAAATAACAGGAGTCCGGATGCAAGAGACATTACCGGATACTTTTTTAGATCGGGCGGATGAAGTTCAGGTCATTGACATTCCCCTGGAAGAACTTTTTACGCGGCTGAAAGAAGGGAAAGTCTACATTCCTCCACAGGCCAAACAGGCCTTCGAAAACTTTTTCCGACGAGGCAATCTGGTTGCCCTTCGGGAACTCACGCTGACCCATGTCGCTCATAAAATGGACCGTGAACTTTTGAACTATATGAGGGCCAAGGCCATTACTGGCCCTTGGCCAGCAGCGGAAAGATTAATGGTCTGCATTGCCCCAAGTCCATATGCAAAACAGCTTCTCCGGAAAGGTTATACGATTGCCAAAGATGCCCATGCAGAATGGTATGCGGTGTATGTCTCTACCCCAACCCTGAAAGAGATGTCGGATAAAGATAAAACCTATATCACTGAGGCGTTGAACCTTGCCGAGGAATTGGGGGCAAAAATTGCAACCCTTTCAGGGACAGATGTCGCCAAGGAGATCCTCCGGTTTGCCCGTGAGTACAATATTAATCATATTGTGATCGGTAAACCGCTCCACTCCATGCTTTTAGGATTCTGGAAAGGCTCACCGGTCTCTCGTTTGCTTCACACTCAGAGCGAGTTTGAGCTGCATCTTATCACCCCCACGATTGAAAAAAGAGAGAGTGAGGTAAGGCCAACGCCGGAGCGGCTAATGTTCAATCCAAAAGATTACTTGCTCACCCTCATGATGGTTATCGCCGTGACCTTGTTGAACTTTTTCCTCGAAAGGTTCATTCATCCCATGTCACTCGTTTTTGTCTATTTAATTGTGACGATTGCCAGTGCTCTCCTTTTCGGCACATGGCCCTCCCTTTTTTCTTCAGTCCTCTGCCTCCTCACTTTTGATTTTTTCTTCACCGAGCCCAAATACACCCTCATCATGAATCATCCCCATGATATTATCAATGTAGTGGTTTTTTTACTAACTTCCATTATTATCGGACAACTCGTCAAAATAACGAGACGCCAAAATCTTGCTTTACAGTTGCGCATCAAGCGCATCACGCTGATTGAGGAGATGAGCAAAGAATTTTTGGCGCTCCCTCCCATTGAGCAATTTGTTGGAGGGCTTGTCCAGAATTCAAAGGAATGGGAGAATGTATTAACGCTGTTTCGTACTACGGTTCTCGATCATATCAGTCATATTGCCATGAAGTATCTCTCGAAGATTACGGATGCACCGTCCTATGTACTCTTCAGCGGAAAAGAGGGAAGGCTACAGGTTTGGGCTCGGAGTCACACGGATATTGACCTCACAACGAATGAGATGGCGGTGGCAGAGTGGACCTATACCCACGGAGAGCCGGCTGGCTCAGGCACCCAAACGCTTCCAAACATTAACGTCTTCTTCCTGCCGATGAAATCGCTTGAAGAAACGATTGGTGTGATCGGCGTTCAGTACGATTTTAAAAGTCTTCTGCTTGAACAGAGACGTCTCTTGGGGGTGCTATCCAATCTTTCCGCTCTTGCCGCAGCCAGATGGATCAAAATATGGGCGGTCAAATGATCGTTATTTTATTTCTTTTTAACCCCTCTCAAAAAAGATGCCTCTCCCTTCTTTATAAGATGAGGTATTTGCCATTTTGAGCAGAAGTAATGATTCGCAGCAAGAATATTTAGTTTTTAGAAAATATCATGTAATATGGGGTGGTCCATTTGATCTCCTTTAAAAGGGTCTTAATATTTCGATGTCGATGAAGATTTACATTAAGATAAAGAATTTCTTCTCAAGACATCTCTCCCCGAGCAGGATCTTCGTCCTCAGTTTCGCTGGAGTGATCCTCCTGGGCGCCATTCTCCTCCATTTCCCTTTCTCAGCGACGAAGGGTCCCCTCCGGTTTGTGGATGCCCTTTTTACTTCCACCTCCGCGGTATGCGTCACAGGGCTGATTGTGGTGGATACTGGGAAAGATCTTTCCCTGATCGGTCAGGTGATCACTTTGTTCCTGATTCAGATTGGGGGTTTAGGAATCATTACTTTTTCAACGGTCTTCTTTGTCCTGATGGGACGAGGGATCTCCTTTAAAGGGAGGGAGATTGTCCAATCCACCTTCATTCATACCCCCACCCGAAATTTTTTTGCGATTCTGAAATCCGTCCTCTGGTTTACCTTCGTCACAGAAGCTCTGGGCACCCTTTTTCTTTCCATCCGATTTTCCTTTGACTTTTCCTTTGGGACAGCTCTTTACCAGGCCCTCTACCATGCCGTCTCTGCTTTCAACAATGCTGGCTTTTCTCTTCATTCCGACAGCCTTATCGGCTACCAAGGAGACCTGATCGTTAATTTGACCATGATGGGATTAATCGTTCATGGAGGGATTGGTTTCATTGTGCAAAATGAAGTCTTTTCCAGGTTAAAGAGGGTTCAAAAAAAGTTATCCATTCACGCCAAGATGGCACTCATCACGACGGCCATCCTTATTTTCTCTGGGTCGGTTTTATTCTTTATTTTTGAACGGAATCATACCCTAAGGGATCTCCCCGTTCTAAACCAGATCCTTGCTTCCATGTTCCAATCGGTCACCCCCAGGACAGCCGGTTTTCACACTGTGGATATTGGATCCCTAACCAATGCCACCCTTCTTCTGATGCTTGTCCTTATGTTCATTGGAGCCTCTCCGGGTTCGACAGGTGGAGGGGTAAAAACAACGAGCGCCACCCTTCTCACCCTGTTGATGTGGAACCGGCTGAAGGGAAATCTGGATGTCAACATCTTTAATCGGACCATTCCGAGGGAGATCGTGAGCCGATCGATTTCGATCATCTTTGCATCCGCGTTTTCAGTTGCAATCATCACGTCGGTTCTTCTAATCGCCGGCAGGGGAACTCTCCCGCCTCTGGAGAGCCGCCATTTTTTTATCGAATATCTCTTTGAAGCGGTATCTGCTTTCGGAACCGTGGGACTATCCATGGGGGTGACTTCAGCTCTGAATGACATTCAGAAGGGCGCGATCACTTTGCTCATGTTTGCAGGAAGGGTTGGGCCTTTGACCCTTGCTTTTTCTCTCTCTCGAGGTCCAGGGGGAAAAGGGTTGACTTATGCGGAAGAAGGCGTCATGGTAGGATAGGAAAATGATAAGAGGCAGTAGGCAGCGAGCAGAAGGAAGAAGATAGAAAGCAGAAGGATAGTGGGCATCCCAAGTTAGGAGGGTATTGAATGAAACGAGTCGTGGTCATTGGGTTGGGTATTTTTGGTTTCAACATTGCAAAAGATCTTTATGAAAATGGATTTGAAGTGATCGCTGTGGATAAAAATAAAGAGATCATTCAGAAGATCAAAGATTTCTCCACCAAGGCGATTCTTGCTGATGTGACGGATAAGGAGGTTTTGGAATCCCTTGGCGTTCAAACCGATGACGTCGTGATCATCTCGTTTGGTGAGGACCTGGCGGCCAGCACCCTGATCACCCTCTATCTGAAAGAGATGAAAGTGGATACCATTATTGTCAAGGCTCCCAATGAAGATCATAAACATGTCTTAGAGAAGGTAGGGGCAACAGAGGTGATCATTCCGGAAAGAGCCATGGCGGACAAAGTGGCCAAAAGTCTAATTTCCCCCAACGTCCTCGATTATATTCCTCTGTCAGAGGATTATACCATTAGCGAAGTGATCCCTCCTCCAAGTTTTTTCGGAAAGACGATTGGAGAACTCCATTTGAGAAGCAAATATCATGTTGAAGTGATTGCTGTGAAGGAGGTCCTCCCTGACCGCATTCAGATGGTCCCTCGCGCCGATTTTGTGATTAAGGATAGTGACGTCTTGGTGGTCATCGGTAAAGAAAAGGATATTCAGAAGATCAAATGAAGGAGTAGATGAATCGCACTGTCTCATCTTTTGTTGTTTCTCACCTTCTTGTTTTCGGCTTTTTCCCGAGGGTGATAAAATAATTTTTTGAGTTTCTCCTCCGATATCTGATGTTTGATGTTACTCACTTTTCCCCCTCGGGGTTTACGAACAACTCATCTCGAAGTCCACGATTCACCTTATAATTTGAATAACGAATATCGATGGTGCCGGTCACCCGCTTTGGTTTTTGGACCCACTGATCAAACTCCTTCGGCCCCTCAGTTTCAAAAGAGGGGAGGTCCAGCGTGAGCCGGATATGGAAGGGAAGTTCAAACCCATCGAATGTACCGTAGTGGATTACCGCCTTGATTTCCCTACCATCGTATTGAGTGATCCCGATTTCGCGAATTAAATTATGGTCCGTATCAATGGTCACCACCCACTCTTTGGTGTTCCTCTTCGGTTTTTGGGGAGTGAGCTGCAGTTTAACCGCCCTGGCGCCCTCGTAGGTGAACCGCTCCAAAAATTTGATTTCGAACCCCTCTTTCTTGAAAAGGGAGGGGTTAAAGAAACCACCTTCCCTTGGGAAAAATAAAATTCTTTTGGATTCCACTTTCATTTTATCAGGAGCTTTATAATAAAGTTTCACTCCCATATCCGGAGCCTTGAAAGTTTCTATATCAAAATGGACAACTCCATCGGCGGTGTAATCTTTTAAACCGGCATATTTCTTTTCGATTGGTTCGAGGTAGCGAAAGGCATCCTCCTGAGCCTGAGTCCAATGAGGCCAAAGAAGGAAAAGTACGCAGAACCCCAACCAAATCTTTTTCAACTTTTAATATCCTTTCTCTTAAAGACAAAGAAGGCGATCAAAAACAAACCGACATTGTGGAGACCGAGAATGATGGCGGATCTGCCGATCTCAGGCCACGGGATGCGGAGGTTAAGAAATTGCTGCCAGAGATTGATCATGTAAGTGGTGAAAAGATAGGGTTTCATGTTCCGAAAAAAATCGAGAGGTAAATTTCCGAGAACGAGAAAGACAATCACCACAGCCATGGTGCCGATGATGGGACCGATGGAGTTTTCTGCAAGGGTTGAGAAAAGAAAGGCGATGGAAGCCACCACACTCATGGACCAGATGGCAGCGGCAAAAGCGAAAAAGAGTCTTAGGGGGATCTCCGATTCGGGGATAAAGGCAATATCAAACTTGCCGTAGTGATGGATGATCAAGTCGCCACTGCCGAAAAGGGGAACCCCCAGCAAGACGCACACCAAGGCAAAGAAGATCACCAGGATCGCCGTATAAAAGAGTGCTGTTAGGTATTTGGCCGTAATGATCCGACCCCGAGAGGGAGGTCGTATCAGAAGAAAGCGGATCGTACCCGATGTGGCTTCACTCGAGACCATATCTCCTGCGACAAGGGTGATGAGGAAGGGAATATGAATGTGGAGGCTGTTCATGATAAATGCCGTCACAAACCAGGCATTGAGAATATTCCCGGTGATGAGAAAATCTCTCTGAAAAGGCCTGAGCATCCGATGAACCACCTCACCGGCACTTAGTTTCATGACCACCTCGGTCAAAATGACAATTAAGGCGATGACCGTAAAACTGATATAGGTGCGCCAGCGGCGAAATGTTTTAAAGATTTCAAACCAGAAGAGCATCATAGCTCCGTTTTCCCCTTGGTGATCTTCAAGAAAAAGTCTTCAAGCGTCCGATGAGGAACAAAAGACGATACCTCTACTCCATGCATCACCAGAAGTCGGTTTAGTTCAGAGGCACGTCCTCCTTCGAGGCGCACCTCCATCCGATCAGTCTGGGATGAAAGGACTTGGACCCAGGGAAGTGCTTGGATCAATTTGAGAGCAGAATCGTTGTGAGAAACCTGAATGAAATAATCGGAAGGCTCTTGGTTGAGGAGCTCCTGGACAGAACCTTGAGCAAGGAGTTCACCTCGGTTGATTACCGCCATCCTCGTGGCCACCTGTTCCACTTCTGAAAGGAGATGGGTGGAGAGAAAGATGGTCATTTCCCTCTTCGTCGTGAGCCCCCGGATCAGGTCTCTGACCTCCTTCATTCCCTGTGGATCAAGACCTGCGGTTGGTTCGTCAAGGATGATCAGTTCCGGTTTGGTCAGAATGGCCTGGGCAATTCCGAGACGTTGCTTCATCCCGTGAGAAAAGGTTTTTACCTTTTCAAAGGCGCGAGCCGCTAACCCTACCAATTCGAGCACTTCCATGATCTCCCGGCTTCGGACCCTTCGGGTCATCGAACCGATGATCTCCAGGTTTTTATATGCTGAAAGGTAGAGATAGAAATCCGGTTTCTCGACGATTCCACAGACACGGGAGAGGACCGCACTGCGATTCCTATGAAGATCTTCTCCAAACATTTCCACCGAACCAAACGTGGGCAGGAGGAGGGTTAGGATCATCCGGATGGTCGTGCTTTTTCCCGCACCGTTGGGTCCGAGAAAAGCGAAGACATCACCACGGTGAACCTGGACATTGAGGTTTTTCACAGCCCAGCGTCTCCCGAACTTTTTGGTGAGATCCTTTGTTTGAAGGACAACTTCCTTTTGAAATAAATCTTCCATAAATTTAAATCAAATAAATCAGTTCTTTCTGTCCCCTTACTTTTTTCAATGATCGATTCGTTTCTCCATCTCCTCGTCACCTATCTCGTTCTCTCCCAATCGGTTTTTACGTCCCTTCCCCGAAATGACCAATGTGATTTCTCCCTTTAACTTCTTTTCCCCAATCTGAGCTTTAATTTCGCTGATTTTTCCTCTCAAGATTTCTTCATATTTCTTTGTCAATTCTCTGGTTAGAACGATGTCCCGGTCGCCCAGGATATCCAACATGTCTTTCAAAGACTCCACGATGCGATGTGGAGATTCGTAAAGGATGAGCGTCTCTTTTCTTTCTTTTAATGCCTCAAGCCAGTCTCTTCTCTTCTTTGATTTGTGAGGAAGAAACCCTTTAAAGAGAAAGGAATCGGTGGGAAGGCCAGAAACACAGAGAGCCGTGATGGCCGCCGAAGGACCGGGGATAGGAACGATGGGAATATGGTTTTCGATAGCTGCTTGAATCAGACGGAATCCAGGATCTGAGATACCAGGCGTCCCCGCATCTGAGACCAAGGCGATTTGATCTCCTTGCCTTAATTTCGAGAGGATGAATTCCTTTTTCTTCAATTCATTTCCTTCAAAATAACTGGTGAGTGGGGTGTGGATTCCAAAGTGTCTGAGGAGAGGAAGAGTATGCCGGGTATCTTCAGCAGCGATGAGATTCACTTCCTTTAATATCCGAAGAGCCCTCAAAGTGATGTCCTCTCGGTTTCCAATGGGGGTGGAGACAATGTAAAGGATGCCTTTCGTTGGGTTAAGCGAAGAAGGCTTCATGATGATATCAAATCCTGATCAGAAGATAACGGTTCCATCTCAAGGCAACAGCCCATAATGGATTACCCCCTTTCGTGGTTCGTCAATGGCCTCTCCACCAAGGGCAATTCATTAGATACCATTGATTGATAGATTGATCAAGAGGGCCAGAGCAAAAAAAATATTGACAAATCTTTCTAATATTCATAAAGATATAAACATGTTGGAACCTTAAGGAAAAGGAGCTTATGCCCGAAGAGATTTCAGGAGACAAAAAAGCCCTCGACCTCAGTGCCGAAATGCCAGGGATCGAAGAGGTTGAGACGGATGAAGAACTTCTCCTGGCCCGCGATTTAATCGGAGCTTTCATCAAGGCTGTCAAGGCCTTTCGATTTTATCCGCCAGATAATCCCACCCTTCAAGGGTTTCGAGACCAGCTTCTCAAAAAATTTCAATTTTTCTTAAATAAATATCCATCCTTCGTCATTAAAATTGGGGAATACCATCTCTCCTTTAAGGGTAAAACCTTATATGAAAATAGGGAGATGAAGACCAGCCTTGCTTTTCTTTTATACCAAGATGGGTTGAGGGAACTTCGATTTATGAAGGGCTTGGAGGAGTGGGAGGTTCAAGGGCTTGTTGATATTTTAAAGCAAGGGGGGAGCATCAATCAATTTGAGGATGACCTGGTCACCTTGATGTGGGAAAAAGATTTCGTCCATATCGGTTTTGTCGCAACCGATGAGTTTCTGGAGGAAACTCCCATCATCGTCCCAGACAATATCGATCAATTTAGGAAAAATATGGTGTTCAAACCTCCTGCCCATTATGTCGAGGTGGACCTCGCTGAGGAAGGATCAGAGGAGGGGGTAGATCTGGATGCGATTCTCTCCAAGGTGATCGAAGAACCTCTCCCTTTTGTTTCAGACCGAAGGGTATATTTTCTTAGTCCAGAGGAGGTCGAAGGATTAAGAAAGGATGTCGAGACTGAGATCGACCCGACCTTTATATTTCAGATCGTGGACATCCTTTTTGAGATCTTGGCATTAGAGAAGGAGCAAGAACCCTATCAGGAGGCTACCCACACCTTGACGAAGGTGTTGGATGCCTTTTTAACTCTGGGCGATTTCACCAAAGCGGCCGATCTTTTAAGGCGAGTCTATCTCATCCTTAAAACGTATGACCTTCAGGATTGGCAGGTGGAGGCGATCCGGAAAATCATTGTGGAAGCCGGGGAAGAGGTCCGGGTCGACCGGATTGGAAGAATATTAGAACGGGAGGAGAGTCGTGCGGAGGAGGTCAATGCCTATCTTTCACTTCTCCCTAAAAATGCCATTAAGCCATTGGTTAAATTGTTGGGAGAGCTGAAAAACTCAAAGACGAGAAGGGCCTTCTGCGACGCCCTCTCTGAAATTGGAAAGAATGCCATCGATGAGTTCATTCCTTTTGTGGATGACCGACGATGGTTTTTAGTGCGGAATATCATCTATATCTTGGGTCGAATAGGAAAGGAAGTATCCCTTCCGACCATTCAGAAGGCACTGCGCCATGAGGACCTTCGGGTGAGGAGAGAGGCTGTCCAGGCATTGGGGGGAATGGGTGGCCAGAAAGCTATTGGGTTGTTGGTGAATGCCCTCACGGACAATGACGCTCGCATCCGTTGTATCGCAGCCATCAATTTAGGCAAAGTGGGAAAAAAGGCAGGCCTGATTCCCCTTTTGGAAATCGTCCGATCAAAAGATTTTTATAAAAGGGAACCGGCAGAAATCAACGCCTTCTTTAGTGCGATCGGAATGGTGGGCTCCAATGAAGCGACCCCTGTCCTGCAGCAACTCTTAGAACGAAAGAGTTGGTTGGGTCGAGGGAAGACCGATCAGATTCGAATGGAGGCAGCCAATGCGATCGCTATGATAGGGACCTCCGAGGCGAAGGCGATTCTGGAGGCTGGGAAGAATTCAAAGGATGAATCCGTTCGGGAAGCCTGTGTCCAAGCGTTAAGAAGCCAATCCTCGAGGGAGTGGCAGGTCTGATGGCAGAAGAAAAATCTCCTCTTGAACAAGAACACCTCTCCACCCAATTAGGGACAGAATGGGTCATCAAGTTCTATCGACTTCTGAAAGGGGCAATGCTCTATGACCGGAAGAATGTCCTCATCGATCATCTCATCCAGGAATGCCTCCAGGTGGTAAACGACATCATCCAATCGGAGGGGAATCTTTTCTTAAAAATTGTTCGTGACAATTTCTTTTTCAATAATATCCGTATGATCATCAAGGCGGACAAGTATCCCCTCTTTAAAGCTTTCTGGCATGAGATGAGAAAGCGGCGGATCGGAGAGGTGGAAGTTTTAGAGGAGATGAGCCGAGAGGATCTCAGAGAATTCATCTACCTGATTTCAGGGTTGGAGGAAGGAAACGAGAGCAATTACCTCTATCTCAATCAAAGATTAGAAAATCGAAACATCGAATCGGTCCGCGTCGGTAAATTAGAATCGTTTAAAGACGAAGAGATCTATATCGACTCGGAGGATCAAAAGAAATATTCTAAGGAGATCTATTTTAAATCGATTGCTCTCATCAAAGAGGTCATCGACAGCATTCAACAGCAGAAAATGCTGAATATCCGAAAGGCCAAACGCCTCATGCAGAACGCTGTCAACACGATCCTGCAGGATGATTCCACATTGTTGGGTTTGGCGAATATTAAACATTATGACGAATATACCTTCAATCATTCGGTCAATGTGGCCATCTACGCCATGGTTCTTGGCCATCGCATCGGAATTCCGAAGAAACATCTCTCCCATCTCGGCATGGCGGGTCTATTTCACGATATCGGGAAGACGAAGATCCCAAAGGACATCCTCAATAAAACAGAGAAACTCACTCCGGAAGAATGGGCGATGATGCGGTACCACCCTGTTATGGGAACCGAGCTGATCATGAAGATGAAAGAATGGGGGGAGCTCTCCACCCGGATGATGAACGGTGCTTTTGAGCACCACCTACGATATGATTTGACCGGATATCCCCGACTGACCCGAAAAAGAAAGGTTTCTTTATTCGGCCGGATCATCACCCTCGCCGATTTCTATGATGCGCTGGTGAGACCCAGAGTGTATAACCGGTTTCCTTATGTGTCCGAAAAAATTTTAGGGATCATGTTAGAGCGAAGCGGAAAAGACTTCGACCCGGTGTTGGTGAAAGTCTTTATTAACATGATCGGGGTCTTTCCCCTTGGAACCCTGGTATTGTTGAATACCAATGAGATAGGGATTGTCACGCAGATTCATGAGGAGACAGAGCTGATCGATCGACCGAAAGTTTGCCTGATTTACTATAAAGATGGGGAATACCGGAAGGGCGATGTCGTAGACTTGAGGGAGAGAGACGAGGAGAGCAAGGAGTTTAAACGAAGCGTGGTCAAGACCCTCGATCCAAACGAGTATCATATCAACATCGCCGAGTTCGCTTTATAGCTCTCCGATTGCTATTTCCCGCCCGTCGGTTCCACCATCCTACGCCATCCTCTCTTTTCTTTTTCGATTCTTCCCATAGCCAGTCCATTTCCATCAGGTCAGAGTCCTGAAGGGATTTTCCTTCCTGGTGGAGCGTTCTCTCGATATAATTAAATCGAGCCATAAATTTCTTTAAGGTTGTTTTTAACGCCCCCTCTGGATGGATGTGAAGAAACCGGGAGATATTGGCTAAGACAAAAAGGAGGTCCCCTATTTCTTCACGAATTCTTTTTCTATTTTGGAGAAGAAGGGCCTCCTTGAGCTCTCTTAACTCTTCCTCTAATTTTTTTAACACCCCTTCGAGGTTTGGCCAGTCGAATCCCACCCGAGAGGCTCGCCGGGTCAATTGATAGGCTTGGGAGAGGGAAGGGGCCTCCGGAGAGACCCCTTCTAAGATAGACCTCCATTTCCGGTCAGGGCTTCTTTTTTTCACACCCTGAGGCCTTTCTCTTTTCTTTTTTGTTTTCATCTTACTCCCCTCCGATCACGAAAACATTGATAAGCGCTTGTTTTTATGTTAATTAAATAGTCCTAAACATAATAGATTTTTCATTGTCGTTCAACGAAAAAAAATCGGAAGTGATCACTTTGAATAGGAAGGAAAGAAAATGGATTACCGTCAAACTTTGAATCTTCCTAAAACCGACTTCCCCATGAAAGCCAACTTGGCCAAGAGGGAGCCAGATATTCTTAAGGCATGGGAGGAGAAGGGTATCTATCGCCAGTTAATTGAACGATCCAAGGGAAGACCTAAATATATTCTTCACGATGGGCCTCCCTATGCGAATGGAAACATTCACATCGGGACAGCTCTGAATAAAATTCTGAAAGACTTCATCGTGAAATCGAAATTCATGGCCGGATTCGACAGCCATTATGTTCCAGGATGGGACTGCCATGGATTGCCGGTTGAGCACGAAGTGGAAAAGAGTTTCGGGGCAAAAAAAGGGGAGTTTTCCATTATTGAAATCCGCAAACGCTCCCGGGAGTATGCCTCTAAGTTTGTGGGCATTCAGAGAGAGGAATTTAAGCGCCTTGGGGTCTTTGGGGAGTGGGAGCATCCCTATTTGACTATGAATTTTGAATATCAGGCGACGATTGTCAGAGAATTTGGAAAGTTTCTCTTGGATGGGTCCGTTTATAAAGGAAAGAAACCTGTTCACTGGTGCCCGACGTGTAAGACGGCATTAGCCGAAGCCGAGGTTAAATATGAAGACCACCATTCCTCTTCCATCTATGTCAAATTCAAAATGGTCTCTGAGATGGGGAAAGATTTTCCAAGCCTCATGGGCAAACCCATCTTCGTCATCATCTGGACCACCACTCCCTGGACGATTCCAGCCAATTTAGCCATTGCCCTTCACCCGGATTTCACCTATGTGGCGGTGGAGGTAAAAGGAGAGATCTACATTTTAGCAGAGGGTCTCTTGGAAGGCGTGATGGAGAAATTCGGGATTAAAGAATATCCAGTATTAGAAAAATTTTCAGGGAAACAATTAGAGGGGCTGAGGTGTCGGCATCCGTTCCTCGACCGGGACTCCCTCATCATTCTCGCCCCCTATGTGACATTGGATGCTGGGACCGGTTGTGTTCATACCGCACCTGGCCATGGTCAGGAGGACTATGAGAGCGGAGTGCAATATGGTTTGGATATTTACAGTCCTGTTGATGATGATGGCCGATTTACCCCGGATGTTCTTTTTTTTGCCGGACAGTTTGTTTTCGATGCCAACGAGGCGGTAAACAAGAAACTGGCTGAGGTGGGGGCCCTCCTTAAAGAGGAGATGATGGTGCACTCCTATCCGCATTGCTGGCGAACCAACGACCCGATCATCTTTCGGGCCACCGAACAATGGTTCATCTCGATGGATAAAAGGGGATTGAGAAAGAATGCATTGAAGTCCATCAACGAAGTCACCTGGATTCCTCCTTGGGGAAAGGATCGGATTTATGGGATGATTGAGAATCGACCGGATTGGTGTGTTTCGAGGCAGAGGGCTTGGGGGATCCCCATTACCGTATTTTATTGCACTGCCTGCCGCCAAGCTCTGGTCAATCAGGAGACCATCGATCATGTCGTTCGCCTTTTTGAAGAGAAAGGGGCAGATATCTGGTTTCAAGAGGAAGCCGGTCGCCTAATGCCCAAAGGGATCCAATGTGCTCAATGTGGCGGAAAGGAGTTTGTCAAAGAGATGGACATTCTGGATGTCTGGTTCGATTCAGGTGTTTCCTATGCCGCCGTCTTGGAGAAGCGGGACGACCTTGAATTTCCCGCCAGTCTCTATTTGGAAGGAAGTGATCAGCACCGGGGATGGTTCCACAGCTCCCTTTTGACCTCTGTGGGGACCAGAGGTCGGGCTCCTTATCGATCCGTTCTCACCCACGGATTTGTCGTGGATGGGGAGGGAAAAAAGATGTCTAAGTCAGCAGGAAATGTGATCGCACCCGAAGAGGTCATCAATCAATTGGGGGCAGATGTCCTGAGGCTCTGGGTTGCTGCGGAAGATTATAAAGATGATATTAAGATCTCCAATGAAATTCTGAAACGATTGGCTGATAGTTACTTTCGAATTCGAAATACCTATCGGTTTCTCTTAGGAAATCTCTATGACTTCAACCCCGAAAAGGACCGGGTCCCCTACCCGGACCTCCCTGAGATTGACCGGTGGGCTCTCCATCAGCTTCAAAGACTGATCTCTCGGGTTCGTGAAGCTTATGAAAGATTCGAATTCCATATGGTCTACCACAGTGTTCAGAATTTTTGCGCGGTAGAGATGAGCGCTCTCTATTTTGATATTTTGAAAGACCGGCTTTACACATTTTCTTCTCATTCTCAGGGGAGAAGATCCGCCCAAACAGCCCTATACGAAATTTTAAAGGCCCTGACCTGCCTCATGGCTCCCATCCTCTCTTTTACCACCGAGGAAGTTTGGAAGGCAATCCCCCAAGAGCCCGGGAAGGCCGAAAGTGTTCATTTGACCTCCTTTCCTGAAATCAAAAAAGAGTATTTGGACGATGCCCTGAATGAGCGATGGGAACGGGTTTGGGAAATTCGAGCGGTCGTGACCAAAGCCCTCGAAGAGGCTCGGAAGGAAAAGAAAATTGGGCTTTCGTTGGATGCACAGGTTCATCTTCATCTTCCTGAAAAGGTTTATTCATTTCTCCAGCCTTATCAGGCAGACTTGAAATTTATTTTTATCGTCTCATCCGTTACCCTTCACCGAGGGGAGGACGAAAAAGAGATCGGAGTGGAAGTGCTCCGAGCGGAAGGAAAGAAATGCGAACGGTGCTGGAACTATGAGGTGAGCGTGGGCCGTCACGCAGATCATCCCGCCATCTGCCAGAGGTGTCTTGAAGCGATTCAGCATTGAGCTGAAAGCTCTTGGCCGAAAAGCCCTCAGTTTGGTTTTTGAGCTATAGACTGGAATCCTACCAATGAAACGTAAGTATTGGATCCTTTTAATCTTCTCTATCGGGATTCTCATCTTGGATCAGTGGACCAAATATGTCGTGGTCGAAAAACTGGCTCTCTATCAAAAGGTGGAGGTGATAGAAGGGTTTTTCAGCATCATTCATGTTCGAAATACAGGTGGAGCCTTTGGAATTTTTGGAGGTGAAAAAGGGGGATCGGGTTCTTTGCTCTTCATCTTTGTCTCCTTGACGGCGATTGGAGCGATTACCTTCCTATTCATTAAGATAAAGGACCACGAAAGACTCCTTGCCCTCTCATTATCTCTCATTCTAAGTGGTGCCATTGGAAATCTGATCGACCGATTCCGGTATGGAGAAGTGATCGATTTTCTCCAATTTTACCTTCCTTTTTTGCCCTGGCGGATTTTTAATCCCTGGCCTACGTTTAATATTGCAGATTCTGTTATTTGTATTGGGATCGGTTTGTTGGTTTTAGAATTATTGAAACAGGAAAGAAAGAAACTAAAAAGCCCTGGATGAATCCTTATGGAATCATCGTTCATCCGTAGCATCCAATACATCGCTCACGGTTTGTAACTCATAACTTATACTAAGGAGTCCATAATTTAAAAGACATATCGTTCTGAAAATCTCCCTTTACCCCTTTGCCAAAGAGGGGTAATTCCTCCCTTTGCAAAAGGGAGGGGAGGAGGGATTTGGTCTTCAATGTCCATACAATTATGGACTGATTAGTAACTTATAACTTGTAACTGGTAACTTATAATTCTTCATCCCTTAATATGTACCCCATCCTGATTCAAATCGGCAGCTTCAAGGTTTATGCTTACGGGTTTTTTATCGCTTTAGGTTTTATTACGACGTTCGTCTTGGCCAGCCTGAGAATTCGAAAATCAACCATCGGAATTTCTTTTGGGAATCTCATCGACCTTTTTTTCTATACCGTCTTATCTGCGATCATCGGGTCGAGACTCCTTTTTGGTTTGATCCATTTCAATGAATATCGCCAAAACCCTCTACAGATATTTAACCTTGGGGAGGGAGGATTGGTCTTTTATGGAGGGCTGGTCCTTGCCGTCGGCGTTTCTTTTTGGTATATGAGATGGCACCGGTTACCCATCTGGAAAATAGCCGACCTGTTTTCTCCTCTGATCGCTTTGGGTCTCTTTTTCGGAAGATTAGGTTGCTTCTTCGCTGGATGTTGTTATGGGAAAGAGACGTCCTTGCCGTGGGGTGTGGTTTTTAGAAACCCTCATTCGTTAGCCCCATTAAATGTCATGCTTCATCCCACTCAACTTTATGAGGCGGCCAATGGTTTAGCCCTCTTTTTCTTTTTGAACTGGATGGAGAAGAGAAAAACCTTTGATGGCCAAATCTTCTGGCTTTTACTTCTACTCTACGCCCTCACACGCTTCTTCATCGAAACCCTCAGAGGGGATCCCAGGGGGTTTTTCTTTGGAAATCTTCTTTCTACCTCCCAGGGGATCGGAACGCTATTAGCCATTTTCTCTCTTTTTATGTTATTTTATATGAAGAAAAAATACGGGAGATGAAAAGATGGCTGTTTTAGAAATTCTGAAGTACCCCCATCCTAATTTGAAGAAGCGCTCTGATGCAGTGAGCCAAATTGACAAGGGAGTCAAACAACTGATACAAGACATGAGAGAGACGATGTATCAGGCAGGTGGGATCGGTCTGGCGGCCTGTCAGGTGGGCGTCTCTCAGAGGGTGATTGTTCTCGATGTGAGCCCTATGGACTCCCGATATGGTTTTTTTGCCTTGATCAACCCTGAGATCATCTCGGAAGAAGGTGAGATAGACCATGAAGAAGGATGTTTGAGCGTCCCCGATTGTCTTGAAAAGGTGAAAAGAAAAGAAAAGGTTTATGTAAAAGGGTTATCTCCCGATGGAATTGAGGTGGAATTGAGGGGGGAGGGAATATTAGCGATGGCCCTTCAACACGAGATTGATCACATCAATGGCATTCTCATTTTGGATAGGGTGAGTCGACTGAAGAGAGAAATTTACCGGAATAAGTTAAAGAAAGAAAAACGTAAGGAAGAAAAAAGTTGAAGGCACCACCTTGGAGGATCGTCTTTTTCGGCACCCCGTCATTTGCCCTCCTGCCCCTACATGCTCTTTTGGAGGGCGCTGATCAGGTGGTCGCCGTGGTCACCCAACCCGACAGGGAAAAGGGAAGGGGGAGAAAGGTTGTTTTTCCACCGGTGAAGGAACTGGCCCTTCGACATCACCTCACCCTCCTCCAGCCTGAAAGGGTGAGGGAGGAAGCTTTTCAGGAGACCCTCAGGGGTCTTCAGCCCGATCTCGTCATCGTAGTCGCTTTTGGTCAAATTTTACCGAAGTCCATTTTAAAAATTCCAAAATACGGAGCGATCAATGTGCATGCCTCCTTACTCCCCAAATATCGGGGAGCCGCTCCCATTGCCTGGTCCATTCTAAATGGGGAGATCAGCACAGGTATTACCACCATGATGATGGATGAAGGGATGGATACAGGAGATATTCTGTTGCAAGTGGAGACCCCTATCGGAAAGGAAGAAACGTGTGAAACCCTCCATGATCGATTGGCCGGCTTAGGAGCCCAATTGCTCAAGGAGACGGTAGAGAGGATGAAGGCGGGAAATATTCACCCTATCCCACAGGACCACTCGAAGGCCACCTATGCCCCGCCTTTTAAAAAGGAGGATGGGCATATCGATTGGAAGAGGCAGGCCATGGAGATTGATCGTCAGGTCCGGGCATTCAATCCTTGGCCTGGTGCCTTTACGAAATGGGGTGACCAATGGTTAAAAATTTATAAAGGAGAAGTCAGAGAAAGACCCCAGACAGGAAACCCGGGTGGGGTGGTCTGGGTGGGGTCAGATTTCATTGAGGTGGAAACAGGGAAGGATTCCTTCCTGATCAAGGAAATCCAATTGGAGGGAAGGAGAAAGATGATCATTCGTGACTTCCTCTCCGGACACTCCATCCCTGTGGGAACCGTTTTTCATTGATTTAGTGTCTCCATTGGGAATGGTGGAAACCCCTCGCCTTGAGGCGGAGCGAAAATAGGCGAAATGTGAACAGAGTGAACATGAGCCAAATATGAGAATGAACCCGACCATTCCGTCATACCCGCGAAAGCGGGTATCCAGGAAGTTCTTTATATGGTTCCCTGCTTTCGCAGGGACAAGTCTGGATTCCTGCTTCCGCAGGAATGACGAAGAAGAGGGAATTAGGACCCAAGTCGACTTGAAGTCGATATGTTTTAGGAACCCCTCGCCTTCGAGGCGAGGGAGGATTTGGTCTAAAGTTCGGAGTGATGAGTTCGGGATAAAAAATTTTTAGGATATTCTGAACGGCGGAGTGACCCTTTTGAACAGATTGAGGTAACATTGGACATTAAACCCAAGAAGAGAATCTTTATCGGACTTTTGGTTTTGACCTGTTTGATCCTCTTCTTTCTCATCTTTCTGATCTGGTATGTCCCGATGGTGGGGTTGAAAAATATTCATCCCTCCCTTCCGCTTCTCTTTACCGTCATCCTTGGGATCTTGGTCATTCTCATGCTTTCAGGGGGTCTCCTCCTTGTCTTCACCATCTTCATGAGAAAGGATATTTTACTTTCCCATAAATTAAGGGGGATTGTAGCCAAGGTCCTTTTCCCTTTTATGATCTTAATGGGTCGATTGGTCGGGGTATCGAAAGAAAAAGTTCAGCAATCCTTCATCGAGTTAAATAATCATCTCGTCCGGTCTAACCACCACCGGACGCGACCCAATAACTTATTGATCCTACTTCCTCACTGTATTCAGGATTTTGATTGTCAGATTAAGATTACAGGGAATGTCAAGAACTGTAAAGGTTGCGGAAAGTGCGAAATTAAAGATTTAAATGAACTCTCCGATCAATATCAAGTAAAGATCGCTGTGGCGACAGGGGGGACCTTAGCGAGAAGAATTATTGTGGAAAATAGGCCGGAGGCGATCGTGGCCGTTGCCTGTGAACTCGACTTGACCAGTGGGATCCAGGATAGTTATCCCATTCCGGTAATTGGAATTCTGAATGAAAGGCCAAACGGTCCATGCATTAATACCAAAGTGGACATCGAAAAGGTGAGGGAGGCCATTTTGGATTTCCTTAAACCCAAATCACCCGATCATCCTCCGTTGGGTTAAGGACGATATAGGAGAGTAGGGAGGAATCCACCATTTGACAATACAGACCGAAATGATTATACTTTTTTCGAATAAAGGAGGGTTAAGAAGCTATGAATCATTTTAAAACATTCATCCTGATGTTGGTTCTGACAGGAATTTTCATATTAGTAGGGACTTTCATTGGAGGAAGAAGTGGGGCGATTTATGCCTTTATCTTGGCAGGCCTGATGAATTTTGGGATGTACTGGTTCAGTGACAAAATCGTTCTTCGTATGTATGGAGCCAAACAAATCACACAGGGGGAAGCCCCTGAACTTTACCAGACGGTTGGAGAGCTGGTCAACAAAGCCGGCCTTCCGATGCCCAAAGTTTATATCATCGACAACGATACCCCCAATGCTTTCGCAACCGGTAGAAATCCAGAGCATGCGGCAGTCGCAGTGACAACGGGTATTCTCCGAATTTTGTCAAAAGAGGAGCTGATGGGAGTCATCGGTCATGAGCTCTCTCATATAAAACACCGAGATATCCTCATCAGCACGGTTGCAGCCACCATGGCGGGTGCGATCAGCATGCTGGCCTCGATGGCCCGTTGGGGGGCGATCTTTGGCGTAGGACGAGCGGATGATGATGAAGGAGGGGGAGGTGGAAATTTCCTTTTTGTTCTCCTTTTTACCATGGTCGCCTCTATCGCCGCCATGCTGATACAAATGGCGATCTCCCGCTCTCGGGAATACTTAGCCGATGAGGGGGGAGCCCATCTCGTCCATCCCCTTTCCTTAGCAAGAGCTCTGAGAAAATTAGAAATAGCTGCCCAACGAATTCCCATGGAAGCCAACCCTTCCACTGCCCATATGTTTATTGTCAACCCATTAAGAGGAGGGGGAGTTCTCTCTCTCTTCAGCACTCACCCACCCATTGAAGAGCGTATCGCAAGGCTCGAGGAGATGGCGAGGACAGGAAGGTTTTGAGGGAAAAAACTCCAAGGGCGATCTGCCTCGATATTCTGAAAAACGTGAAAGAAGCGGATCTTCCCCTCGATCATCTTCTTAGCCACTCCTTCAAACGTTATCGACATCTGACTTCGCTCGACCGTTCTTTCCTCACCGAACTGACCTATGGCATTCAACGGTGGCGGGAAAAACTGGATTGGGTGATCCGCCAATTCTCGAACATTCCTTTTGATAAAATCGAGTTAGAAACACTTTATATCCTACGCCTCGGCCTTTATCAGATCCTTTTCTTGTCGAGGACTCCTGATTCAGCAGCAGTGAACGAGTCTGTCGAATTAGCAAAACGGATCCGAGGAAAAGGGGGAGCGGGTTTTGTAAATGCGATACTGCGTTCTGTCATCAGACGAAAAGATGAAATCCATTATCCGGAAATGGATTCCGATCCTGCCCTCCATATCTCTGTCATTCAATCTCATCCCCTTTGGCTGACTCAGAGATGGGTGACGGAGGTAGGGGTTGAGGAAACGATGAGAATCTGCACGTTCAACAACCAGATCTCCCCATGTACCCTTCGAATCAACACGTTAAAGATTCGTCCGAGAGACCTCGTTGATCAATTAAAAGAGAAAGGGCTCAAAACAAATCCGACCCATTATTCCGAAGAAGGGATGGTTATAGAAAATCCTCCACCCGCTTCAGAGCTTCCGTTAATAAAAGAGGGACTTTATATCCTTCAGGATGAAGCATCTCAACTCGTCACGACCATTTTAGACCCAAAACCAGGAGAACGAATTCTCGATGCGTGTGCTGCTCCGGGTGGAAAAACCACCCATATCGCTCAGCGGATGGGACATCGAGGAGAAATTTATGCCCTGGATATCCATAAAGGGAGATTAGATTTGATCAAGGAGATTTGTCAAAGGTTGGGGATAAAAATAGTCAAGACAATCAGAGGAGATGCAACCCAGCCCCTTCCGTTCCCTCGGGGAGTGAAGTTTGACCGGATCTTGGCAGATGTACCCTGTAGCGGGTTTGGGACGCTTAGAAGAAATCCGGATTTAAAGTGGAAAAAAGGGGAGAGGGAGATTAGGAGACTGAGTGGTCTCCAGTTAGCGATCCTAAGCAATCTCGCTTCCTATGTGAAAGAGAGAGGAGTGCTACTTTATAGTACCTGTACCATTTTTCGCGAAGAAAATGAGGAGGTCGTAGAAAAATTTTTGGAGAAAAATTCAGAATATCATTTGGAAGCAATCGATAAAACCCTCCCCCATAAATTTTCGCCTTTTATCCAGAATCGATATTTTAAAAGCTTTCCTCCAAAAGATGGGATGGATGGTTTCTTTGTTGCGAGATTGATCAAAAGCCATCGGCCGTCAGAAGAGAGCAACCTTTCCTCTTTATCTCATTGATCGATTCTTCTGAGCTGCCCATTTAATCCGAGGGATGGAGGGGATTATGCATTTCCTTCAGAGGTGAGTGTTCTGACACATTCCTTAAATACATGCTGGGCATGTTCATAACTGATACAGGTGAGGTATTTTTCTGTTTTCATATTGACGACAATATAAGTGTCTCGGTTTTTGTAAATCTCGACCCTTTTCCCATCTAATATATAGCCAACGATCAACATGGGGCCATTAGGGTCTTGGTTTTCATCAACCACCACATAATATTCGCCATCTTCCATATTCCTATCCCCGATGGATGGATTATTTCGAACGAAAAGCAACTTTAATGCCAATCCCCTGCTACTTTATAACTGCTTTAAATTCAATAACTTTTTTAAAATTATAGATTTTCGCTCCTCTTAAATTGGACAATTCTCGATCATCGAGTTACCGTTTCTGTGCTCCCCTTAATTTTTACATTGAAGGTCTCCCTTGAAGATCTCTCCTTAAGACTCTTCAGAGGCCGAAGATAAGCGCGGTGGCCCGGTTTCTTGACCGTCCATCACTTCCGTAAATGCATCATCAGCCCATTTGACCGTTACGACAATCTATTTCAATGAAGGTGGTCGACGGTCAGTCCGCTTTCGGATTGTCATCGTATTTTAATTTTGATATAGTTCTATTGAATTGTCACAACCCATCAGATATAAACAAAAGCGGCGTGGAGCTGACCCTACTGGATAGGAAATCATCGTTTGAATATACGGAGGAGGTCATCTTGAAAAAAATAGCACCTTCGATTTTATCTGCAGACTTCAGCCGTCTCGGCGATGAGGTCAGGGCGGTTGAAAAGGCTGGAGCGGATGTGATCCATGTGGATGTGATGGATGGACATTTTGTTCCCAATCTTACAATCGGCCCTTTGGTGGTCCAGGGATTAAAAAAAATGACCTCCCTCCCTCTTGACGTCCATTTGATGATTGAAGAGCCCCACCGATATATTGAAACTTTTGCCCAGGCGGGGAGCGACTGGATCACCGTTCATGTTGAAGTATGTCCAAGATTGAAACAGATGATAAAGAAAATTCGTCAGTTGCGGGTAAGGCCGGGCATGGTGCTCAAGCCTGCTACGCCATTAACGAGGCTTTACCCTGTCCTCGACCAGATTGATTTGGTTTTGATCATGTCCGTCAATCCTGGATTTGGTGGCCAATCGTTTATTCCCTCCACCCTGAAGAAAATCGAAAGATTAAGAAAGATCGCTGATCGAAACCGTTATCCACTCGAGATCGAAGTCGATGGGGGAATCAAAATCGAGAACATCCGAGAGGTCTCGAGGGCCGGTGGAGATATCTTCGTCGTCGGCACAGGGATCTTCAAAACCGGTGATTATGAGGAGACGATTCGAAAATTGAGACTCGAGATAGGATCATAGAGGCTTTATTCCTTCCCCTATAGTGAATGATGGTATTTCATTAGGAGATAACATTGTTATCGGAGCAATCACTATCGGTAGAACAGAGATGAAGTGAGGGGAGTTTAAAAAGATATCGTGGAATCTTTGGAGATCGCGACGAAGTTATACATTCCATTGGATGCTATCTTTTGATTCGGAATGGTCCTCTTGATGATATAATCCCATATCGCCTTGAAGGGTGGTCTGTTGATTCATTATACGAAAAGTGATCAAAACCATTTCCAAGAAGACCCTGCTATAAATCACCATGATCAAGAACGTCAAAGGAGCTCCGACGAAAAGTGCAAAAATCCCGAGTCCTCTTGAGACATTAAATCCCACGATGACCAAAAAGACGGCGATCAAGCCCGCCCATAAAATAGAGAGACCATAAAGAAAGGTCATTATTTTTGGGCTGGCAAGCTGCCCAAATGAAAAATCAAAAAGAGGCCGGAGGATATTGGCCTCCTTCAGAATCGAAACGTCACTCGATTTTTTTTGTTGCGGAAGACTTTCTTCCCCCAGATCTTCACTCAGTGACTCACCGCAATTAATACAGAGTTCTGCCTCCTCTTTATTGGCAGCACCACAATTTGTACAATACATAAATTCCCCCTGATGGAATAAAACCTTAACTGATGCGTTTGATTTCTTTTATCTTCCATAAGCCGTCTTCTCTTTTTAATGTGACCTCCAGCAAGGTTTTGTCTTCTTGAGTTTTACTGCTCCCTTTCTTAGAGGTTTTAACCAGCCACTCTAATTGGATATAGGAGGTGTCTTCTAATATGTTCTTTTTCTTCAATTCATAGGAGAGATCAAGATAATTAAAATTTTCCCACATCTTGAGCGCATCGGATCGCTTTCCGTCTTTCCCTTTAAAATCGTGAGAGAAACAAGACATGAAGAGGTCGATATTCTTCTGAAGATTGGCTTTTTTAATATCTTCAAAAAGGGATTTAATCTTTTCTACCTCTTTGGCTTCTGCAGAAGTCTGGACATGAGTGGAAGAGGGAGGAGAGAGTGGAGCGAATGTTTCTTCTGGGTGAGGGCTACGGGTTTGGTAAGAGTAGCCCTGTAAATGAAAATATCCTCCTACCCCCATCAGAATGACCAAAACGATCGATGCGGCTATCGGGAGAGGTTTAAAGAGATTCTCTTTGAATCCACTGGAGGCCATCTTTCCGCCCATTTGGTTAGGTAGGAGAGAGAGGAGGTGTCTATGCTTTTTTATGTGCCTCTCCCTTGATTGAATTTCCTTTTTTATTTCCCTCTTGTCTTGAGTAAAATCGGCCTGTGTCATCGCCCCGGTTCGATGAAGAGATTGAATCTCTTCCCATCTTTTTTGAAAAGGTTTTAATTCTTTTTGGAGAAACTCGATTTCATCCATTATTTTTTTTCGAATTGATTTAAGCTCCCCTTCGACCTCCTGATGCAGAGGCCATAAGGACTCCAATTTATTTTTATATCGAGTGAATAAGGGTTGGAAAACCTCATTTGAAATTTTTTCTCGTTGGGCCTCCAACTTGACCATACAGTTTTTTAATTCCTTTTCTTCTCTGGATATCCTTAACCATTCTTTTGACCTTTTCTGAATTAAATGTTTATCCGAAAGTGGAGTTTCCATTTCCTGAGGAGGTGTCCCACGCATCAATAGAGAGCCACATTTTCGGCAATAGTTTCCTTTTGCGTAAAGGAGTTGGCACTTGGGACAGGTCAGTTTGATCTTATCATTTTGATCATCACCAAGAGGCTCGTCAACCGTTAATAAGAATTTTCCGCATTTTCTACAAAATTCCTCTCCTTCTTGGTGTTCCATATTACATTGAGGGCAGATGACCATATTTACCTCCTAAAACTTTCATTTTCTTTTGCATTAAAAAGAATATAGGTGCATTTTATATGCCATGATATAAATAAAATTTTATCATTAAATTTCAAATAGTTCTCTTCCTATGGGCAGATAATGTTGAACAAAAATTCAGGGGATGTACAAAATTTGTCTATTCTGAAAAAGGGGGAAATTTAAGGAGTGAATTAGCTTACTTAAGGATCAGTAAAAATTTTTTATACTATTTAAATCTCGATTTGTAACTTCGTTTGTTAAATTGGATCGTTCTTTGAGACGAGATTTCCGAAAAGGAAACTACTTTCTCATCAGTACCCATAGTCCTCCCTCGGAGATGACCTCCATCTTCCCTTGCACGACCTCA
Source organism: Syntrophaceae bacterium (assembly GCA_013388645.1). Taxonomy (GTDB): domain Bacteria; phylum Desulfobacterota; class BSN033; order BSN033; family UBA1163; genus UBA1163. The sequence continues at coordinate 2,144 of JACAEV010000229.1, read as the reverse complement.
GATTGGATTTGGTGTCTCAGTCCGTCTTCATCTATCTCAATCTCGCCGATCTCGCGATTAAGATCCCGTGACCTCTTTCCAATATTCTCAATCACCCAATCCGGAGTGAATTTTCCAAACCCTCCGCCAATCAATGCAACCCCATTTGTTTTTAAAACTCTATCGATGGCAGAAAAATTAACTTTAAAAAGTGAAGGAAAGAAAAAAGCTCCCCTGAAGATAGCGAGGTCAATCTTTTTTTCTCCTATGCCGGTCAGGGCTGGGTCCGTTTCCATTACCCTAATCCTATCTTCCATTTTTTGTTTTCTTGCCTCATCACGGAAAAAATTTCCCATTCCAGGTGGGAAGGCGGCAATTAAAAAAGAGTTGCCTATATCCCTTTTCTTCAAATGGAATATGAGCCCACTGAAAGGTCCCATTTCCAAAATATCTCCATCTTTCCGGTTAAAGAGCTCAAAAATCTGCTGGCTTAAATATGGGTAGACGGGTTCCCAGAGGTGATAAATTTCTTGGATAGGATTTAGATAGGTAGGTTTCACAGGAATGAACGGATGTCCCTTTTTGATATTTATAAATATTTTAAATGCATTTTAATAAAAACATCAACATGAAATCATCAACCTGGATTTTTAAACGATTTAATTCAGGAACCTATCCTCAGGATAACATTATCCAACCTATTACCCCAATTGCCCTTTACAAAGGCAAGTCCACCTAAGAGGTGACTCTCAGGTTTACACCGGAGAAGTCGAAGTGGATCAAAGACCAGATACAGCACAAAGATCAGAGGTTAAAGCTTCTCAAAGATGATGATCTCGTAAAAAGTCTGGAAAGGCCATTTTCTGTCATTCCTGCGCATGCAGGAATCCAGTATTTTCATGTAGTTAGAATTCCCTGGATTCCCGTTCCCCGATCGTTGTCGAGGACAAGTTTCACGGGAATGACGACTTTTTACGATTCCATCAAAGAGGGTTTTCTTGAAATAAGCTTCCCCGTTTCCGATTTCTCAGAGATAAAGAGAGAGATATTAAAGGACGGGGACGCCGTGACGGTCATTAAACCCGAAAGCCTCCGGGATTTGATCAAAACCGAGGCTCAGAAAATTGCCAAGATTTATTAGGAATCCAGCCTTTAATTCCAATTAAATATCAATTATTTAGACCTATGACACTTCCTGGGGTAGGTCCTCTTGTATAATAAATCGTCTAACCAAAAATCCCAAAAAATTAAAAAGGAGGTTTTCTATGGAAGTGGACATACCAATGACCCATTTGTTTTGGTGCCCATCTTGTGGCTTTCGAGGTCTATTGAAGCTCCCCGCCCACAGGGCAGGGCTTCCCGGATAGGTAATTTCATTAATATTGCGCCCCTCGACCCCGCCTACAAGGCGGGGCTTGCGGGGCACTTGCCGGTCAATGCGGAGCCTACCGATTATGTAAAATGCATCTATGGCAGGTTATGGGTGATGGATGATTACAAATACTATATGTCCTTAACCCACGAAGAAAGGGAGCAAATGAGAACGTGGGATGTAAATTTCTATAAGGACCAAAGAAAATTGAATGATAGAGAGCTAATTGAGACCTACCATTACTCTTGAGAAATAGTCATGGGAATAAAAAAAGAAAAATTGCATAAAAGCTTTAACCCAGAGAAATATAAAATGATACTTTGTTCAGGTTGCCGAGGCACGGGCAAATTATTTGATGGTGATAAAGGAGTAAAGGTTTGCAGTCAATGCGGAGGATTTGGGTGGGTGAAAAAAGAAGAGGCTTGGGACAGAAAGAATGGATGATTTACGATATAGGCTCTGTGCAATAAGATTTTATAAGCAAAGAAGGCCAAAGTGATCCACATGGCTTTTTTCAGGGTAGATGAATCAGAAAGGGCAGGAAGCATCTCGTGTTCAAGCCGCCGGAGAAGATTCAGGATATGAGAAAGAACCATACTGAGTATGGATGTATAAGGAGGGATCATGAGTAGGCAAGATTCAGCATCACCTAATAATCAAGAAATATTAAAGGACCTGCAGGGAAAGTATCTTTGCGCTCGGAAGCGATTGCAACAAGCCAGAAGCAAGTGGCAACGGAGAAAACTCCAGGAACATGTCGATGACCTCAAGATGGACTTAGCCTGGGCACTTC
>JACAEV010000216.1 GCA_013388645.1 Syntrophaceae bacterium | reverse complement strand
GTATTACAGGGGTCTCCTCTACGATACTGACGTCGTCAAAGATGCCCTTAGGGCTGCAAAAGCCTTCATTGAAAAGATTAAATGAAAAACCAAAAATTTTCCAAAAAGGTCCCTTTTTAGTACAATCACTATCCCTTAACGGATGGTTCCCACATAGTGGGCAGTTAATTGACGCTCCCGAACATGAGGATTGGAGTAATCGGGAAGAAGCATCGGGGCCACCCGATCGGTGATGATTCCTGCTTCTTCTAATTCTTTGTGATATCTTCGGACATGGTCCAGATTCAATGTTCCATCTTTTGCTTTCTCTTTCGTATAGAGCGACGCACTCAATCCTGCGATTCTGCCAAAGACTGTGACGTCCAGAAGAGAATTCCCCATTAAGCGGTTTTCGCCGTGGACTCCTCCTGATACTTCACCTGCAGAAAATAATCCCGGGACAGTGGTTTCACAACGGCTGTTATATTCTAAACCTCCGTTCTGATAATGAAGAGTTGGATAAACCAGCATCGGCTCTTTAGAAATATCAATCCCAAATCGTTTAAACAGAATAAATTTGCCGGGGAATTCCTTCTTGACCGCGCCTTCTCCCATCAGAATATCGATCATCGGTGAATCCAACCAAATCCCTACTTTACCTGTAGGAGTTGGGATTCCCTTTCCCACCTCACTACATTCTCTGATGAAAGAGGCCGACTCTACATCTCTCGGTTCCCTTTCGTTGACGAACTGTTCTCCATCAATGTTAAGAACATTGGCCCCGGCCCCCCTGAACTTCTCTGTGATAAGAAGTCCCTCTGCCTGTTCCGGAAAAACCGCACCCGTTGGGTGATATTGGACGGTATGGAGAAAACACAATTTTACCCCTGCCCGATAACCGAGGACAAGGCCATCTCCGGTCGCACCATAATGATTGGTCGTCATGAATCCCTGTATATGAAGCCTTCCTGAACCTCCTGTGGCCATCACCACTGCTTTGGCCTTAACGATAAAATATTCCTCCGTCTCCAGATTATAAAGAACCGCCCCCGCGCAATGACCGTATTCATTTAAAATCAACTCCACGGCAGGAGAAAACTCAATCACCTTAATATGCTCTGCCCGATTTCTTGCCTCATCCCTCAACGTCCTCATAATCTCTGCGCCGGTGATATCGGCAGCATAATGCATCCGTTTTCGGCAAGTCCCTCCCCCATGAAGTGACTTCAATTGTCCTTCCGGAAATTTTGTGAACATACAACCAAGGTTCTCCAACCACGCCAACACCTTTGGAGCTTCCGTGACAAGGGTATACGCAAGTTCTGGAATATTTTTGAAATGTCCCCCTCCAATGACATCGAGGTAATGGTAATAAGGAGAATCCTTGGTCGCTTTAGTGGCTGCCTGAATCCCGCCTTCCGCCATCATGGTGTTGGCATCTCCATGCCTCAATTTTGTAGCGATCAGGACTCTCGCCCCATTTTCTTGAGCCGTCAAGGCTGCCGCCGTGCCTGCCCCCCCTCCGCCGAGGATGAGGACATCGGTTTCATAAGTCACCTTCGTCAAATCAATCACATCTGGATTGACGCGACTCTTGGCTTCGAGAAGATCGACGATCTCTGGTGAGATGGCATACCCTTTATTGGGACCGACGCGAATTTCTCTTCGTGACCCCGCCTTGAAATCAGGATGATATTTTCTTAACCGTTCTTCCCTCTCTTTCAAAGAAAGCAGCGGAAACTCTTCCCCTCTTCTTTTTTTCTCAATCCTAATCGGTCGTGTTGCCTCAACTTTCTTAATCAACTCTTTTAACTCGCTGGTATAAGGCATGTTTCCTCCAACCACCTTGTTGCATAGAGCAGAGAGCAGGGTGCATAGGTCTAAGAGAAAAAATTAAAAATGATTGGGCCCTATGCCCTTTGCGCTATGCCCTATACGCTTCATAGGTATGTTTTATCTTTAGGTGTCCAATCTTCATCAGCTTGTTCAGGTTCAATCTCCCTTTCGTTATAAAGCTGTTTTAACGTCTCTTCATCGGTATCCATTAATCCCCTGAGCATCTGTTCATACTTTCCCTTTTCAACTTCCTTAACCATTCGGGCCAGATGTTCGGCTTTGGGGGCGATATACTTCCCATAGAGCCGCCTCCCTAAAATGGCAATATTGTATTGGCATATCTCGGCAGGACACCGAGATGTACAGAGACCACACATCACGCAGTCAAAAGAGAGCTCGGCTAATCGGGTAATATCTCCTCTCATGGCGGCAGCGATATAGTCCATTACCTCTATATCCATCGGGCAAGATTTGGTACAGGTATTACACTGTAGACATCTTAAAAGCTCAGGGTAAGACTTCACCAAGGTTTCGATATTCGGCTTGATCTTTTCGATGTCATAGATGCTTTTCGTAGCTGGAAAAAAGGGAATCTGTGTCAGATACATGTTGGGCTGAACGAGGGTTTGACAGGCGAGGCCGACCTCGATCTTATAACTTCCTGGAAACCGGTAGACGGTCCCACAGGCCCCACATATCCCTCCCCTGCACCCACATCCACGGATCAATTGATATCCTGCATACTCCATCGCCTTTTGAATGGTGATGGAGGAAGGGACTTCATATCGCTTTCCCATGATGAAAATGGGAACCAGTTCTTCCTTCTTAACCTCTTGCGCTTCCATTGATTCCTCCTGCTGTCAACGACAAATAGATACGCTCCATTTTACGACTGGAATAATGGAATAGTGGAATAATGGATTATTGTGTTTTTCAAACCTTTCGAAAACATTATTCCATCATTCCATCGTTCCATAATATTTTTTATAAGGCTCCAGATTCAATTTTCAATTCATCTTCTTTAAAGGTCGCTACCGGGGGAATCTCTTCTACATTTCTCCCGGGAACATACTGGAACATCTTTTGTATTCGATCCCCTACACTTCGAAAAAGGGTGGCCACTGGCAAACGGCTCGGGCAGGCACTATCACAAAGTCCGCAGCCAATACAGGAAGTCACCATATGGGACATCCGGATGAGATGGAAAATGAGCGTATCCGTTGGCATTCGAATTCCACCTTTTCGATCTGCCCATCTTAGAAATTGATCTCCATCATGTTCAAAGACGGCTGTCCTGAAGACACATTCTTTGCAATAGCAAATCGGACAGGCCACCATGCAATTATGGCATCGGACACAAGTGGAAAAGCGATCCAAAAAGGACGGGAGGTCCTTGACGATATCTTTGAATTCTTTAAAAAGGGCATCTCGTTTCTTGGTTCTCTCACCGATCACTTTATTGACCACCTCGTTCCTTAATGCGGGTTCATTTTCCGAAAAAGAAAGAATGCCCTTTTCTTCAATCTCCTTCCCTAATTTATCCCCGATCTCGATGCCCATCTCTTGATCGGACTGATAGCCAAATAATTTAATCACAACATCCGTCTGAGGGACAGGATGTTCACACATCTGGCAAGCAGTTCGGAAGGCATATCCGGAGGGTGATGAAACTTCTCCTTTCTCCATGCCTTTGAGCAATTCTTTCGTCAAGGACGCTCCTCCCTTGCCTTCCTGAACCATTTTTGCATAGTCAGGAACCTCAAAGGTTCCGGGACAATCGATACC
>JACAEV010000215.1 GCA_013388645.1 Syntrophaceae bacterium | reverse complement strand
TTGGGTTTATTGAGTTCATTGGGTTTATTGGGTTATTGAGATTTTAGTTTTATCGACGCCTTTCGGAGAGATGTTAAGGACGATCGCCCAGAGGATCACGTAAAGAAAAGCGTTGGCAGGCATTTGAATGTTTCGCTCCACGAGACTGTGAAACATCAAGGCCAGTATTCCCACCACTCCCCCCATCCCGAGGTATCTCTCCGGTTCTTTATAAGACAAGGAACGAATTCTTGTGACCGCTCTGACAAAAAAATAGAGAATTAGAACAATCAGTAGTCCGATTCCTAAGATCCCTACCTCAGAAGCCAATTGCAGGAAGTCATTTTCTGCATGAGTCACCAGTCCTCTTGTATGGAATGATCGATACATCGGAAAAATCTGGAGAAACGTCCCCAGCCCAGACCCCAGAAGAGGAAAGTCCTTCAAAATCTGGAAGGTGTCCACCCAAATATTCCACCTCGTTTTCAAATCCTCTGTGGTAGTAAAAAATCGACTGACGACCGCATCGAGTCCAATCCAGGCTGCCCAAAGAATGGCTAAGCCTAAAATCAGGATCGATGTTTTAGAAAATGTCTGCCCTTTCTCGTGGCTTCTGAATAAAAGACTGAAAAGGCTAAAAGAGAGGAGCAGACTTACAATTCCCATTCTGGATGCTGAGAAGAGGAGGCCTAAAATCATGACTATCACACTAAACCCGATGAGGAAAGTTTTCCCATCCAGCGAAGTGAGTTGATGGCGCCATCCCAAAGATCGTCCCCTTTGCCAAACCTCCCGAGAAAAAAGGAAACCGATGCTTAATGGAATTACCATCGAGAGGTAACCTGCCAGTTGGTTTCGGTTGATAAACGTCCCTGTAACGGAACTGAGTGAATCCGAGAAATCTAAATAAAGGACATGACGGTGACCACTAAAAAATTCGTAGATACCATAGAGAGTTTCTACCACTCCCATCATCATGATGGTCATGATCAGTTGCCTTCTTGTTTTATCGTCTTCTCCCAACGGTTTCCAAAACAGAAGCAGGATGAAAAGCCCCATCAGACTGAACCACTTGAAGAATTCAACTTGGGTAAGAAAAGGAACAAAAGAAATTTGAAATTTAGGGTGAAGCGTTGAGGGTTGAGAATCAAAAACCGAGAGAGAATTCCATAACTCGTACGTTTTGGGGGAAAGGACTTTCAAAATTCCTGATGGCAGAGGAACCGTTTGAAAGAGGACCAAGAGAAGAAAACTACAAAGAAGAACCGCAACGATTGCGAATTGCGGGTTTTGGATTGCGGGATAATTATTTTTCCATTCGGAGTTCGGAGTTCGAAGTAGTAATGTCTGAAGGGTCCAGAGAATGAGGATCAACAGAATGCCCAGTTCCATGAGAGAAAACGCCCAGAGTTCAAACGAACCAAAGGCAAGCGGAGAAAAGATGATCAGGAAAATCAAAATCAGTTTGATGATCAAGTTTATCATGGCTCAATGGGCTCAGGAACATCAGGCCTTCGGCCTTCAATAATGGCTTCGGGGTATTCGGTCACCATCTTACAGGCTTCTTCCTTCCCAACGATTTTTGCTGCGGCCTTCACCGCATTGGAAAGGATGGGAGGCCTTCTATGGACGGAATGGGAATCCGAAGCAATCGTATGGAGGAGCCGCCTTGAAAGCAATCTTTCTGCAACTCGCTTAATCTCGGAACCAAAATCTCCTATGAGACTCATGGCCGTGACTTGCCCCAGACAGCCCATTCGAACCATCTCATAATATCTCTTGGGCCTTTGCCCAATTTCCATATTTCTTTCCGGATGGCTGATGATGGGAATGATTCCCTTTGCGATCAGTTGAAAAAGGACCTCCTCGGCCTGATGGGGAATGCCTTGAAAAATAAATTCAACCATCAGGTACCGTCCTTGGTCGTTGACCGTCATCACCTCTCCTTTTTCACAGCGTTGAAAAAGGTCGGAAGAGAAATGAACATCCGCACCGGGAAGGACAGTTAAAGATGATTCGGAGGGGTAAGTCCGGAGTTCGGAGTGATTCTTGGTTATGGCATCGTTAAGTTCTTTGAGCTTGGAGAGGATCGTGGGGCGATCGTTTTTATAAATGCCCGGAAGGATATGGGGTGTGGCCACGACGGTCCTGACTCCATCCTGATGGCTGATGCGACACATCTCAATTGATTCTTCAAGTGTCTGGGCACCATCATCCAGGCCAGGAAGGATATGGGTATGGAGATCAATCATTTTAATGGCTTTGTCGAACACAGATTTTGCCGCCTTACAAGGAAGCCGTTTTCCATTTGGATCGATAACGCTCCCTGCCCTTCCCCTTAAGGGGGTGCCTGAAGTCGATAATCAAGAGAGAGAATTTTTAACGCTCCATTTTCTCTTATTAGCACCCAACGAATACGTCCTTGATGGATGATCTCTTTTCCCCCTTTTACTAATCTTTGCTGAACCCTAAATCGAGCTTTCACTTCTACAGCATTCTGGTAAATTTCAATCTTCGGGTCTATCAGGTGATATCCAAGCCTCTGACTCTTATTGAAAAAGTCGTTATAAATCTGTCTGATTTCCGGAATATTGTCTTTCTCATTTTGTATGGCCTTCAAAGAAAAAAGCCAGAGAAACCCATCAATATCCTTTCTGTTATATCGCTCTATATACTGATCAAAAAAATCTTTTACTTCATCCTCGGTGGCAATGAGAGGCGGGAAGGATGGGGGAGAAGCCAGAACCAATTGCGTGAACATCACTGTTTGAACCGACCAGAATAATATCAAGGCAAGAAACGTCCAGCTCTTTAAAATATTAAGAGACCCTCTAATAATTCCTAATTCGTCACTCCCGCCCCGTATCAAGTACGGGGGTAAACTCCAGCGGGAGTCCAGTAATTTCAAAAGTTTGTGGATTTCTGCTTCCGCAGGAATGACCTTTTTAGAGGTTGCCTTAAATTTCACTTCCATCCCTCTCTTTTCTCCCTACGGAGATTTCTCATGTTGATAATCCAAAAGACGGATTCGAAGCGCTCCCTCTTCTCTCACCAAAACCCAGCGGATATTTCCTGACCACATCTTCTTCTCTCCGTGTTTTTTTAATTTTTGATCGATTCGGTATCGAGCTTTCACCTCTGCCGAATTCTGATCAACCTGGATCTTCATCTCTTCCATCTGATAATTCAGCTCTTGACTCTTTTCAAAATAATTCTTGTAAATCCTTTTAATGTCTTCCAGCCCTTCCTTTTGATTCTGGACAGCCTTGGAAGAGAACAAGGAGAGAAACTCATCGATATCCTTCCGATGATACCGTTCGATATAGCTTGAAAAAAACTGCTTGACCTCTTCTTCGCCGGCAAGAAGGGGACGCGAAGGGACAATGACCTTTTCCCTTTGAACCGGAATCTCTGGTTTTTGGACAAGTGGAGGTTCCGGGACGAGGGGTTTGGATGGACCCGTTTTGGCAAGCTCTTGAGGGATGACCTGATGGCTCTCTTTGGGGCTCTCTTTGGGGCTCTCTTTGGGGGCTTCTTTTTCCTCTTTTTTTTCTGATTCCGATTTTTCCAATGGCGGAAGGGTAACTTGAGTGGCCTCTCTCTGAACCTCTTGAGCCACCTTCCTCGGCATCTCCAATCTCATCGTCCCTTGAAGGACAGGTTCTGCTTTTCCTTTCGATTCTCCCTCTGGCGGAGCCACCTTCTCTTCTTGCCCCCTTGACCCTGATAGGATGACTTTGAGGGAAGTTGTCTCTTTTTCAGGTACTGGTTCTCTTTCCTCTTTGACTGTCTCTTTGATCTCTTTTTGAGCCTCTCTTTCCCTTTTTCCCTTTTCCATGATCTCCGGGAGAATCACAGTGGGGGCAGGTTTCTTTTCGAGAATTTTATGGATTTCAAATCTCAATTCAGGTTTTGATGGAGGTAGAACCCGAGGGCTTCTGGAAAGGACAAAACTGATTATGAAAAAAAGAAGGAGAAGGCCTGCCGGGATCATTGTCCTCTTGGTGAAAAATCTTTTTACAGGATATTTTGGCTGGGATTGAGCTCTTTTCCGGACCGACTTTTTAAGGGCCCTCTCGATATCATAATCAAACCGGGTGGATTCGTTCTTTAACACTTCGTAGGCCTCGTTGATCTCTTTAATTTTCTCTTCGTTTTCAGCGCCCTTCTCGGCATCGGGGTGATAACATTTCATCAAATCAAGCCACCGCATCCTGATTTCTTTTTCAGAAGCATCTTCATCCACACCGAGGATTTTATAGTAATCTTTCATCATTGAATGAATAAGAGAATATGTCAGTTACTAAGGAGTCCATAATTGAAAAGACATATCGTTCTGAAAATCTCCCCTTACCCTCTTTGCCAAAGGGGTAATTCCTCCCTTTACAAAAGGGAGGGGAGGAGGGATTTGGTCTTCAATGTCCATACAATTATGGACTGATTAGTAAATAGGGTGTCAATGCGTCTATTTTAACTTCTCTAATAAACGAACCTGATCGATCCAGACCGTTCCGCCGATGAAGCGGTCAAACTTGTCAGTCTTCTCTCTTCTGACCCGAACGATTCCGCCCTTTAACTGCGGGGGCGTTTGAAAGTGAATTTCCAACTCTTCCCACAGATGATCACCCACCAGAGATTCTGAGGCTTTATAAAAAGGCGAACCGATTCCCACCACCTCCATTTTGAGACCACTTTTGGTTGTGATCGCCTTCGTCTTCATATGGGCTTTCAACAGATATTCCGTATTCGGTTTTAATGGCACGAATTGGTAAACGTGATGAAAATTGACGTTCTCTTTTCCGTTAAAAACAATTCTGAGAGAGCGTTTCCCTTCAAAGGCAGTGGAAAGATCGAAGGAGATCTCAGCTCCAGAGACTTTCTCAATTTTCCAATCAAACCCTCCGCCCAAGATCTCCTCTTTCTCAAACCCTCCGTTCGTGATCAGGTTGTGATCCGCAGGGAGGGCTCCTCCTTCTTCATGGAGTTTCTCTTTCCAGACTTGAAAGGCTTTGTTTATTTCTCTTTGGGCAATGAGAAAGTCGACATATTGAAGCGTTGTTTTCCGATCCGCTTTAAAGCCAAAGCTCTCCTTTTTCTCCCATGCTTTCTGAACCCATTCTTTATCCCCCCTCTCGTAAAGATAGAAAAGAAACTGTCGGAAGGAGAAGGGATCTTTCGGTACGATCTGATCGAGGAGATATTCAGGATCATTGATCGCTCTTACCAAGACATCGTAAACGAGGGGACTTTGATTTGAATAATGGATGAGGATATAGGAAAAATGAGGAAGCGCTTTTTCAATCGCTCCCTCCTGCAGGAATAGATTCCCGCTCACCCATCTTCCTTGGTAGCCTGTCGGAAAAAGTAAGATGGCATTTTTAAGAGCCTTTTCTGAAGCCGACCTTTCCCCCAGACTCTTATATATTTTTGCAAGATTGAGCCAGTATTCTTGCTCAAGAGGATTCCGCTCGATGGCCATGAGCAAGTACTTGAGCGACTCTTTTGCATCGATCTCTTGAATCTCCCACTGGTAAAAAAGACCTAAACGGTAATAAGGATCCGAATAGGAGGGGGTGACCTGAATGGCCCTGAGAAGATTCCTTTTCGAGAAGTCAACCTGATAAAGAGTGATGCCCCTCCACGTCATAAGGACGTGATAGGCTATCCACAGTAGGAGGATAAGAATGAGAATGGAAAATAGAAGCCGTTTCATGAACAGCTTTTTCTCTTAGTTTGAAATTCTATCCTCTTTTGGAGTATAGGGAAGCTCCCCTTTCTTTCCCTCTTTCCCATAATAATGATGGTAACGGTAATAATAATACCCATAGTCACTTCGGTGGATGTCAACCCGATTGATGACCACCCCGAGGATTTTGGCATTGACCTGTTGGAGGACCTCTTTGGCTCGTTCAAGCGTTTCTCGAGGGGTCTTTCCACCCACGACCACTAAAATGATCCCATCGACAAAAGTGGAGAGGATGACAGAGTCCGCAAATCCGAGCACCGGCGGGGAATCTAAGACAATGTGATCGAATGCCCCTTCAAGATATTTCATCATGTTTTTGAAAAGGTTGGATCCGATGAGCTCTGAAGGGTTCGGAGGGATGGGCCCAGATGGAATGTAGCAAAGGTTGGGAATCTCTGTTTTCTTTAAAATGGCTTCCAATTCGGCATTGCCGGAGAGGAAGTTCGAGAGCCCCACTTCATTTTCATCACCTAAGATTTTATGCACCCTGGGTTTTCTCATGTCCGTATCGATCACGATCACCTGAGCGCCCGTCTGAGCCAGTGCGATCGCCGTGTTAATCACGGTGGTCGTCTTTCCTTCAGCCGGATTGGGGCTCGTCAGAAGAATTTTCTTGGGCGGTCTCTCGGAAAAAGAAAGGAGAATCGATGTGCGAATGTTGCGATAGGCCTCGGAGAGCATTGATTTGGGATGACCGTGGGTGATCAGTTCAACCGGATACGACGCTCCTCTTTCCAATCGCTTTCTTCTTTCAGAGGAGATCTCGGGAACCAGTCCAAAGGAAGGTAAATGAACGAGTTGCTCAACATCTTCCGATGTCTTTACGGTATTATCAAGATATTCGAAGAAAAAGGCGATCCCCACACCGAGAAAGAGACCTACCACTGCAGCGAGAAGGAGGTTCAACCCCTTATTGGGTCGATGGGGTTTAATGGGGATTTCGGCTTGATCAACGATTTGAATATTACTGGCAGTGATGCCCGCGGAAACCCCTGCCTCTTTCATCCTCTGGAGAAGACCTTTATAGAGCTCCCGATTGGTATCGGCTTCTCGTTTGAGGATATTATATTGAATGGCCTTGTCCTTCATCTCCAGTACCTTGACCTTCTGTTGGTCAAAGGCCTTCCGGATTAACGATTCCCGCCGCAGGCTCGATTCGTAGTCGTTCTTGATCCCCATGAGGATCTTTTGAGTCTCACGGTTGAGCTGCTTCTGAATGCTATCCATCTGGCTTTTGAGGCGCACCATCTCCGGATATTCAGGCTTGAAGGTTTCAGAGAGTTTCACATATTGGGCTTCGAGTTGGATGTAGGCCTGTTTTAAGTCCATGATGAGTTTGTTTTCAAGAATGGAGGGAAAGGCATCGAAGTTCTGGTCCTTCGTCTGGCGATAGAGGGCCTCCTTGGCAATGCGATCGGATTCGGCTTTGATCAACGCCTCGTTCAGTTCGGTCAGCCGCTGCATGGTCACGTTCTCTTTCTCTTCCAGAGAAACGATGTCATGCTTGGAACCAAAGGCCTGAAGGGCTTCGTCTGCCCTTTCCACCTTTCCCTTCAGGTCATCTAACTGCTGCGTTAACCACGCCTTGGCTTGTTCGGTGACCACGAAACGAGCTTCCAAATTCTGCTGAATATAATTCATCGCCAATTCATTGGATACCTGTCTGGATAGCTTGGGCGAGTGGGAATCAAAATGAATCTTAACAAGACGAGAGTTTCGAATCGGTTCGATCTTCAATTTCTTAAGGAAATTGTTGATGAGTCGGGTCTCCATCTCCGTTTCGGAAAGGTCTTGATCCGCTGAATGATTTTTAGCCAACGAAGGAAACAAACCAAAAAGTGAATGATAAAGGTTGGATACCTCTTTCCAAAGAGAGGAGTCAGGGGTGGGAAGAAATTCCTCATGTTCGGAGAGCTTCAAGGATTGAATCACTCGCTTGGCAAGGCTTCGACTTTCAAGAATCTTGTACTGGGTTTGATAATAATCCAGGTCCATCGTGTTGACGGCAAAGATTTCTTTAAAATCGACAATCTGCGGGTTCTCTTTGTTAATCTGAATGGTGGTCGTCCCCCTGAAGATTGGCCTCATCGTGAAGGTCATGATTGCTGTGCTGATGAGGACGATCAAGAAAAAAGCAATGATCGTCCACCGCCTTTTTTGAATCACCTTCCAGTAATCCCTGAGGTTCACCTCTTTCTCCTCTTGGATCAGAGGAGGTGGATATCCTGGGGGAGGAAGTTGATAATATCCTTCTGGAGGAAGCTGCTTCATATAATTCATGCCTTTCTCCCTCTGTCACAGACCCCCGAGAGAAAAACCAAATCCAATGAGACCTTTCATGGTTTCCCGGAGTTCGATTAAGAATGTCTTCACGCCGCTCTTAGGGACGATGATGATATCGTTCTCTTTGAGATAAAGATCATCCCTTGTCCCTTTCTGAATCGCATGGAGATTGACAGAGATGATCTCTTTTCCCACCTGACCTTCTGCATATCGGAAAACCTTCAAGCCAGACCCATTGGCCTCTGGCTTTAATCCCTCGGCCATGGCAATGGCCTGTGTCACCGTCATTTTCTTTCCTTTTAAGGAGAACCCACCTGGTCTTCTCACTTCTCCCCCTACAAAAACCTTTCCCGAGGCCGGGATGTTGATCACATCGCCGTGCACCAAAGGCAGATTCAAGGTGAAGTCGCCCTGAATCAACAGTTTCTCAAGATCGATCACAAAGGTCTTAGGGGTTTGGCCATCCGAATCCTTTTTCTCATCGGCCATCTCTTCTTCCAGCTTGGGAGGCCGAATCAGAAACAGCAGTTGTCCTGCATCCTTTTCAGGACCTGAAGAAAGCCCTCCTGCCATGGCCAATAAATCCAAAATGGTTTTCTGACCTTTGACCTCGTAGACCCCAGGTTTATCCACAGCGCCGATCACAGAAATTTGCTGGTTCCTATACTCTCTAATAAACACGGTGACATGGGGGTCCTGGAGGTACTTCTCGGCAAGCAGCTCACGAATCTCCTTTTCCAGCTCGTAGGCAGTTAGGCCTCTAACTCTTAAGATCCCCAAAAGGGGGAGGCTGATATTCCCTTGAGAGCTAACCCGTACGGTCTTATTGAGCTTATCATCCTCAAAAACAGAGATTTCGAGGAGATCCTCCGGTCCAATTCTATAATCTCGAAAAAGGTCTGTCTTAGATGAGAGACTGCTCATCAAGAGCATTTCATTCATGGCCTTTACCTGCTTGGAGGATTCGATCTGCCCCATGATTTCAACTGTTGTAGGATTTTTTTGCGCCACAGGGGGAGGGTTGGAGGCACAAGAAATGAAAAAGGAACTAAAGAGGAAAAGGAGTTCTAAGGAAAGAAATTTCCTTCGGATCATTTTCCCCTCCTGAAAAAAAACCCAGCTTTTAGATTGGCCCCTATTCTGCTGGGTTTTTTAAATCAAATGAAAAAGATGCGATTAAGCTAAATCAAAATAATTTATGGTCTGCAGAAGAATAAGCCTCCATCCCCGCCGCCACCACCTTTTGCCAACGCCCAGATTCCTACGCCTGCTGCTCCAGCGGCTAAAACCCCTCCAATCACCCAGTAGATAGTGGTATCACTATCGTCGCCACTCTTTCCCGATCCTGTCCCACCCGCCTGTGCAACCATCACTTTCGGAGCACTTTTCACTGTAGTCGATGGGACCGTTACTGAGTCTTTTGAGGAGAGGGCAGCGACGACGACACGGGATTGATCCAAAATCGTTAGGGGACCTTGGAGGCTTTTTACTGTGACTGCTCCATTGGCATGAATGAATATAGAGCCAATCGTTTCTTCTACCATAAGAGGAGCGGTCGGAGCACCTTTGGATGCTTGGAGAGGTTTGGAGTGGACAATAGAAAGGTTACCCACTCTAAAATTGATTTCTGCGTCTGGTTTCACTCGAAAATGAATCTGTCCATTAAAGAGGTCCAAATGGCTATCCTGATCAAACGAAAGGAGGGTATGTTGCTTTAATTCGAGGTGGGTGCCATTGGTCAATTTGATGATCGCCTCTCCCTTTTCGGTTTTAACTTTTCCGCCCTTGAAAATAGGAAAATGAGAAGGTTCCACTTTCTTCCAAATATTTTCCTTGACCTCAACCTTCACCTCTCCCTTGGAAAACATTTCTCCGACGGGCCGATCAACATCTTTCGCCTCTGCAATGACCTGATGAAAACCATTGGTTAAAAGAAGAAATGAGATGCAAAGAAAATAGACAAAACCCTTAACAAATGTTCCCCTTCCCATAATTTCACCTCCCCTTTTTATGCATTTTAAAAACTACGGATAACCTGCCAAATATTGGCACAAATTCAAAAAATTGTCAAGTGAAAAATTTTTTACCAATCGACAAGTGC
>JACAEV010000195.1 GCA_013388645.1 Syntrophaceae bacterium | reverse complement strand
ATAAATTCCAATTCCAAGGAGGGAGAATCATGCAGGTGTTAGTACTTTATTATTCCAAGGGAGGAAATACGAGAAAATTGGCAGAAAGGATTGGGGAGGGAATTGAATCTATCCCAGGCGCAAAGGCTCTATTAAAATCCACTCAAGAGGTCACCAAAGAGGATTTTTTAAACTCGGCTGGTGTGATTGCAGGATCACCTGTATATTTCGGGGCAATGGCTTGGGATCTGAAGCGTGTTTTTGATGAGTATGTCGTCATTCGTAAAAAGATGGAAAATAAGATCGGGGCTGCGTTTGCCACATCAGGAGATGCATCCGGTGGAAAAGAGACTACTATGATGTCCATCGTTCAATGTCTCCTCATTTATGGAATGATGGTTGTGGGAGACCCGATGGATGCAACAGGTCATTATGGGGTGGCCTGTGTGGGAGCTCCGGACGAGAAAACCAGCGAAAACGGACGGAAATTAGGAAGGCGAGTGGCGGAACTCTGTAAAAAATTAGGTTCGTAAGGGATTGGCGATTTCGTGCTTTTTATCCGTCTACGCAAAAAAACGGTCATTACCCATGTCGTTCCTTTTTTTTCAGAAACCTGATTAAACCTTGAGATCCTTGAGCCCGGTTTTTTCAGACATGAATTGAAAAAAGGAATCGTCATCCAATTTCATTCTCGGTCCAAGGATCTCCTCCACCATGGGCCCAGCGCAATAGGCCGCCTTGGGAGAATCGGACAGAACCGCCTCCAAAATAAGGTCTGCAATGATCTTTGGCCCTGGAATGACCAGATTTGAAAACAGTTTGCCCATGGCTGTCCCGTAAGCTTGGTAAACAGGCTTATAATCCGGGTCAGTCCGGGAGAGGAGGTCACCGGTCAATTGATTGGCTGTATCATTAAATTCAGTAGCGATCACCCCTGGACGGACCGTCACCACCCGGATGCCAAAGGGATGGACCTCCATCCTTAACGCATCGCTGATGGCTTCCACAGCATGCTTGGTTGCCGCATAGGGCCCACTCGTGGGATAAGGGAATTTTCCAACAACCGAGCTGAGGTTGACAATCGTTCCTTGCCGAAGGCGGCGCATGCCGGGCAGGCAGGCTTGGGTGATTTTAATGAGAGCGAAAAGATTGACCTCGAAGAGGCGCCTGATCGAAACAAGCGAAACATCTTCTATCGCTCCCCGGATGGCAAATCCAGCATTATTGATGAGAACGGAAACAGGCTCAGAGAGGATTGAGATCTCCTGACAGAATTCTTCTAACTGCCGAGAATCTGAAAGATCAATCGGTCTTGGAATGATATTCTGATTTTCCTTTGTCAATTCATCAAGACGTTCCTTCCTTCTTGCCGAGGCGATCACTTGAAAACCCTCTTGAGCCAGTCTTCTCGCTGTCTCTCTCCCAATTCCGCTGCTCGCTCCCGTTACCAAAGCCTTTCCTCTTGGTGTCCCCATTTCAACCTCCTTAGAATATCCTGTCTATCAGGGGAATTGATTAAAAATTTTTACCCCAATAGAAAAACGGGGTTTATGGGAACATCATAATATTGAGAAACCCCTTTGGCAATATTCTTTTTCCAAAATCTTTCTGGAATCAACCAAATCAATTAAAAATTTAAGGGCAGTTTCTCGAAATCAAATTCAAACAGAATGAGAGACGATAAATGCTGTTTGGGTGACAATTGACGTCATTTTCTAAAAATGACATTTTCAGTTTTTTCAAAAAATATCTATTAATTCCAGTAACTTATTTTCGCCCCCTCAAATTTCACCTATTTGGCAGAGAAATTGCTCATTTAAAAATCCAAGTTATGATTAGCATCGATCCTGTACAAAGAGGAAAAAATTGAAAAACTTTGATCAGTGGACGGAAGCGTTGGCAAGGGACCTCTATACCCAATCTGACGAAGAGAATGTGAAAGTCCTCTGGAAAACAGATGATTTCTTCGATGAAGATATTGAAGATGAAGATTAAGTAAACTCCGTATATCCCTGTTCTAATCCTAACGGGCAGGGATTTTCTTTGAACAGAGATCTGAGATTGCGTTTATCCCCAGTATGAAGATCGTGGCTATCAGGATGATATGGGATAAAATCAAATAAGAAGAAAGGGACGGATAATAAGAAAATGGCAAAGAAAACGGTTCTCGTCGTCGATGATGAACAGGATATTGCAAAAGCTTTAAAGGTCCGATTGAAAGCCAATGGTTACCATGTCGTCCTGGCTTACGATAGTGTCGAGGCGTACATGATCGCCAACAAAGAAAAACCCGATCTTATCATTCTGGATATCCTGTTACCAGGAGGGGGTGGATTTCTTGTCGCTGAGCGACTGAAGCAATCTCAGGTGACCCATCATATTCCCATCATTTTTCTTACAGGCATTCCGGGATGCGAAGAGAAAGCATATCGGTTAGGGGCTTCTGGCTATGTGGTGAAGCCCTACCAACCGGAGGAGCTATTAGAGACGATTCACCAGGCGTTTGAAAAAAATAAAGAATAAGCACCGAGCTCCCTTTCACCATTTTCAATTTCAATAAACCTCCACGGTCTGCTCCTCCTCCCTCGTGACAGTTTTTGCACGCAGATTAACTTTACGTTATACTCAACCCATCTTTCTAAACTCTCTCCTCCTCATGGATATTCAAATGGGAGACCACTTCAATCCAAGGAGATGGAAAGAAAAGGCTTAAATCCAATGACTCTCCATCATAAAATACGACAATTCTTCTTGCCTTCCTTGACCACAAAATTTCTGATCCGGATCTGTTTGGTGGCCCTCTCCGCCTATCTTTTTTTTGGCTATCTCTGCATTCCTTTTTACATTCAGGGAATCAGCATGGAGCCAACGTACCGCCATGGGGGATTCAATTTTTGTTGGCGGCTGCCCTATTTCTTCTCAGAACCCAAAAGACATGAGGTGGTGGCAGTTCGTTTCGCTGGGAGTAAAGTCATGCTTCTGAAACGCGTGGTCGCTCTGGAGGATGAACAAGTTGAATTTAGGGATGGAAAACTTTATGTGGATGGCAAGGAGATGGATGAGCCATATGTCCGTTTTCCGTGTAACTGGAACCTCTCTCCTCGACGGGTTGAAAAAGATTGTGTTTATGTGATAGGGGATAATCGGAGTATGTCCATCGAAAATCACCACTTTGGACAAGCTTCAAAAAGTCGTATTCTGGGCACCCCATTATGGTGAAAATCAAATATCTGCTGATCGGTGGGCTGATCGCGGTCATCGGGATCGTGGCCGTCTTCATCTTCTCCCCGAGGGAAGAGAAGAAAGTAAAGAAGCCGTTTTATCTTCTATCCGAATGGGTTTCAAAGTCATCTGAGGAAAATGCTTTTACCATGTTACAGAAGATGAAGAACATTGGGACTTTGTTCGACGAAGAGTGTGTGCTGAAAGTTCCCAGCCAATCCCTTTCAGGAAGTTACAAGCGTGAAGAAATAACCACTTATGCGGGAAGTGCCCGTTCCTATTTTTCACAACTTCATTTAAAATTTTACGATTTTTCCATCCTCTTTTTAGAAAAGGAAGTTGCCAAAGTCTCTCTGACCAGTCGGCTAACAGGAAGATCCACGGCTGGAGAACAAATGGACGAAACCCGAGAGCTTGAATGCGTTTTAAAGAAGATTGAAAAAAAATGGCTTTTCAGTGCCATCGACGTAGTGGAGGTTTTGAAAAAGTAATTGACTTATTAGAACTTCCTCCCTCGAGGAATCCTACATTCAGGGACTGGGAAGGCTACCAGGACTTATGTAGCACTCAAATGACAATAAGCGATATTTGTATTGATGACCTTGCTTGAAATTTGCCCTGCCATAAGATATTTTAAAAGCTAAAAAATATTTGATGAGGAGGATAAGAAAATGAAAAAAATGATTATGGGGCTCTCTTTTATATTTCTCATGATGGTCGGCCTTCTCCACGGACAATTTGTATGGGCCAACAAGTCAGCGACGTCCATTGAAGTCCCCGAAAGCGCCACCAAGGGTTCTGAAATCACGATTCGGGTTAAGGTGACTCATAATGCCAATAACTTCATGCATTATACGAAATGGTTGCAGATTACAGTAAATGGCAAGGAGATTGCCCGATGGGATTATACGATGACCAATAGGCCTGAGGGGGCGACCTTTACAAAAGAAATTAAATATAAAGTAGAGGGGGATATCGAGATAAAGGCCGAAGCGAGTTGCAATCTTCATGGAAGTGCAGGAATCGCAACCGCAAAGGTGTCAGTCAAAGAATGAGAAAAACCCGTGACTGGGGGGAATAATATGAGCACCGTTTTCTACCGTATGATGATTCGAGTGGTCTTTGTGCTTCTTTTTTCCATTACGACACCTATTCTCTCATCTGCCCAAATACTCCAGGTGGATCTATCGATTCCGATGTCCACAGGGCCCCGGTCACATACTAAGTTTAAAACGCCTATCCAGGGGGGTCCAGCAACCTTAACCGGAACGATACGAAATCTCCAAGGCAAGGAAACGGTACGCGTCGATCTTATGTTGGATTACACCATTCCGCAAGGTACAATTGCGTTTGATGAGCTAATCCATGAAATTGAAATTACGACCAAGACGCAGGACGGTGAGATTTTCGGTTCAGTGATCATCGATGCCCAGCTTATTCCCTTGAACCCAAATCGAGCACCACTCTTCTATTGTACGACACTTTACTATCCGCAAGAGAGCAAGACCTACCTCGTACATATTCGAGTTTTTGGAAACTATGAGTAGAGGGTTATCCAACCTTTCTTCCTAATAGCTTCAACCCTTAAATCTTAAATTTTCCCGCGCTTTATCCTTTTTGTTACCACCACATTGAAATTTCAAAAGAAAGTCACTATATCACAGCTTTTTTCCCCAGATCATACGCTCTCTTTTTAGCCGCCTCATTATTGGCAATCTCTCCTTTGGCAGCAGCGGAGGCCTGCACTACGTCCAGCAATTTAAGTCCGCTAAATTGGCATGTGTTTTTGAAACTGTGAACAATGGGGTCAGCGGTCGAGACATTAGGGTCTCCGCAGAGTGTGATCAAACCAATTTTCTTTGTCTTCATCTTTTGACGATAGGCTTTATGCAGTCGCCACTGGCCATCAAAAAATGCACACCACCGATCCAGATAGGCTTTCATCTGGGAGGTCATAGCCCAGAAATAGACAGGCACGCTATGGATCACCACATCTGCTTCCAGAATCTTTTTGTGTATCTCCTGCATGTTGTCCTTGATGGTGCAAATTCCTGTATCATTACATTTTCCACAATCCAGGCAACCAGCGATCTTCTTTTTGGAAAGGACGACCTTCTCCACTTCTGCCCCTGCGTCCTTTGCTCCAGCCAAGGCTTGTTCCAATAGGATATCACTATTCCCTCCAATTCGTGGACTTCCTAAAATTCCTAATACTTTCATTTTTTCCTCCTTTCCAACTGTGCAGAGTCCAATAAAATTTAAGCCTTTTCACAGGATTTGGCAATATCGAACTTTGTTTTATCTATCAAGCGAAGGAAACCATTTTTAATTTGATTATTCTTTTTTTGAAGGATAAAATTTTAAGAAAGGATACTTGGAACCCCCGGGGGAAAAAATGAAAAAAATTTTAGCCATTTACGGTTCTCCAAGACGAAAAGGCAATACCTCCACACTTTTGGATCATGCGGTTCAAGGGGCTCTGGAGGGAGGAGCTAAGGTAGAAAAAATTTATCTTCAAGATTTAAATATGTCACCCTGTCTTGAAATTTATGGTTGTAAAGAACTGGGCCGTTGCGTGATCGAAGATGATTTTCAAAAGGTTCACGACCAACTGATGGCCTCACAAGGGGTCATGTTGGCTTCTCCCATCTTTTTTTACACGGTGAGCGCCCACACCAAGACCTTGATGGATCGCTGCCAATCTCTTTGGGTCAAAAAGTATTGGATTGATAAAGTACCCTACGGCCAATGGGAACCAAAACGGAAAGGGTTGTTCATTTCAGTGGGAGCGACAAAGGGAAAAAAGCTATTTGACGGTACCCTCCTCACCATAAAATATTTTTTTGATGTTTTAGATATGGAACTTTGGAAAACATTATTATATCGAGGGCTCGACTTCGAAGGGGATGTCCTGAAGTACCCTCAATATCTTCAGGAAGCCTATGAAACGGGGAAAGAATTAGCTTTCGCCCCCCAGGGTTGAGATGGATCGATTGACACACCCTCGATCGTCGGTTTATATTTTTAATGTTAGGCGAAGGGCGATCTTGGAATCATGAAAGGAGGAAAAAAAGATGGAATTGAAAGGAAGCAAGACCGAGAAAAATCTTTTGGCGGCTTTTGCTGGAGAATCCCAGGCCCGGAATCGTTACACCTATTTTGCCAGTGCAGCAAAAAAAGAAGGGTATGAACAGATTTCAGCTATCTTCCTGGATACAGCAGATAATGAAAAAGAGCATGCCAAACTCTTTTTTAAGTTGCTTCAAGGAGGAGAAACAGAAATCATTGCCTCCTATCCCGCTGGGGTCATCGGGAATACCGCTGACAATCTAAAAGCCGCAGCAGAGGGAGAAAATCTGGAGTGGACAACCCTCTACCAGAATTTTGGGGAGGAGGCGAAGAAAGAAGGATTTACGCAAGCCTATGAAGCCTTCACTCAGGTTGCTAAGGTTGAAAAGTTCCACGAGACCCGATACCTCAACCTGCTAAAAAATGTGAAAGAGGGAAAGGTGTTCAAAAAAGATTCATCTGTAAAATGGCACTGCCGAAATTGTGGTTATGTCTTTGAAGGGAAAGAGGTCCCGGATCAATGTCCCGTGTGCAAACATCCCCGGGCTTACTTCGAGGTCTTAGCAGAGAATTATTGATCCTTCACGCTTCCTGAGGGGAGGTTCTCCTAATAGACCTCCCCTTTCTTAAGAAATTTCTTTTTCGATTCTTGTCTCAAGTATTGGTCGAATATCCCCTCACCGTCAAAAATGACATTTTCCGTGAAGGAGGAACTTCATGCTAAACATTCAGATCGGGTTGAGAGGAGAGGAGGAAATGGTGGTCGAACGTCAGGATTTGGCCAGCATGATGGGCAATATTGGGGCAGAAGTGCTTTCCACCCATCGAGTCGTTCTTCTCATGGAGTTGGCCGCCCGCAATGCCATTAAAGATCGTCTACCAGAAGGGAAGATGACCGTCGGGACGTTTATTCGCATCCAACATTTTGCTGCCTCGCCTCTTGGGTCAACAGTCCGCGCAGAAGCCTACCTTAAAAAGGTAGAGGGACGAAAGTTGGTCTTTGATGTCATCGCCCGTGATGAATTCGAAAAGATCGCTGAAGGCGAGAACGAGCAGCTCATGGTCTCGATCCAAAAGTTTTTGGATCGAGTGAACCGTAAGAAGATCAAGAAGGATTCACCTTAACACTTAAGAGAACCTCTAATAATCTCCAATTTGTCACTCCCGCCCCGTATCAAGTACAGGGTAAACTCCAGCGGGAGTCCAGTCATGTCAAAGACTTATGGATTCCTGATTGCGCAGGGATGACATTTTTAGAGGTTGGCTTAAAGCAAGCATTGGTAGACAAGCATTGGTAGAAAGGTGAGACAGAAACAAGCGAGGCAGGGTCAGAGGTGACCCTGCCTCGCGCTCTGATCATTTTCATCCTGTCTTCATGGTAGCGGGTTATTCACCGTGTATTCGATCACGACACCACCGAGTTTGTGGTCACTTAACCCGGAAAGGGTAACCCAAATCGCATATCCATACTGGCTGTTGTTGATGACATTGTAATTGATGGTGGTACTTTCCACGGTTCTATAGTCTGTTGATGCACCGCTTGTGGAGACCTCTGCCATTACATCGATACCAATACTCATGTTCGATCGGTCCAGGCGAACGCTAAAATCTGTAGCCACTACATTGTCATAATAGTAAACCTTAAATTTTGTCACGGTAGCTCCTTGGGGCAGATGCACAGGTGCCGTGTAGGAACCCGTACCCGACAAACCACTATTTACAGCTTTGTCATAGGAATTGGTTTCGTTAAAAGGAATGAATTCAGAGCCTTTTACCGACCAGTATCTTGTCCTCGGGGTATTATACGTTAGATTGCCTGTGACGACTACATTTCCATTAAAATACCCAGCCGGGCCACTTCCGTTTGTGGTTGCGGAGAGCGCAGCAACGCTATTACTTGCGTTATCTATCTGAAAATACCCAGCGTTGCCTATACCGGTCGTATAGCCAGATACCGCAGGCCCAGTTGCGTTCGTAACACCCGCGAGGGCAGAAACGGTACTGCTTGTATTAGTAATCTCAAAAACTCCGGCACGGCCTGTACCGTTTGTCGAACTATAGACCGCCGAGAAGCTATTATTTACATTATCTATCTGGAAATAACCTGCATGGCCTGTACCGGTCGTAGTCCCAGCTGATGCAGGACCACTTCCATTTGTTACAGCCGAAATGGCAGAGACGCTATTGCCTGCATTAACTATCTGGAATAACCCGGCACGGCCTGTACCGGTCGCGTACCCATATACTCCAGGACCACTTCCGTTTGTCATACCTAATACCGCAGAGACGCTATTGCTTGCATTATTGATCTGGAATGTCCCAGCATGGCCTGTACCGGTCGTGGTCCCACTTAGCGCATCACCACTACCCCCTATACTAACATTAAGGGTGCCGCTCATCGTGTCGCCCGTTTGATTTACATAGGTAGCATCGTGATTGTGGGAAGCTGATGCAAAAGCACTGGAATCGAGAGAGTCCAAAGTGTCGGCATTGAGACCTGTGGAACTTATTTTTGAACTGCTAATTGGACCCGTAATCTTTTCGTCTGTGACAGCTCCATTGACGATCATCGCCGAGGTGATGCTATTGGCCTGCCCCTCGTTGACATACGTCGCATCATGATGATGATCACTCCTCGCTACCGTAGTGGCTGACCCTGTGCCAGCAAAGTTTGCACTCAAGGTCACATCCCCCGAGAGTCCGCCTCCTGTAAGCCCCGTTCCAGCAGTCACTCCGGTAATGTCGCCTCCACTATTCGCATCCGCTGCACAGACCCAAGCACTCCCATTCCAGGATGCGATCTGGCCAGAGGTGCATGCCTGGGGCAATCGATAAGTTAAAGCTACCGAAATATCATCTGCTCCTACACTAATCCCGGTTCCTGCTCCCACATTGAGCGTCACATCCCCTGAAAGTCCACCACCTGTAAGTCCTGTCCCGGCAGTCACTCCCGTAATATCACCTCCTGGGCCACTATCATCATTAGCACACTCCCACGCACTTCCGTTCCACTTGGGGATCTGTCCACTACTGCAACTCAAACCCCCAAGCGTATAAAATGACCCCGATGCCCCCGGCGGTGATGACGTTAACCCGGGTATCGACTGCCAATCATTGTTAAAAATGCCCTGCTTGTTAAAGGTCGACATCCAGATCGTATTGTCCGCCGCTGTCCCCACCAACACCCACTCCTGAGCCTTTTCATCCCAGGTCACTGTCGGCTGATACCGAAACATCCCAGGAAAATTGCTAAAAGAGCTGCAGGCCACCTCATCACAGGTCATCTTCCATAAACTGTCATCCGAGGCCCGAACCACCACCAATAGCAGAGGGGGGTTCTGTGCCCAGCTCAACCCAAAAGAAGAAAGTACAATGAATAATACCACCAAAACCATTTTACCAATGTGCTTTTTTCTCATCTTTTCGTCCTCCTTTTTTTATTAGATTACTTGCTCTTACGAAATTCTTAACATACTGTCCCTTTGATACCTGACCCCATAACCACTCCCCTCCATTTCCCCAAGCATCCCTACAACTTGACTTCACTGACCTGAATCGTAGGTTGGATGTTGGTATAGTTTTGCATATCTGCCATGATGGCCTGGCCGTGCAGACCGAAGGCCGCTTGAAATGCCTCCATGGATTCGAAATAGAAATGACACATGGCGATATAGGTTGCTGGCGT
>JACAEV010000178.1 GCA_013388645.1 Syntrophaceae bacterium | reverse complement strand
GGATTGCTTTTGGCTGAAGAAATTATTGATGGCAAAGCTCATACCCTTGATATTACCGCATTAAGGCTCAGCCGTTTCCGTGAAGGTAAACTCATCCAAGAATACAATGTGGTATGACGTATAGCTTCCTGTAGTCCACAAATCGAGAACTCAGCTCCTTATATCAGCTTTCGAGCGGTAATCCTCAAAAGATAATATCCAAAAGGCATTTTTTGATTGACTTGCCCAACATTTAATGATATTTGTTCACGAAAATTTATACATTCGATGCTCAAAGGAGGGCGACAAGATGAAAGAGAAACATGTAGGTAAAATGGTTTTAGCGGTATTATTCTTTGTTTTTCTTTCCTTTGGGTTGAGTTGGGGGCAGAACCCTCCAGTGCTTTTGGTAGTGGTTCGTGCCTTGGATGATACGCTTTGGAAGATGACCTGTGATGAGGTGGCCTGTAGTCCTTTTAGCAGTTTTCCGGGGTTGTTTCGGTATCAACCGACAGTGACCTGGGATGAGGGGGCTCAGGAGTGGGTAATTGTAGGGACGGCATCGGATAATACGATCTGGATGGCAACCTTTAATAAGAATGGGAGTTTCAATAATGATTGGCAGTCATTGCCTGGGTTAACGCCATCGCCTGCAGGGGCCTCGGGGTCGTTTTATGGAGTCTTGGGGAAATTAAGTTGTACGAGTGGGCAGGTGGCCAAGTGGAATGGGAATGTATGGGATTGTGCTAATGATGAGGGTGGGGGAGTAGGCGATATAACAAGTGTTATAGCAGGGACGGGTTTGACAGGGGGTGGAACATCAGGGGATGTGACCCTGAGTGCAAACTTTGCTGGAAGTGGTTCAGCCACTACGGTAGCGAGGAGTGATCATAATCATGATGCGACGTATGTGAATGAGGGACAGGCAGGTAGCATCACCAGTGCGATGATTGTGGATGGGACAATTTCGTTTTCAGATATTGGGCAGAATGGCTGTGGAACAAACCAAATAATGAAGTGGAGTGGGAGTGTGTGGGTCTGTGCGGCGGATGAAAATAGTGGAGGAGATATTACCTCGGTGATTGCAGGAACAGGGTTAACTGGAGGGGGGACGTCAGAAGATGTAACTCTTAATGTTTCGGTGCCTCTTTCTCTTTCTGGATCTGCCGCAAACGCTGGGATTGTATCAGGATTTAATAGCGATGCTAACGGTCGAGGCGTCCATGGCTCTGCCAGCAATACTGGAGCTGGATTAAACATCGGCGGTTATTTTTCAGCCGCAGGCACCTCTGGTTTGGGAGTCTATGGCGTAGCTGACAATGCTGGGTCTGCAACAAACTATGGCGGTTATTTTGTGGCTTTGGGTACCTATGGCAGGGGCGTCTATGGTTGGGCCAGTAATACTGGAATTGGGAGAAACTACGGTGGTTATTTCGTAGCCTCGAGCAACAATGGCTATGGCGTCTACGGCGAAACCCCGGGAAACTATGGCGCGGGTGTCGTAGGCAAAGCCACGGGCACCTATGGCGCGGGTGTCTGGGGGACGGTCTCGAGCACCTATGGCTTAGGTGTCCGTGGCCAAGCCTCGGGCACCAATGGCGCGGGCGTCTGGGGCGAATCAACCTCAGACACCACTGGAGTTGGCGTCTACGGATATGCCCCGGGCACCAACGGTATTGGCGTCGGAAGTCATGCCGTGGGTACTTCTGGCGTAGGGGTTTACGGATATGCTACCGGTACTTCTGGACATGGGGTTAGAGGTTACGGTGGTGAATATGACTTCTTGGCCACAGGCCCTGGCATAGATTACGGTGTTGAGTCTTCGATCAGATGGAAAAGAAACATCCAGGAAATTGACGGCGCCTTGGACAAGATCATGAGTCTGAGGGGTGTTTACTTTGATTGGGACGAAGAACACGGCGGGAAACATGACATAGGCTTTATTGCGGAGGAAGTTGGCAAGGTCATTCCTGAAATAGTGGCCTTTGAACCGGACGGGGTATATGCAACCGGTATTGACTACGGAGCGATCACTCCCATGCTGGTTCAAGCCATTAAAGAACAGCAGAAACAGATTGAGGAGCTGAAGGCCCAGATAAATGAATTAAGAAAGAGGTGAGACTGAAGGAGACCTTTTCTGTTGCTGGGTTCTACGCGAGGGGGTGATTGATGTGAATGGTCAGTCACTCACTTTCGACCCGTTAATCTTCCTGCCCAAGGATCTCACTCGGGTCAACATTCGTAGGTGCTATACGTCAATTAGTAGTCAATTCTGAGTGGCGCTTTTTCACCGGGTCTTCAAAGGTAGGACTTAATGCAGCCGAATGGGTTAATCTCACAATATCAGTTTATTAAACCTGAGTTTGGGGGGTCGATCTTAATCTTTAACGGACCTTCTTCAAAAACTTTTTACAATCTTTTGAGACGATCTTCGTTTCTTTGATGATGATTTCTTTCCGTCCCGCAATCTTCTGTGTCGTAGAATCACTTTCTTTGATTTAGAGACCAATAGATCAGACCCGACAGGATCATGCTTGGCAAAGAGGAACCCAGTGGCCATGGGAAAGCTGCTTTGATCTGCAGCACCTTTTCCATCAACATGGGAGAAAACCCAAGATAGATCGCGAAGCCAATAGCCCAAGCGAGGATGGCGAGGGGATTAATCCCTCTCCAGAACCAGTATTGACCTTCCTTCCTATAAAGATCGACCAAGTCAATTACCTTTTTCCTTAAAAAGAAATAATCGACTAGGACAATTCCAAAGAGGGGACAGAACATGGCCCCAATAAAGAGGAGAAAATGCTCGTAGTCGAGAAGGGTGGGAAAGATAATCGCCACGATGATTCCTAAGATTCCGCCAATCAATATCCCTTTTCGCTCTCCTAATTTCGGAAAGATATTCAGCCCCGAGATCGCTGTGGAATAGATGTCTAAAAATGTGGTGGTGAAGGTAGAGAAGAGAACAATGATGAGGGCAGGGAGTGCCCACCCAAATTTCAACATGAGGTTCATTACCACTCCCGAAGGGTCAGGAGATTGGGTGGCCAATGAAGCCATCAGTCCTAAGAGATACATCCAAGAGGAAACGATGAAGTAGCCGATCCACGTCCCCCAAAAGCTTGATTTCGAATCCTTGGCAAAGCGTGAGTAGTCGGAAACCAAAGGAAGCCATGAGATGGGCATGGCAATGATAAGGTCCATTCCTACCATAAAGGGAAAATCTCTTTTTCTTGGGATTTGGGAGAGCGCATCCCACCCGTATTGTTGAAAAACGATATAGGTCATGGCGATACATAAAATCAACAAAGCAAATACAGCGATTCGTTGCAGCCATTTCCAGATTTGATGTCCTACGGCTGCCCAAAGGGTGGTGATGATCCCGGAGAGAATGATCCAGAGGTTGAGATTTGAAAATCCATAGAACTTAGAAATGGCATCGGCTGCCTGGCCACAAACAATGAGCATCACCGCTGTCCAACCAATGAGTTGAATCACGTTAAGCGCAGCAGCAAAATAGGAACCTCGAATTCCAAAGGAGGGCCGGACGCTGACCATGGTCGGGATCCCCCACCGGCTTCCGATCAATCCGCCTAAAGCGAAGGGAGTGTTTCCAATAAGGTGACCGAGGAGGATCGCCCAAAGCCCTAAACCCAATCCCAACGGGATGATCAAACTTCCGGCCCATATCTCCGCCAAAGAGACAGCGGCCCCTGCCCAAAGGAGAAAAAAATCCCAACCTCCTAAATTCCTCTCCTCTTTTGGAATCGGTTCAATGCCAGCCATAGATCCTGTTCCCCCTTGTTAAAAGCGGATAGAAAACAGTGATCAGTCATCAGTGACTGAAAAACGCTTATCACAAAAAATGTCCGCTTTATTGATCATTGAATTGATCATCCTACCTATTTCGGATAGGGCGCTGTTTAGCTTTTGCGTTTGTTCTGGACTCAAATATCTACAATCTTCTGCGGTTTCGATCCAATGTTGCGTTTCTTGTTGCTCACCATCTGCATCAGTGAGTTTGCTTATGAAGTGTTTCTTATATCGTCTCTTGGCCCATGCCTCAGCAATCTGTGCTCCAATAGAACGCGATGATCGTCTGACCTGATCAGTTAAGGAATACATTTCTTCCTTAGGAAAAGACTTCGTTAGTTCAAAAATTGACTTTGCAAATTTTCGAGCGTTCTTATAAACAAC
This sequence comes from Syntrophaceae bacterium, assembly GCA_013388645.1. Taxonomy (GTDB): domain Bacteria; phylum Desulfobacterota; class BSN033; order BSN033; family UBA1163; genus UBA1163. The sequence goes on along the minus strand of JACAEV010000178.1, from coordinate 10,551 downwards.
CAAATCTCTGAAGCTCTCAGCATGTCCCAATCTACTCATCGATCTCCTCGTTCTTAAATATCTCTGATCACTGGCCACTGATTACTGATCACTGGTTACTGATCACTTTTTATCATTTTCAGTATTTTAGCGATGACTTCCATCGGGTTTCTCCCCAACACTCGTATCATCGGTTCTTTGCCGACATCGCCTTCGTCGTAGATGAAATCAGGAATCCTTTTCATTTTTTTCAAGACTTCTCCTACTCCCCATTCCAGAGAAGACCCCTCTTTCTCCTTTATTTTCTTTGGCTCTTGCCTTCGATCAAAATGACCGACGAGAAACCCCTCTTTTCTTAACCGTGCAACATTTTCTTCGGAATACCGGATATTCATGGCCGAACAATATTCAGGATCGAATTTCATAACAGTTAGGATGATATTAGCAACATGCTGCGAGGCTCCGAATTCCGGCTCACCCGGAGTGGCAACGGATTCCTTAAATCGAACAATCCTCCCCGGAAAGGCAGCGATATCTCCAATTTCTTTTGCATAAGGGAGGGCGCAGCCTAAATTGGAGGAGACTTCTGGAATGAGGTGCCCCACTTTATTCTCTTTCAGCACGTCCACCGCTCTCTTTAACTCTTGTATGATTCGATACCGCTCCATCTCCCTCAAAACATAAGCGAAAGGATTTGTAGGGCCTGTCCCCTTTCCAAGGCTGAGGCTGGATTGAATGGCTATAGAGATAAAAGCTTTCGCTTTCCTAACCGCTTCCAAAACACTATCCCCTCTGGCTAAGAGCGTTGCGATGGCTGAGGCAAAGGTACAACCTGTTCCATGGGTATTTTTCGCATCAATCCTCGGTCCTGCTATCTCGTTGAAATTTCTTCCATCGTAAAGAAGGTCAATGGCCATCCCTTTTAAATGGCCTCCTTTCACAACGACATATCTCGCCCCCAGTTTGTAAATTCGATGAGCAGCTTTTTTCATCCCCTCAAGAGAATTCACTTTTAATCCAGTAAGAGCAGAGGCTTCCATAAGATTTGGTGTCACCACCCAGGCGAGAGGGATCATTTTCTTGACGAGAGCCTCCTGGGCATCCTTTCGAAGAAGATGGGCTCCGGTTTTAGAGATCATCACTGGATCCACCACAACCCTTTCGACTTTATATTGCCTAATTTTTTTCCACACGGTCTCGATAATTTCTTGATTTGCCAACATTCCTGTCTTGATGGCATCGGCTCCAATATCAGAGAGAACCGAATCGATCTGCCTTTCAACAAATGGAGCAGGGACTTCATGAATACCCTGAACTCCCACCGTATTCTGTGCTGTCAGGGCAGTGATGACACTCATCCCATAACCACCTAATAGGGTGATGGCTTTCAGATCTGCCTGAATCCCTGCCCCACCCCCCGAATCCGATCCAGCAATCGTCAGTATTCGTTTCATCTCGATCTCCGTGATGCTTCAATAATCAAAGAAGCTACCTTTTCACCAGAAAGAAGCATCCCACCAAAAATAGGGCCCATTCGATAAGACCCAAATGTCGCATTAGCTGCCATACCGCAAACATAGAGTCCTGGAAACACCTCTCTCGTATTAGCCATGGTGTCCTTTTCAGCTGCCTCAGCCCACAAGGACTTCTCACCAACTATCTTACCTGTTTCAGTCAAGAGTTTAAGATCGTTCTTTTTTTGAAGGATGGCAACAACTTCTGTAGCATGACCTGTAGCATCTACAACGAATTTCGATTCGATGGTCAACGGGTCCACGTGCAGATTAGCCATCTCTACGGCAGTCCAATTGAGAACCAATCCAGTGACTCGGTTTTCCCGGAGGAGGAGATCCTCAGCGCTAATTAAATTAAAAATGGTCACCCCCGACTTCACCGCTTTTGAACAGAGTGTCGAGATGGCTTCAATCGAATCAGCAGTGTAGTAACCGTTAGTATAGAATTGAGAATGAATACCAAATTCATCAAGGATTTTCTTTCCCTCTTCCTGTACGACTATCTCATTAAACATCATCCCCCCACCCCACATTCCTCCTCCGATCGAAAGCTTCCTCTCAAAGAGGGTGACCTTGAATCCATTTCTGGACAGGTAATAGCTACAGACCAGACCAGAGGGCCCCCCCCCCACCACTGCCACATCAACAGAGAGATTCTTCTTTAATTTCTCAAAATACCGATCAATAATCGCCTGTGTAATGGTTTTTTCATCAAGTGCCATGGTTTCTCTTTTCATCCTCCTTTTAAACGAAAGTTTCATTTCAAAAGAAAAAAGCCGTAATTCCAATGTAGGTATTACGGCTTCTTTTTTGTTTTCCGCTTCCCTTCGCTGGAATTACCCAAACAGGTTCGGAGGGTCTCCTTACCTAAAAGGGTAAGGACTCTCAGCCCAATGAGCTCCCCTAGCTATAATTTTACTGAATTTTAATTGAAGATCTTAAGTATGTCAACCAGAAAAAGGTTTAACTATTTTAGACTATCAACCGCTTTGCAGTAACCAAGCGTCTCAGGCGAAGGAATGCCGTAGGAAGAAATGGAGCCCCACGGGCTAAGCCTGTGGTTCCCAAAAGATGCCCCACAAGGGGCGAACATCCCGTATTAGAGGGCCAATTCACCCATGGGTAGAACCCGTGGTCCTCTTGTTTGGGGATAGAAATTACTTAATTATTCCTATAAGTTATATTGATTTCCACGTAAAAAAATCAAACCTGAATTTTGTTTGTGAAAAAATTCTTGACTTATGAAACTCTTTACCTTATATTCATCGAGAAATTTTGTATAAGTTTTCTCTTTTATTATAATTCTTGAGTTGCATAACCAGTGAAAAGGATTTTCAATAATCTATTTAATCAAAGCATAAATTATTTTAGGAGAAGGCGTTATGAAAGTAAAAAAAGTAGGGTCAAAACGAGTGCTTTTGATGTGTTTGATGGTAGCTGCATACCTGCTCATTCCTCTCTTGGTATTTGCAAGTGAAGCAGATCTCGCCATTCCCGATTTGCACAAGGGTGCTCCCTATACCAAACTTGGGAATATTAGACCATGGTATCTCCTATTTTATGGTGCATGTATCATTGCTGGTACATTGGGTATCAGTTTGTTCCTTCGGCACCAGGTTAAGAAATTAAGAGCCCATGAATCGATGCTCAAGGTAGCTAACATCATCTATCAAACTTGCCGCACCTATCTGATTCAGCAAGGCAAATTTCTTATCTTGTTATTTCTGTTCATCGCCGCTGCGATGACTTTCTATTTCCTTGCCTTGAAGGGAGAGGGAATCCCGACGCTATTACTTGTGCTTCTCTTTTCGGTGGTGGGAATGGGCGGTTCCTACAGCGTAGCCTGGTATGGCATTAGGATTAATACCTATGCCAATGCCCGCACAGCCTTTGCTTCACTGGCGGGAAAACCCTGGGATGTAGTGAATATTCCCCTCCGCTCGGGGATGAGCGTGGGACTCTTTCTCATTTCCCTTGAACTGGTCATGATGGTGATCATTCTGCTCTTCGTCCCACGCAACATCGTGGGATACTGCTTCTTAGGATTTGCCATTGGTGAATCTTTGGGCGCATCAGCACTCCGGATCGCGGGCGGTATCTTCACGAAGATTGCCGATATCGGCTCTGACCTCATGAAAATCGTTTTTAAAGTGAAGGAAGATGACCCGCGTAATCCTGGTGTCATTGCCGACTGTACAGGTGACAATGCAGGTGACAGCGTAGGCCCCACAGCCGATGGTTTCGAAACGTATGGTGTAACCGGTGTTGCCCTAATCGCCTTCATCACACTTGCAGTGGTGAGTCCAAACATGGAGATTAAAGAGGCCATTCAAGGCAAACTCATCGTCTGGATTTTTACAATGCGCTTCTTGATGGACTTTTGTTCTGGGCTTTCCTACTTCATCAACCAGGGTATTTCTTCCGTAAAATATAGTGGAAAGAAAGAGATCGATTTCGAAGAACCTCTCATGAGATTGATATGGATCGCTGCTACCCTTTGCATTAGCACCTCGTTTGGGATGAGCTATTTGTTGATTAGTGACCTTCAGGTTCTAAAAGGCGGCGTGCTCACCCCGATGCCCCACGTCTGGTGGCAACTGGCTATGATCATCAGTTGCGGTACCTTGGCAGCAGTTCTCATCCCCGAGTTTACCAAGATATTTACTAGCTCCAAATCGAAGCACGTCCAAGAAGTTGTGACGGCATCGCGCGAAGGTGGTGCCTCTCTGACCATACTATCCGGCGTTGTTTCCGGGAACTTCAGCGCCTTCTACATGGGCCTGCTGATCGCCTTTCTCCTGGGCATCGCGTACTTTGTCAGCCTCCTCATACCGCCTGAAGTGATTAACTATCCATCGATTTTCGCCTTTGGCCTGGTGGCCTATGGATTCCTCTGCATGGGCCCAGTCAACATCGCAGTGGACAGCTATGGTCCTGTCACGGACAACGCCCAATCCATATTCGAGCTGGCGCAGACCGAAACCATCCCCGGGATTAAACAGGAAATCAAGAGGGATTTCGGATTCGATCCCGACTTCGAGGAGGGCAAGCACTACCTCGAAGCCAACGACTCCGCAGGTAACACCTTCAAGGCGACGGCCAAACCCGTGCTTATCGGCACCGCGGTGTGCGGTGCAACCACCATGATCTTTTCGATCATCCTGCTGCTCCAGAGCAAGAACATGCTGAATGTGCAGCTCACTGACGCGCCGATCATTATCGGCCTGATCTGCGGTGGTGCGGTGATCTTTTGGTTTGCTGGGGCCTCGGTGCAGGCAGTGACCACCGGCGCATACCGGGCGGTCGAGTTTATCAAAAAGAATATGAACCTGGAAAAGAAGGAAGCCGATATCGAGGATTCCAAGACGGTGGTCAGAATCTGCACCCAGTATGCACAGAAAGGAATGTGGAACATCTTTATTGCAGTCCTATTAATAACGCTTGCCTTCGCGTTGTTTAACCCTAACTTCTTCGTGGCGTATTTAATTTCCATCGCCTGCTTCGGCCTCTTCGAAGCCATCTACATGGCAAACGCTGGCGCTGCATGGGATAATGCAAAGAAAATTGTCGAAGTCGACCTGAGGGAAAAGGGTTCGGCGCTCCACGCTGCAACGGTCATTGGCGACACAGTGGGCGACCCCTTTAAGGATACCTCTTCCGTATCCATGAACCCGATCATCAAGTTCTCGACATTGTTCGGACTGCTCGCAACCGAAATCGCAATCGAGATGTCTGCCCATGCGAAGGAAACCAGTTCCACGAACTACGCTTCTTTCATTGCTCTTCCGGTGTTCATTGTTGGTGTCATCTTCGTCTGGCGTTCATTCTACAGTATGAGAATACCGAAGGAAGAAACAGTGAAATAGAATTAAATAGAAAAGGTTTAGGTTAAGAACAAAGGAAGAAAATCTAATAAAAAGGGGATGGCATATGAATTTCGCCTTCCCCTTTTTTATGCATAACCTTTTTCTACGGCTGTCCAGATCCCAATCATTCCTTAATGGCAGCTAATGCCTCCTTGATGCGGGCCAGAAGATCACCAATGTGTTTTTCCCGTTCTTTGAGAAAGTTTTTATAGTCACGGCTGAAGCAATGGTGAATCTCGACCCGTGTCATACCCTCTTCTTTGGAAAGCAACATGTTTATTAACATTAAATCCTCTTTTGAAAGTTCAATATTCATATTACCCTCCATTTATTTCCTCTCGTTCGGCGGACGGGAGTCCTCTGAACGGGATGCTTAGGGGCGGCGAGGTACAAACCATCCCGTAAAACAGCAGGCTATGAGGTTCTATACCCACTCTATTTTCTTTATCGTCATCTCGCTCTCAACTTCGCCAGTATTCGTAACACCCTCCGGCTCTATGAGAAGGGCTTTATAACCCTCTTTGGATGTTGGTTTATGTTCCACTCCCTTCGGGATGACGATCATTTCTCCACGATTGAGTTCAACCAACTTATCTCTGAAATGCATCATCATCCTTCCATCCAAGATGATGAAGGTTTCATCCGTGTCAGGATGACTGTGCCAGATAAACTCACCCTTAAATTTCACAATCTTAAACTCATAATTGTTCATCATAGCAATAATTCGGACTGAATAATCTTCATCCGGAAGCTTTGAAAACTTTTCCATGAAATTGATCTTCGATGGTTGCATTAGCCTTTCCTTCATAACAATCATAAGACTGCAAATTGTATTTTCCTAAAATCCTATACTTAAACGGTGGATTTTGTCAAACAAATTTTTTATGGTATTACTGGATGCTAACTTGATGATTATTTTAATCATTTTAGATAGTTAATGTCTCCAAAAAGCATGCGAATGTGGCCAAGACTTACCACTATGTTATATCAAAGAATCCCTCTGAGATAAGAAGTGAAGTAGATGGAATCCGTCTTCCGAGAAAGAAACGGGGTAAGCTCTGTTCATTTCGCCTATGGGAGGCTTTAAGTTTTATGGCCAACATAATTCGAAGGCATCCTTGATCAATTCAATTTCTTCTCCCAGCGGACCGAGAAGAATAGCCACCACATCAAACCTTGCCTTCACTTCCTTGAGTTTCTTCTCATTTAAATAATTCAGTGCCACTTTAGAAAGTTGTCTTTGTTTTGATGCATGAACCGCGAGCTGAGGAGGGCCGAATTCGGTAGTGGCCCGAGTCTTTACTTCAATAAAGACCAAGGTATCTTTTTCTTTACCAATCATGTCCATTTCGCCCATTTTGCAGACATAATTTCTCTCGATGATGCGATATCCCTTCTTCTTCAAAAACTGGAGGGCAATCTCCTCACCCCTTTTACCAAGTTCTTTCTTCTGCATCACCTTTTCCAAATATGTTTTGGGTCTCATGTTACAGGTTTCAAGTTTTGATGCTTGAACTTCAACTTGGAACTCGAAACTTGCAACTTGTAACTTTATTTTGGGAGATATTCCTTGACACCTCGAAAGGACTTGCGGTGGAGTTCACAGACGCCGTATTTTTCAATTGCCATTCGATGTTCTTTTGTTCCGTACCCTTTATGTTTGGCAAAATTATACTGAGGATATTTCCGATGAAATTCCAGCATCATTCGGTCCCGAGTTACCTTGGCAATAATGGAAGCCGCTGCAACAGAGTTACAAAGCTGATCGCCTTTTCGAACAGGTTTTTGAGATATGGGGATCGGAATATGTTGAGAACCATCAATGAGAATGAAATCCGGAGGAATAGGTAGGTCTTGAATGGCCAACGCCATTGCCTTCAGGGTCGCCTGAAGAATATTAATTCGATCGATCTCCTCCTCACCAATAATTCCGATGCCCACCCCTTTCGCTTCTGCAAGGATCGTTTCATAAAGATGCTCTCTCTTTTTCGATGAAATTTTTTTTGAATCGAAAAGCTTTTCCCCAAGCCCCTCCTCGGGGAGGATGACAGCCGCAGCGACCACTGGTCCGGCCAAGGGTCCTCTTCCCACTTCATCCACACCGGCAATCCGATGATACCCCCGACGAGTGTACATCTTCTCAAAATAATCCATGGGTTGAACAGGAAGGTTGGGAAAGAGCATCACATTTCCATCTGGAACGATGCGGTGATGGAATCATGGAATATGGGCTATTTCAAAAAATTCTTTCTTCCCATCACTCCATTCCTCCATGATTCCAATATTCCAGGGTTCTAAGAGGTGGCTTGCTTCTTTTGACCTCGAATACGAGCGGCCTTCCCCTTCAGACCTCGCAAGTAGAAGAGTTTGGCCCGTCTTACCTTTCCCCGACTGATCACATCGATCCGATCGACCCGAGGTGAATGGATGGGAAAAATCCTCTCCACACCGATTCCATAAGAGATTTTCCTTACAGTGAAGGTAGATCGAATCCCCCCCTTTTTCTTTCGAATCACGACTCCTTCAAAAGGTTGTATCCTCTCTTTCTCTCCTTCCACGATTTTTACATGGACCCTGATCGTATCTCCCACCCTGAAATCAGGGAGGTCTGTCCTTAATTGTTCCCTTTCAACTAATTCCATCGGATTCATCTGATTCTCCTTCCTAAATCAGTTCGGAGTTAGGAGTTTTGAGTTCGGAGTATTCTAGGGATTGTCTCCGAACTCCGAACCAATCACTCCGAACTATTCATTCGGTCTCCTAATAATCGATCTAAAATAATCGCTACGGCCGAGCGGACTGAGAGGTGATTGTAACCCTTACCTTCGATCGGCGCCAATACATAATGAGAGTGGTCCTTCAGCTCCTCGGTCAAACCCCATCCCGTTCCAAAAAGAAGAAAAAAAGGGGTCTTCTCATCTTTGATGAGTTTTTTAAAGAGTCCAAAATCGATATTCTTCGGATGGGGAGACGCCCCGGTTGCCACTCTTTTCACTCCTGTCTTCCAGAGGTTAGAAATTTCTCGATCTGCTTCCTCAATCGTTCGCGAGACGCGAACAAGGGAAAGGGATTCTTTTCTTGTTGGGTTGTACACCGATCCACTCCCTTCAACCCAATGACGAATAATCCTTTCCGTCAATTGAATTTGACTTTCCAAGGGGGTAATGATGAAGAAGCCTCCAACTCCAAATGTTTTTGCGCACCGGGCAATGTCATGAATATCAAAGTTCGTGACCGCAGTGGCCACCACTTCTTTTCTTTTATCATAAATAGGATGGTGGACTAATCCTAAGTAAAGATTAGAACTCATTACCGGCCTTCCCCCTCTTGTCCTGATGGAGAATTTCTCCCAAGAGTTTCTTATCTTCCTCAGAGAGATCGGCCCTCGATAAAAGGTCGGGTCGCCTCGACGAGGTTCGTCGGAGCGCCTCTTTCCTCCTCCAACAGGAAATCATGGAATGATTTCCGGAAAGTAGAACTTCAGGGACACAATGCCCCCTGAAATCAAAAGGCCGAGTGTACTGAGGATATTCTAAAAGAGAGTGGTAGAAGGAATCCTCTTGGGCAGAGCGCTCCGATCCCAAAACTCCTGGAATGAACCTTGAGATTGCATCGATGAGCACCATTGCGGCGAGTTCACCCCCTGTCAAGACATAATCGCCAATTGAAACCTCCTCGTCAACAAAGAGCTCTCTCACCCTTTCATCCACCCCTTCATATCGGCCGCAGAGGAGGATGAGGTGGGGTAGAGCAGAAAATCTCCGAGCCAAATCTTGATCGAAAGGTCTTCCCTGAGGGGTCAGATAGATCGTCTTGGCGAATGGGTTTTGCAACTTGACCGACTCGATCGCCCGGGCAATTGGCTCCACTTTCATCACCATGCCTTGGCCTCCTCCATAGGGAGCATCATCCGCAACGTGATGCTTATCCAAGGCGAAATCTCGAATATTCATGATGTGAATTTCGATGAGCCCTTTCTCAATAGCCTTCCCTAAAATGCTTTCCTGCAAGGGTGAGGAAAACATACCCGGAAAGAGGGTAAGAATGTCAAATCTCATCCTCCTCCTCCCATAAGCCCTCCATTCGAATGACCTTCATGACTCCCCTTTTAGGATCAACACTCTGGATCACTTCCTCTATGGCCGGCAGAAGAATCTCTCCTCTTTTTCCTTCGACGACGTAGACGTCATTGGCTCCCGTCGGAAAGATTTCTTTCACTCTTCCGAGACTTCTGCCTCCCTCTGTCACCACCTCCATTCCCAGAATGTCCACCCAGTAATACTCTTTTTCCTCACATACCGGGAATGCTTCTTTCTTAACCAGAATCTCCTTCCCGATGAAAAACTCTGCATCTTCAATCTTTTCTATCCCCTTTAAACGGAGAATGAGAAGCGGTGGGTGAAGAATGGCCTTCAAAACTTCATAAGAGTCAAGTTTTCCCTTTTGGCCCTCGATAAAGACCTCATGATAGAAAGAAAAACGATGGGAGTCTTCTCCGAAATAATCCACCTTGATCATCCCTTTGATCCCGTGGGGTTTGACCACCTTGCCGATGGGGAACAGATTATTTCCCATATTTCATTATTCAATAATCTCTAAAACGGAACGTTTCCCTAAATTCGCTGAAACCGCTCCGAGAATAATTCGAATGGCTCTGGCAGTTCTGCCTTGTTTTCCAATGATCTTCCCCAAATCTTCCTTTGCCACATAGAGTTCGATCACAGAAGTCTTTTCACCTTCAACTTCAGAAACCCTGACTTGATCTGGACGATCGACCAATGCCTTGGCAATATATTCAATGAGCTCTTTTGCATTCATAACCCTACCTCCAATGTCCGTATCAGTCTCAAAAGAGAGGGATTATCAGCAAGGTTCTGGGAAAAGGCACCTCATTCCGTTTTCCCCTCTGTCAACTTCTTGGTCACTCCAGATTGGATTAAAAGTTGACGAACGGTTTGGGTGGGCTGCGCCCCCTTTCTCAGCCACTGAATCGCCTTCTCTTCCTTGAATCGAACCTCCGCGGGATTTTTCTTGGGGTCATACGTCCCCACCTGGTCAATAAATTTACCGTCCCTCGAAGCATGACGATCCGAAACGACAATTCGATAAAAAGGGCTTTTCTTCCCACCAAATCTCATCAATCTCATAGAAACAGCCATATGGTTTTAACCACCTCCTTTATTTAGTCTTGT
>JACAEV010000194.1 GCA_013388645.1 Syntrophaceae bacterium | reverse complement strand
GCCTGGGATAGATTCAATTCCCTCCCCAATCCTTTCTGCCAATTTTCTCGTATTTCCTCCCTTGGAATAATAAAGTACTAACACCTGCATGATTCTCCCTCCTTGGAATTGGAATTTATTTTCGTCTATCTTTTTGGATGGCGCTGTTAAAAAACTCAATACCCACATAGTCACGTTATATTATACATTATCTTTAATCTCTTCCAGAAATTTTTCTTGACAATTATTAAGATCACACCTGAAAACCCCGTCCTGTGGACGGGGATGAAAGGTGTGTCTGCCAAAGGCAGATGGAATATGATGTAAGAATCGCATGGCAATCCGAAGAACGGCACATGCGGTTTACGACACAAGGTATCATTTCGTTTGGGCACCGAAATATCGAAAATGGATTAAGAGGGAAGATATACGTGATCGAGTAAAAGAGGTATTTGGTGAGGTAGCTGAGCGTCATGAGTTTGAGATTCAAGAGGTGAGGGTAGCTCCAGATCACGTTCATATATTTTTGAGTTTTCCGCCGAGGTATTCGATATCGCATGTAGTTGGAGTATTGAAGAGCATCACGGTGGCTGTAGTGTTTGAGGAATTTCCTGAGGTAAAGAAGGAGTGGTGGGGTGGGGAATTTTTAGGGGATGGGTATTTTGTAAGGATGGTTGGGGATAAGGTGACTGCGGATTTGATCAGGCGATATATTCGATATCATCGTGATGAGATTGATGGCAAGCAATTAAAATTGTTTTAGTGTTTTTAAAGCCCCGCCCTTATATGATATACTGTATGACACTGGCAGAGAACAGCTGACGCCTTGAGCATCTCCACCTTCTGGGTAACCATAGCTGTTCCTGTTGCCGTCGCTGTAATCTTTATTCATCTTATTGCAAGAATTGGGAGAGGGGACGATCATAAGCTGAGGAGAGGTTCTGATCCGAACTAACGCCAGAATGACCTCACCTCAGCTGATTTGCAATAAACGAGAAATTGGTTGGGAAGAGATCATTACATTACTTTTGGAAGGGGAAAAGTCTTAAGGCGGAAAAAAAGCCATGTTTGATCTTGTAATTAAGAACGGTTTGATCATTGACGGATCGGGCAAACCAGGATTCTACGGAGATCTGGGTATAAAGGGTGATCGAATCGATCTTGTGAGACCTGAAATAGCTCTGCCGGTCCATAGAATAATTGATGCGACAGGATGGGTTGTTGCCCCTGGATTCATTGACACTCATAGCCACTCCGATGCGATTGCCTTAATCGATCCAAATGAATCCAGCAAGATCGATCAAGGAGTGACGACGGAGTGTGTTGGAAATTGCGGTCTCTCACTGGCCCCTGTAAATAGAGAGTACCTTTCCCATCTCCAAAAGTACATCTCTCCTTTCCTGGGGGGAATCCCTGTCAACTGGGACTGGGAAACAATAGGGCAGTACCTGGATCGGATCAAGAATCCCTCACGAAACATTGTTGCCCTGGTGGGACATGGTACGGTTCGGATTGCTGCAATGGGGCTGGAAAACCGAGGACCGACCTCCCATGAGTTGGAAAAAATGAAAGATCTAATCTCGGAATCCATGAATCAGGGAGCCTTCGGTTTATCCTCCGGGCTGATCTATCCTCCGGGTGTTTTCGCTGCAACAGATGAACTGATTGAGTTATGTAAGACGGTGGCTGCACGAGGTGGGTTTTATGCTACTCATATTCGGGGTGAAAGTGATACTCTTGTGGAAGCAGTAAACGAAGCAATCCAAGTTGGACAGAAAAGCGGTGTTTCTGTTTTGATCTCCCACCACAAAGCCGGTGGGAAAAAGAATTGGGGAAAGATTAATAAAACCTTAGAGATGGTGGAGCGGGCCAGAGCTCAAGGAATCGATGTCCATTTGGACCAATATCCTTACAATGCGGGTTCTACTACTCTTGGATCTATTCTACCGCCATGGGTTCATGAAGGTGGTCTTGACCAAACCCTCGAAAGACTAAAGGATCCTCAGGTGCGAACCAGAATCAAGAAGGAAATGGAACAAGGAATTAAGGGCTGGGAGAATTTTGTTGAATTTACAGGTTGGGAAGGTATCGTAATAGCTTTTTGTGAGAAAGAGAAAGAATTAGAAGGAAAGTCAATCCTTCAAATTGCAAACGAGAGGAATCGAGAGCCGGCGGAGACTGCGTTCGATATCTTGTTGGAAGAAGCAGGAAAGGTCGTCATGGTTGTCTATGCCATGTCTGAAGATGATGTAAGGACCGTAATGAAGCATCCCTTGGTCATGATCGGAACAGACGGGATTCCAACTTCGGGGAAACCTCATCCCCGTGCCTATGGGACTTATCCGAGGATCTTAGGGAAATATGTAAGGGAGGAAAAGATTTTTTCTCTCGAAGAAGCCATCAGAAAGATGACAAGCCTACCTGCACAAAAACTTGGTCTTAAAGATAGAGGGATGATTGCAGAGGGAATGATAGCTGATCTCGTCATTTTCAACCCCTCAACCATCCGAGAAAAGTCGACTTATCTCAATCCTCAAGAGAAGCCTGAAGGGATTGAGTATGTATTGATCGGTGGATCTATCGTCGTTGAGAGGACAAGGCTTTTAGATTCACAAAAGGGGCAGGTTATCAGGAAAATCTAAATTTTTATTCAGGAAAGGATTGGAGAAATGAAACCGACGATTGCTGTACTGGGTGGGGGAAATGGAGCCCATGCAGTTGCTGCTGATCTTACCTTTGCAGGATATGAAGTAAACCTGTTCGAGTTTCCTCAGTTTAAATCAAACATTCAAAAAGTCCTGGAAACCCGAGAAATCGTGAAAGAAGGTGTGAGTCCTACCGGAGTAGCAAAAATTCACTTGGCCACAATAGATATT
>JACAEV010000233.1 GCA_013388645.1 Syntrophaceae bacterium | reverse complement strand
GGTTCTAAAATTTTAGAATGCGGATCGTTTAGATTATGGGAAAACGTCGCTGGGATATATCGAAAGTCTTTAACGGCTTGGCACGTCAGGATCCGAAAGCTAAAAGGTGACCGCTCTAAAATTTTTCCACCCGACCGCCTCTCCTCTCTCGACAAGAGGAGAAGAGCGGGGAGGACCTTCCTATGGACTTTAAAGCCAAATGTGGGACGACAGCAATGGGCATCATGCCTCATAAGGATATAGACAAAGCCCTTGAGCTTGTGCTGGGTCTGGATATCCCCTTCTGGCCCCAACTCCCTCATATCAGCTTATATGAAGATATGTATATTCAGACCTCGGAGAATTTCCCGGGCATTACGGTCGACTTTGAAAAGGGGAGACTTGCCTTCAATACAGCGAGATTTGAGGAAGAGCTAAACGATTATTTCACGAAGACGGAGATACCGGAAACCTATGCTCTCACCCCGGAATATTCCCTTGTCTTCCAGAAATTTCTTTCTCAAAACCTCAAGGGTTATAGGGCGATCAGAGGTCAGATCACTGGACCCGTGAGCTTTGGTTTTAAGGTTCTGGATGAAAATTTAAAACCCATCATCTACAATGAAGAAGTGAAGACGATCTTATTTGATTTCATTCAGAAGAAGGTAAACGTTCAATATCAGGAGCTAAAGGCTAAAAATCAAAATGCTTTTGTCTGGGTGGATGAACCAGGCCTGGGATATGTCTTCAGTGGTCTTTCAGGCTATAATGACCAGCAGGCCAAAGAAGATTATTATCAGTTTGTTCAAGGGATAGAAGGCCCCAAGGGGTTACATCTCTGTGCGGAGGTTAATCTTCCCTACCTTTTAGAATTGGGAGTCGAAATCCTTTCGTTCGATGCGTTTCAAATTGGGTTCATGCCAAAAGAATACACACAGAGTGTGGTGGAGTTTATTAAAAAGGGGGGGATCATCTCTTGGGGTGTGGTTCCTACTGAGTTTAAGTCCTTAGAAGTTCAAACACCTGAAACATTAACATCCCTTCTCGCCAGTTATTGGGAGGTTATTTCGGGAAATACAGATGTCTCTTTGGACCAAATTGCTGAGCAGGCACTGATTGCACCAGCACGGTGCTGCCTGGTCGAGCTCACCATTGACGCCGCCGAAAGATCTAAGATATCCAATATTGAGGAGAAAATCGTAGAGAAAGCTTTTTCCTATTTGCCGGAGATTTCCCAGATATTGAAGAAGCGGTTCGGATTAAAATGAGCATTAAACCTTTTTTACCTATCGGAATTGGAAGCCTGCCCCATAAAGACCCTTTTAAGGCAAGTGAGACCATATTGAATTATTTTCCTGAATCACCTTACTGGCCTCAACTTCCGTGTAAGGATTTAAGAGAGGGAATGCTCGTCCAGTTTACTGAAGGGATGCCGGGTGTTGCTATGGATGGAGAAAAGGTCTATTTCCACTCTCCTTTTTACCCTGCCGCAGAATGGGAAAAATTTTATGAGGTTTCCTCCGAAAACCCTCTCGATCATTTTGCCATGGGAAGAGAATATGCTTCGGGATTCTATGCTTTATTGGAACTCCTCAAAGACAAGAAGCCGATCTTGATCAAGGGACAGATCACAGGCCCGATCACCTTTGGTTTAGGCGTTTCCGATGAAAAGAAGATCCCGATCCTCTATGACCCGAACCTGAAGGAGATGTTTTTGAAGATCATCACCTTCAAGGCAAGATGGCAGGAAAGGATGCTGAGCGGGGTGGCTCCAGAAGCCGAAACCCTGATCTTTTTTGACGAACCTATCCTGAGCGGTTATGGTTCGATCAGCATGAACGTTGGAAAGGAAGAAATCATCGAGTGTCTCAATAAAGTCATCTCCGCTCTCGATGGTTTATCAGGGATTCATATCTGTGGAGCAACCGATTGGTCATTGATCATGCAAACCGGGATCAAGGTCATCCACTTCGACGCCTATCAATTCTTCTCCAATATGCTCGCTTATGCTTCTGAGTTAAACCCATTTCTTCTCAATGGGGGTAGGTTGGCCTGGGGAATCGTTCCTTCGGAAGAAGAGTCTCTAAAGAAAGAGACGACCCCGAGTCTGATGAAGAACTTGGAAGAAAAGATAGACCTTTTCATCCGAGAGGGAATCCGAGAAGAGATTCTGATTCGAAACTCACTTGTTTCTCAGAGCTGTGGTCTTGCCTCGATGTCGACAGAATTAGCTGAAAGAGCACTCCATCTCACTCAAGAATTATCTTCAGTTATGAAAAAAAAGTATTGCCCATGATGCCCAAAGCAAGTTTAATGACTCGCTGTTTCGTGGTATCTCTCTTTTGTGTGGCCCGTTCCGATGTCCCCTCGAAAGCATTGTTATACGCCTTCATAGTTTGATACCTCAATCAGATTTCCGTCCGGGTCTCGAAAGTAAACGGACATCATAGGACCTACAGCACCCGTTCGCTGAACAGGACCTTCTAATAATTCGACCCCACATGCTCTAAGATGTTCGACCACCTCTAAAATAGACATTGACGTGACAAAACAAAGATCAGCCGATCCAGGGGTAGGTGTCTTGGCTTTTGGTTCAAACTCACGTCCGTATTGATGCAAATTGATTTTCTGAGACCCGAAGGACAGGGCTTTCTTACCACCACCAAAAGTGGTCATTCTCATTCCAAGTACTCGGGAGTAAAATGCACAGGTTGCATCAATGTCTATAACGGTCAGGACAATATGATCGATCGCTTTAATATTCATGGGCGTGGAATGGGCTTTTATTTAATGCCTGTGATCAGCGACGAATGTAAGCCATCCCTGCCTGCGACAGGCAGGCGCCGGATCGATTTGTTAACCCACAACTTTATGCTGCTTTTCTAAGACTGACATGCATTCCAGCTCGGGTCGCAAGGGCAATAAGCATTTCAAGGCTGAACCTCTCCCCTTTGCCTCTGATCAGGTCTGAAATCCTGGATCGAGGAGGATTTATAAAACTTCTGCGGATCATAAATTGGATGGTTTATGAAGGATTAAGATTTAAACTTTTCGAATGATCTTTTTCTCTTCATCCACCTCAAAATCTCCAAAAACGTTTGGAGCATGTTTCTTTAATATTCTCAAAATCTCAATAGCAATTTTCCGGATCTCCCATTGAGACTGGGGTTTTCCTCTCAGATCGATGATATGTCGCCACTGCCGAAAATTTGCGCTGACCACAATCTGACTTTCCACGGCATTGGGTAAGACATATCTTGCATCTTCCTTTTTAATCTTTAACCCACTTAACTTCAGATAAGCTGCTTTTGCTTGATCCATGAAATCAACAAAAATGGAATGAGCTTCTGGGTCGTTTTTAATGGAATCAGGTTCAATATAATGAAAATGGCTTTCGTCCACATACCTTTGGGATTGCTGGATAAAAGAACATAATCGATGCCTTACCAACTGATGAGTGGAGGATCTGGATGCTCCAGAGATTCGAAACGTAGCATAGGCATGCTCCAAGACGGAGAGATGACCACTTTTAATGAGCATCCTAATAAATCGCTTCTCGGTTTCCTCGCCCTGTTTATCGAATGATAAGTAGGAGGTGCGTCCAGCCGCTTCGATCAGTTTTTCTGCATTGGGGGTAATGGACAGCAATTCAACTTTCAGAGTCAACATATTTCTTGGTTTCCTTTCTAAAATTCCATATTCCTTTTAAACGTCCATACCATATCACGCCCAAAAATATTATTCAACGTTCGAAATTTGACTTAAGTCAAAGCAAACTTTTCAAAGAAGGGTTAATATTCTCATAAAAGGATACAAGGAGGATAAAAAAATGAGATGCCCTGGCCAAGATCCGATGTTCTGGAAACCGGATGATGTTTTTGAGATTTCGTGTCCAAAATGTGGCTATGGAGTGGAATTTTTTAAGTTTGACGCGAAGAGAAAGTGTCGGTGCGGTCATGTCATCGTCAATCCGAAGATCGACTTTGGATGTGCGGAGTGGTGTCCTTATGGAGATAGTTGTATCGAGGGATTACCAGAAGAGATGAAGGCGAAAACGAAAGAAGAAAAGAATAACCGGTTGAGGGAGAGGATCGATTATGAAATGAGAAAATATTTTGGCCAGGATACGAAGCGTATCAATCATGCCCTTAAGGTGGCCCAATATGCGGAGAACATTCTGAAGATAGAAGGAGGCCACCCCCTCGTAGTTCTTGGAGCTGCCTATCTTCACGATATCGGGATTAAGGAGGCTGAGAAGAAATACGGAAGCGCTTCAGAAGCGGATCAAGAAAAAGAAGGGAAAGTGATCGCAGAAGACATCTTAATGAAATTGAACATCCAGAGGGCAATCGTGAATGAGATCTGTGATATCATCGGCCATCACCATCACCCCCGAACGAAAGAGACGCTCAATTTTCAAATCCTCTTCGAGGCAGACTGGCTGGTGAATATGCAAGAAAATGGATTCTACAAGGATCCGAAAAAAGTGGAAGAAACGGTTGAAAAATATTTCAGAACCATGACAGGAAAAAAATTAGCCAATGAGCTCTTTCGCGAGGCATAATGCGATAGGATATACTGAACTCGGGGATTGATCGAACAAATAATATTAAATCAAACGATAATCAATAGTTATTTCGAATAAGCGCCCTTCTACAACTTTGGTACAGAATGACGCTTATTCGAAATATTGGATGGAGGGTTTCTAAGTTGTTATAAAAAGGCAGATGGAACCTTTTCCTTATTTTTTAATCAGTTTTTGAATTTCGTGACGCAAGGCGATGGTGGTAGAGGCAAGCCTTGAACTGATCAGACCACTCAGGTTTTTCATGACCACATAGCCGGCATTTCTATTCCTCTCGAGGAATTCCATTAATTCTTTCCCATTAATCATCATGACATCGGTTTTCCCTTCACATCGGGCTGATGCGGTTAACCGGTGAGGCGGAACCAGAGCCGACCAGCCAAAGATCTCGCCCTTTCCCACGGTGTAAATCGTAGCGATTGTTTCATAATCATAAATCTTAAACTCAATTTGAATGTCTACCTTCCCGCTTTCTAAGAGGTAGACATCTGTCGCCGAACCACCAATGGTAAAGATGACGGAACCATGCTCGTAACGCCGCTCCCGGCACAGTTTGGCTATTTCGATTAACTCTGTTGGGCTCAATCCATTAAACAGATTAAAACTCTTTAGAATTTCCGATGATACCATCTTGACTCACCTCCCTATTTTTATTGAGTGATCAAATAGGATGCCGGTTAGCTCTGTGCTTCTTCAATGACTTCCCCCGTTTCAAAAAGGAGCTCATCACGCTCATAATCATCCAATTGCGCAGTCCGGATAGATTCCCATCCCTCACGAAGATCCGAAGGCGAGATCTCTGCAATTTTCTGGGACAGCTCTTCTCCAATAATTAATTTGGTAAGCGAAATGACAGCTCGGGCTGCGTTATCAGCTTGTCTCAAATCCTTTAAATTAGCCATCTTCATCACTGCTTCTAAAAATTCTTTTCTCGTTTTCATCATGGCAACCTCCTCTCTCCAATAAAAAGGCCGAATCTACCGGAGGATCATCCTTCGGCAGCTCGGCCATGCTGATCTCTTTCCCAGCACCCGCCGCTTTCCGCCCTCTTCTCACGAAGGGTTTAGCTTTATCGGGTGAGCCTATTTAAATAAATTCATATCAAAAAATGTTGAATTTGTCAATCGCAAAATAGCCTTGTGAATATTATCTTTTAAAGATTACCTATTTAAATCAGAGGACAGGAAATTTTACCTTATTTGTAGAAGGAGGAACTTAATTTTTTATGTTAACCATCGGGTGGAGTCTGAAGATATACGGTTTTTCAATTTTCCCTCTCATGAAAAATAGAATCCCTAATGGAAGCCTCCCCCACCATAAATAGGCTACCTTTTCTCTCTATAGAATTGATAACCCCTTAAAAATATTTAGGAATTTATTTGAGCCACATAGGAAACAACTAATGGCTCCAAGAGGTATATTTTCCTTGACAAAATAGGTGAAATAATTTACTAATTTTTGTGAATAATTTCTCATAATTTACAAGACCTCCTTTTGGCAAATTTAATCAGCCTTAGTATCCAAAAGGTTTAGGGTAAAAAAGATCGGTTCAGCGTGATAAAGATTGGTATCAAGGAAGAGTGGATCGAGAAGAACTGAAAGGGAGGACAGGACCATATGAAATCAGGAAGCCGTCTTGAAAGAACCCTTGAAGCTGGACATTTCGCTTTTACCGGGGAACTCGGTCCTCCTCAAGGAGCCAATGTAGAAGCGGTGAGAAAAAAAGCAAGTTACCTAAAAGGTATCGTGGATGCGGTAAACATCACGGATAACCAAACTGCAGTGGTGCGCATGTCGAGTTGGGGGGCGGGTTTAATCGCCATCCAGGAGGGGCTGGAACCCAACTATCAGATGGTCTGTCGCGATCGTAACCGGATCGCCATGCAGAGCGATATTTTAGGAGCTTATGCCCATGGCATCCGAAATATGCTTTGTCTATCAGGAGATCATCAACAGTTTGGAAATCATCCTATGACCAAAGGTGTATTTGACATCGACTCCATTCAATTGATCAGTATGGTCAAAGGGATGCGAGACGACAAGAAATTCCTGAACGGAGATGAGATTGACGGAGCCCCCCAGATGTATATTGGTGCTGCTGAAAATCCATTCGCAGAGCCATTTGAATGGCGGGTGCACCGTTTGGCCAAAAAAATTGCAGCCGGTGCCGATTTCATTCAGACCCAATGTATCTATGATATGAAAATGTTTCGTGATTGGATCAGACAAGCCAACGATATGGGATTAACCGAAAAGGTCCATATTTTAGCCGGTATTACTCCTCTCAAATCTGGAGGTATGGCGCGATACATGGCGAAGAATGTCTCCGGAATCATCATCCCGGACGAAATCATCGACCGGATTGTCCAAGCTAAAAAAGCAGCCGAAGAGGGAATCAAAATCTGTGTGGAACAGATCGAAGAGCTAAAAGAAATGAAGGGAGTTCACGGAATCCATCTCATGGCAATTGAATGGGAACACAGGGTGCCGGAAATTGCTGAGCGGGCGAAGTTAATACCGAGACCCCAAGTATAACTTATGGCAACCTCTAAAAATGTCATTCCTGCGGAAGCAGGAATCCATAAACTTTTGAAATTACTGGACCCCGCTTTCACGGGAGTGACAAATTAGGAATTATTAGAGGTTCCCTTATAATTGGGGGATTGGGTGATAGGGAGATTCGGAGAAAAGAACGACACTGTCCCAACAAAATAAGGCGTTTTACTTAAGAATCCCTCCAATTCCCTAAATCCTATCCCCCATATTTGAAATGAGAGGGAGAGGCTCATGTGTTATTTTGTTCAGGGACCACTGGTATTGATTGCAGGGATCATATTTATCCTCGGGCTCCTCTATCAAGGGATTCAATTTTTCAAATTGACCAAGAAAAAGGAATGGGGGGTTCCTCCCTCATCCTTAGAAATAAAACCCCAGAAGCAGACAAAAAAGCAATGGGTGAGGGAAGCTCTGCGCACCCTCAATGGCACTCTCTGGAAAACAGATCCTGTTTTAACCATTGTCACCTCTGTTTTCCATGTTTGCCTGATCATCGCACCTCTCTTTCTCCTTGGGCATAATATCCTTCTCGATCAATCTTGGGGATTAAGCCTTTTCAGCCTTCCTGAATCTGTTTCCAACTTTTTAACCCTCCTCGTATTGATCTGCGGACTCTATTTCCTTGGCCGCCGACTCTTCATGGCACGGGTCCGGGCTATCTCGACCGTATACGACTATCTCGTCCTTCTCATCGCCGTCGTCCCTTTCCTGACAGGCTTTTTGGCATACCAGCAATGGCTGAATTACCAGACGGTGATCCTTCTCCATATACTCTCAGGAGAACTGATGCTTATCACCATCCCCTTTACCAAACTAGGGCACATGCTCTTTTTCTTCTTATACCGTTTCTTCATCGGAAGCGAATACAGTTTCGTCCGCGGGAGTCGAACCTGGTAATTGAAAAAAATTTATACCTTGGAGATGAAAATGATGCATCAGGAAATGAAACCAGTCGATACCAAACAGATCAAAGAAATGCTGAATCGTAAAAAAGGTAAAATGAAGCGATATCTATCCTATTGTGCCCACTGCAGTCTATGTGCGGAGAGTTGCTTTTTATATATGGCACATGATCAGGATCCCCAATATATGCCTTCCTATAAAGTCATCCACTCCTTGGGGAAATTATATCGGAAACGAGGGAAAGTGGATCGGAAGTCTCTGATGGAAATGAAGGGGATCGTGTGGAGAAACTGCGTGCTTTGCGGACGCTGTTATTGTCCAATCGGTATTCATATTCCCAGTATGATCACTTTTGCTCGAAGCATCCTCCGATCTCAGGATGTCTACCCACAGCTGGACGAGGCTTCATCGGAGAGTTGGCTCTAAATTTGAGTCGTAAATCCGTTCTCTTAAAAGGAAAGGATGTGGAGATGAAAGGTTATCAGTTCATAACCGTCTTGGTCGCTGTCTTAGGGATCATCCTCGCTTCGTCTCTCAGCGCCCAACCAGACAAGATTGTATTTGACCCTTTGAAGTTATTTGGAAAAAGTAAACGACCTGGAGTGACGCTTTCTCATAACCGCCATGTGGAGGCAGGGTTATCCTGTAAGGACTGCCATCATGTGTATGAAAACGGTCAAAACGTTCTGGATGAGGGTCAATTAGAGGAGGGAAATCAGGGCGTCCGCTGCTCTGCATGTCACGGCCCAAAGGTTCGAATCGGCTTGGAACAGGCTTTCCACGACCAATGCATTGGTTGTCATACGAGGCTACTTAAAGAGAAGAAAAAGACAGGTCCACGCTTTTGTGGACAATGTCATGTAAAAAAATGAGGGCACAGATTACCAACAAAGATTACACAGGTTTTAAAAGGATTGTTAAAATCTCGCTTTTTGAATCTGTGCGATCAATGTAATTGGAGGGAAAAATGATTGTTGCGGAAAGAAAACCACTTGACGAGATCAAAGAAATGGTGAAGGGCTTCAAAAAAGTTTTAAATGTGGGCTGTGGAGGGTGTACATCGATTTGCCTTTCCGGCGGCCAGAAGGAAGTCGGTCTCTTAAACGAAGAGCTCAAAAATGCCCTGGCACAGGGAAACGCTCCTTTTCAGATTGACGGATTTACCATTGAGCGCCAATGCAACGCCGATTTTTATTCGGATTTAGATGAGATCATTAAACCCTATCAAGCCATCCTTTCGATGGCTTGTGGGGCTGGAGTTCAGTTTCTGGCAGATCGACATCCGAGTAAACCTGTATTTCCTGCTTTGAATACCATTTTTGTCGGGGTCGATCGAGATCTTGGATGGTTTGAAGAAAACTGCCGCTCCTGCCGAGAATGTGTCTTAGGAGAAACTGCGGGAATTTGTCCAGTGACACGATGTGCAAAAAGTCTCTTCAATGGGCCCTGTGGTGGAACTTCTCGTGACGGGAAATGCGAAGTCAGTAAGGATACACCATGCGCCTGGTATGAAATTTATAAGAGGCTCCATGAACAAAATAGGCTCGATAACATTCTAAAAGTCAAACCCGCAAGGGAATGGCGAAATCAAACCCGAGGAACCTTAATTCAAGAGGCTTTTAAGTCACGATACGCAAAATGATAGTTATTTTTTGAAAAAAGACTCTCTTTAAATGGGTGGGTATCTCTACCTCAGTAATCGGTTCAATACCTCTTTTGTCTTGACATATTTTAAAATAAAGGTATATAATGCAGCGACTTTCGTATCCAACACTCTTAAAATATCTGTTCCATTGCGAAACCAATTCACAACGTCAGAGCATCTGGAGGGGGGAAGATGCTCGACCTCGAGCAGACCACCCGATTTAAACAAAAAACAAACGAAAAGAAGATCACCAGAGGGGTGGGGTATCTTCCCAGAAGGTGAGAGAGAGGAGAAAGAGGATGTCATTCAAAGAACAATTAGACTCTGGTAAATTTGTCGTCATCACTGAACTTCAGCCACCCAAGGGCAACAATCTTTCTGAGCTATTTGAAAGTGCAGAACTCCTCAAGGGACGCGTGAACGCGATCAATGTACCAGACCTTCAGAATGCCATCATGAGGCTGGGATCTCTTTCGGTATGCAATCTGCTGAAGGCAAAGGGGATGGAGGTCATCTTCAATCTCTCCTGTAGCAACCGAAACCGATTGGCACTTCAATCTGAACTCTTAAATGCCTCTGCATTGGGTTTGGAAAATCTATTACTCCTCCAGGGAGACCACCCCTCGATTGGGGATCACTTCGAAGCTCAGGCCGTATTTGATCTCGATGTCATGGGTTTGCTCAACGCAGCCAAGCGACTTCAAGAGGGATATGACCTCATGGGGAATGATCTTAATGGGAAACCTCAATTTTGTGTTGGGACTTATATCCATGCTACCGTCAAAGGTCATGTCCTCGATTTAGAGGTCATGGATATGGAGAAAAAGATTCGAATGGGAGTCGACTTCTTTTTCACTAACTCGGTTTTCGATCTAAGCCTGTTCGAGCCATTCATTAAAAAAGTGGCTCACTTTAAGGTTCCGATCATCGCTGGCATCACCTTGCTCAAATCCGTTGGAATGGCCCGATATATCAACAAGCATGTGGAAGGAGCTTCGATCCCAGATTCCATCATTGACCAACTGATGAAGGCTCCGGATAAACAACGGACAAGCATTGAAATTGCAGGGGGGCTGATCAAAGAGTTGAGATCGCTTTGCCAGGGAGTCCAGATCATTCCCATCGGATGGGAAAAACAGGTTCCTGCTCTTCTGGATTATGTTGGGTTTTAAAATAATGGACGCCGGTCATTCGAAAAGCGAGATCTCGAACATCAAGAAGCCATCCGGTTTCCTTGTCAACCCTCAGGAGATATGGTACGTTGGGAAGGGTATGTCTTCTAAAAAACCAACCCCCTCCACCAAAAGAAAAAAAACATCTGAACCGCTGACCTTTGTTAAAAAGAAGGGGGTGGAATCGGAGATGTTCCGGTCCATCGTCGAATTGGGAAATGATGGGATTTTGGTTTTTAATGAACACCATCGGATCGAATTCGCCAATCCGATGGCTTCCGAGATCACGGGGTATCGCAACGAAGAATTGTTGGCCATGTCCATTCTTTCCCTTTTAAAAAAACCCGATCAATCCTTTATCGAAGACCTTTTTATTCATCCTGACCGTTATGGTGGAAAAACCTGCACGGAGGTGCAATTGCTCTCTGCGAACGGTGAGGTCAAAGAGGCCGAAATTTGTATCGCCTTGGCCAAAACCCCTATGGGAGTCCGAAAAGGTTACGCCTATCTTAAGGATATCACGGAATCAAAAAGAATGGAACGAAAGATCCAGGAGGCCACCCAACAATTTGAAAAAATTGCAGAGATGGGGGACGATGGAATCGTCGTTTTCGATCAAGGCTTTAGGATCATTTTTGCCAATCAGATGGCATCGGATATCACCGGGATTCCTAAAGAGGATTTGATCGGAAGAAATTTTTTCTCGGTGATCGGTAAGGAGGATAAAGAATTTCTCGAGGGGACAGTCATCCGCGGCGTGGGAGTCGGCGAAAAACTTTGTACAGAGATGAATATTCTGACTCCTCAAGGGCAAGTCAAGGATGCAGAGGTCTGTATCGCCTTGGCCGAGTCGGATGAAGGAAAGGTCAAGACCTATGCTTATATCCGGGACATCACGGACCGAAAAAGGTTTGAAAGGGATCTCAAGGACTCGGAGGAAAAGCTGAGAAACCTTTTTGAAAGAGTGAGACACGGTCTCTTCATCAGCTCCAAGGAAGGTAAATTCTTAGATTGCAACCAAGCCCTTCTCGACATGCTGGGGTACTCCTCCAAAGAGGAATTTCTCAAAATGGACATCGCCCAGGACCTCTATGTGAACCCTGAAGATCGAAAGAAGCTGAAGGAGGGCATTGAGAGAGACGGTTACATTAAAGACTGGGAAGTGGAATTTAAGAAAAAGAACGGAGAAAAGATCACCGTATTGCTGACCGGCTATCCCATCAAGAATGAAAAAGGAGAGACCGTCGGTTATCAAGGCATCAATTTAGATTACTCGGAGAGGAAAAGGATTGAAAACGAACTCCGCGAGGCCAACGAATTCTTCAAGAACTTGATTGAAAGTTCAGTCGATGGGATCATCGCCGCGGACATGAAGGGCAATATTTTTATCTTCAATAAGGGGGCCGAAACCCTGACGGGATATACGGCGGACGAGGTGATTGGTAAACTTCATATCACCAAAATCTATCCAGAGGGCGTGGCCAAAGAGATTATGAAAAAACTCCGAAGCCCGGAATATGGCGGGGTAGGAAAATTCACCCCCACTCAGCTGAACGTCGTCAACAAGTTCGGAGAGGAAATACATGTCCAGCTCTCCGCCGCCCTCATTTATAATGGAAAAGGCCAAGAAATCGCCAGCGTCGGGATCTTCACGGATTTGAGACCTCGCCTGACGATGGAGAAGAAACTTCAAGAGACGCACCTTCAATTAGTTAGCTCAGAGAAGATGGCTTCTCTTGGAAAGCTTGCTGCCGGCATTGCTCATGAGATCAATAATCCCCTGGGAGGGATTCTGATATACTCGAGCCTCATGATGGAGGACCTTCCCGAAGAAGACCCCAAGCGAGGGGATTTGATGCGGATTGTTCAGGAAGCAGGACGCTGTAAGGAGATTGTGAAAAGCCTTCTTGAATTCGCCCGTCAGAGCGAGCCCAAGATGGAGCCCACGGATATCAATCGTGCCATTAACGATGGCCTCTTCTTCTTGGTCAATCAGGCTTTATTCCACAATATCCAAATCATAAAGAAATTTGATCCGTTTCTCCCCTTCGTCAGGGGAAATGCCAGTCAATTGAAACAGGTTTTCATGAATATCATCGTGAATGCAGCAGAAGCCATGCACGGCAGTGGGATACTGACGATTACCACAACTCCCTCCACCGATCGAAGAGCCGTCCTCGTGGAATTCACGGATACAGGGGAAGGAATTCCTGAAGAAAACCTGACCCGGATTTTCGATCCGTTTTTTACAACGAAAGAGGTGGGAAAAGGAACGGGATTGGGCCTTGCCACTTCCTATGGGATTGTCGAAGATCACGGAGGGAAGATCAATGTGAAGAGTAAAGTGGGGGTGGGAACGACATTTATCATCGAACTTCCCGTTCACCAAGGGACTCAGGCTGTTCTCGAAAGTCCTCCCTTACAAGATCAAGGGGCATAAGATGGATACAACGGTTCAAGTGATTCAAAAGGAAAATTCATTTCTGTCGGAAGTCGCCCAGGCTAGTGGTGAAAAAATTCAGGCCTGTTTCCAATGTCAGAAATGTTCGGCGGGATGCCCCATCGCTTATGCGATGGATATTCTCCCCAATCAGGTGCTCCGTCATATTCAGTACGGCCATCGTGAGAAAATCCTCTCTTCAAAAACCATTTGGATCTGTGCTTCCTGTTACACCTGCAGTGTCCGGTGCCCGAATGAGATTGATATCGCAAAGATCATGGATGTGTTGAGAAGTTTGGCGATCCGTTCTGGGATCGAGGCAGGAGAAAAAGACGTGCCTCTTTTCCACTCCGTCTTCTTAAATACGATCAAATCTAAAGGCCGAATCCACGAACTAAGCCTCATCCTTGGATTCAAATCGAAGACCAGAGATTTTTTCAAGGATGCTGGACTGGGTTGGAAAATGTTTCGTAAAGGAAAGATTAAACTCCTCCCCTCGAGATGGGGAGGGGGAAAAGAGATTCAGGAGATCTTCAAGCCCGTTGAGAGATTTCAAAAAAAGACTTGAAATCTCTGATTGCATAATGGATGGAAGCGATTACACAGATATCGAATTCATTAAACAAAGAAAATCTTCGCAATCTCTTATGAAATCTGTGTAATCAAGAGAGCCTATGATAGTTTTTAGAGCTCTATTGAGAAAGGGGAGAGAAGGTGAAGGAAATATCTTACTATCCTGGGTGCTCCCTCCATGGAACAGCCAGGGAGTATGACGATTCGATCCGGGGAGTATCCAGGCTCCTCGATATTGGACTCCTTGAGTTGGAAGATTGGACCTGTTGCGGCGCCAGCTCTGCCCATTGCACGGACGAAGAGCTGGCGATGGAACTGGCTGCTCGTAATCTTGCCATTGCAGAGAGGAGTGATCGGGAGCTATTGGTTCCTTGCGTGGCTTGCTACAGCCGATTCAAGGCAGTGGAAAAAGAAGTCAAGGAACATTCCAGGAAAATCTATTTCCCTTATCATGGAAAGGTCCCTATACGATATGCTTTGGATTTTTTCTGTGAGGAAGCCATCCTTGAAGAAGTAAAGAAAAAGTGTGTGAGGCCTCTCTCAGGGCTGAAGGTCGTTTGCTATTATGGATGCCTTACGGTCCGACCCCCTAAGGTGACGGAGATCAAAGAATATGAAAACCCCCAACATATGGACCGCCTGATGAAACGACTGGGCGCCGATCCCATTCCCTGGTCCTATAAGACAGATTGCTGCGGAGCCAGTTTGGTGATGACACGGACAGATATTGTTAGAAAATTGAATGATAGGCTTCTCTCCATGGCAAAGGAAGCAGAGGCGGATTGTCTGGTCACGGGTTGCCCAATGTGCCAGGCCAATCTCGATACCCGGCAGGAAGAATTAGAGAAAGAGACAAGTAAAAAATACGATCTCCCCATTTTCTACTTTACTGAGCTTATGGGATTAGCGTTGGGGCATCGCGATGTCAAAAAATGGCTGAAGCGGCACATGACCGATCCGATCAAGGTATTAAATGAAAAAAAATTAATATAGCAAAAAGCTGATATTCGAAGCACGGAATTCGAATTTCGGATTTTCAGGAGCGAGTGAAATGGCTGATAATGTGGGTGCAGTGATGGTCGTGGGAGGTGGAATCGCTGGGATACAAGCCTCTCTTGATTTAGCTGAATCGGGTTACTATGTCTACCTCGTGGAGAGCTCCCCTGCGATTGGTGGGGTGATGGCCCAGTTGGATAAGACTTTTCCCACCAATGACTGCTCGATGTGTATCATCTCTCCAAAATTGGTCGAGGCAGGTCGTCATCTCAATATCAACATCTTAACAGCGACAGACGTGGAAGGCATCTCAGGGGAACCAGGAAATTTTACAGTTCATCTTCGTCGACATGCCCGCTTCGTGGACATCGCCAAATGTACCGGTTGCGGCGACTGTGCAGCAGCCTGTCCCATCATTCGTCCCGACGAGTTCAATGCCTTGCTCTCTACCCGAAAGGCCATTTACAAACGATACCCGCAAGCCATTCCAAATGCCTTTGCCATTGAAAAGCGAGGAGAAGCCCCTTGCCGCAACGCTTGTCCGATTGAGCAGCGAGCCATGGGCTACGTCGCCCTCATCCGAGAAAAACGATTTGCCGAAGCCTACCGCACGATCAAAGAAGATAACCCCTTCCCTTCTGTTTGCGGGCGCGTGTGCAACCACCGTTGCGAGGAGGCCTGCACCCGAAATGAGGTTGGAGATCAACCTGTCAATATCATGCATTTGAAACGGTTTGTCACCGACTGGGCCTTCGACCATCCTGAAGAGATTCAAAAGATCTACGCATCGGGTGTCCAGAAAGCCCCTGATACGAGCGGAACTGGAAAGAAAGTTGCCATAGTTGGTGCCGGCCCGGCAGGATTGACTGCCGCCCGCGACTTAGTCTTCAAAGGATACGCCGTCACAGTCTTCGAAGCGCTCCCTGTAGCTGGGGGAATGATGCGCGTGGGCATTCCAGAGTATCGTATGCCCTATGCCTTGCTTCAACGTGAGATCGACGAAATTGTATCTAAAGGCGTTGATCTAAAATTGAACCACCGTGTGGAAGATGTGACGGGATTGCTAAAAGATTTTGACGCCGTTTTTGTTGCGGCGGGTGCCCATATTGGAATTAAATTGCCTATCCCGGGGAATGACCTACCAGATGTTCACATCACCACAGATTTCTTGCGCGAAGTGAGCCTTTCAGGGACCTCTGATATCCAATCAAAAATTGCCAACAAACGGGTATTGGTCTTGGGCGGTGGAAATGTGGCCATTGATGCAGCCATGTCGGCGGTGCGCCTGGGGGCGAGTTGGGTAGGTATGTCCTGTCTCGAAAGTCGAGAGAAAATGCCCGCCCATGATTGGGAGGTTAGAGATGCCCAAGATGAAAATATCGAAGTCTTTCCTAGCAGGACGTTTAAGGAAGTGACAAACCAAGACGGTCATGTCACCGGTGTGCGAACAGTGGATGTCAATTTCCGAGGCTTTATCGACGGAAGACCAGATTTTGATGAGATTCCGGGAACAGAGACTGTGATTCCCTGCGATGTGGTCATTTTTGCCATTGGTCAGAGGCCTGATCTCACCTTGTTGAGCAATAAGATAGAAACCGTTCGGGGTCGGACCGTCACCATAGAGAAAGAGACCCTTGCTACCAATGTGCCAGGGATTTTTGCAGGAGGCGATGCGGTCACGGGCACTACTTTTGTGGTCGATGCGATCGCAGCAGGCCATAAGGCAGCCCGCTCGATTGATGCTTATTTAAAGATGGATAAAGAAGTGAGGAAATGGCCACCGGTGGTAGAATCCATTGAGAAACTGCCTGAAGCTAAACTCGATCCAGCCGATGCCAAACAATTGATAGAGGTCAAATCGCAGGCCCCACGATCAGTACCAAAGAAAAGAGAAGCCGGTGAACGGAAACGAGACTTTTTGGAAGTCGAGGCCACCCTCACCGAAGAAGAGGTGGTGGAAGCAGCCAAACGGTGCCTGGAATGCGGGATCTGCTCTGAATGTTTGCAATGCGTCTTTGCCTGTCGTGCAGGAGCCATCAATCACGATGATCGGGAGAAGAGTGTGGACCTCCAGGTGGGAGCGGTCATTCTCACCCCAGGTTTTAAAACCGTCGATGGAAAGATTCGGCCGGAATTTGGCTACGGCGTCTATCCCAATGTCGTCACCAGCATCGAATTTGAACGAATGCTTAGCGCCAGCGGTCCTTACGCCGGTGTGGTTCAGCGCCCCTCGGATGCAGGACATCCAAAAAAGATTGCGTTTATTCAGTGTGTGGGGAGTCGCGATATCTCCTGTGGGCAGGATTACTGTTCTTCCGTATGCTGCATGTATGCGACGAAAGAGGCCATCATTGCCAAAGAACATGCAAACTTTGTTGAGCCCACTATCTTCTACATGGATATCCGTGCCTTTGGAAAGGGATTCGATGCGTATTATGAAAGAGCGAAGGCCGAATACGGTGTCCGATTCATCAAATGTATGGTTTCAAGAATAAGAGAACATTTTAAAACGAAGAATCTCTTGGTGACATACGTGGATGAAGAGGGGAAAATGGTCGAAGAGGAATTCGACTTGGTGGTTCTTTCGGTGGGCATGGTTCCATCCAAAGAAACGGTGGAGATGGCAAAACGGATGGGCATTGAGGTCGATGCTCACGGATTTTGCAAGACCAAGACGTTCGAACCCACTTCCACGTCCAAACCAGGCGTTTATGTCTGCGGCGTATTTCAAGGACCTAAAGACATTCCGGAAACCGTATCTCAGGCCAGTGGTGCCGTGGCCGATGCAACGAGATTGATTGCCTCCGCCAGGGGGACCATGGTCACTAAAAAGGAATATCCACCCGAAGCAGATGTGAGTACCGAAGAACCACGCATCGGAGTCTTTGTCTGTAATTGTGGAATCAACATTGGAGGCGTGGTCAATGTTCCCGAGGTGAGAGAATATGCGAGAAACCTAAAAAATGTCGTCCATGTCGAGGATAACCTTTATACTTGTTCCCAAGACACCCAGGGAAAGATTAAAGAGGCGATCCAAGAGCATCATCTGAACCGTGTAATCGTTGCTTCCTGTTCTCCAAGGACTCACGAACCGATGTTTCGAGAAACCTGTCGGGAGGCCGGAATCAATAAATATCTCTTCGAAATGGCCAATATCCGTGACCAATGTTCCTGGGTTCATATGCGGCAAAAGGAAGATGCCACCTATAAGGCCAAGGATCTCGTCCGGATGGCTGTAGCGAACGCCCGTTTGATTCGGCCTCTTAGTGAGCTGGCATTGCCAGTCATCCAGAAGGGATTGATTATTGGAGGAGGGGTCGCCGGAATGACCGCTGCCCTTAAACTTGCAGAGCAGGGATACGAGGTTTTCCTTCTTGAGAAAGAAGCAGAATTGGGAGGAAATCTGAAAAACCTTTATTACACCCTGGATGGACAAGATGTTCAAGCCTTCTTAAAAGATTTGATCCAGCGAGTGACCAGCCATTCCTCCATCCATGTGATCACGAATGCATTGGTGGTGGATTTCACCGGCTCCAAGGGGAACTTCTCCACCGGCGTCATGGTAGCGCCTACCATGTATTACCGAAAGATCGAACATGGTATCACCATTTTGGCCACCGGCGCTCAGGAGTGGAAACCCAATGAATACCTTTATGGCGAAGATCCTCGAATCCTCACCCAGCTTGAATTGGAAAATCAGATTGTCAACCATCCTGACGAAGTGGCCCGAGCTAATCAAATCGTGATGATTCAGTGTGTGGGCTCCAGAAATGAGGAACGCCCCAACTGCAGTCGAACGTGTTGTGCCACTGCCGTAAAAAATGCGCTAAAAATCAAAGAGATGAATCCCCATGCCAACATTTTAATCCTTTATCGTGACATGAGAACCTATGGTCTTGCAGAATCTTATTACGCCAAAGCTCGGGAGCAAGGAATTATGTTCATCCGATACGAACCCCAAGAGAAACCTGAGGTAAAAAAGGATGGACAAGACCTCACGGTTTCTTTTCTGGATCGAATTTTAAAAGAGAAATTGGAGATAAAACCCGACCTTCTGATTCTTTCTGCAGCGACCATCCCGAGAGAAAATGAAGAATTAGCGACCATGCTAAAAGCTCCTCGAACCATGGAGGGCTTCTTCTTAGAAGCCCATATGAAACTGAGACCAGTCGATTTTGCTACCGATGGAATGTATCTCGCAGGAGGAGCCCATGGACCAAAATTAATTAGCGAAACCATCACTCAAGCAAGCGCTGCAGCCTCTCGAGCGTGCACCATCTTATCCAAAGAGAAAATGTTAGTAGGGGGTGTGGTTGCTATGGTCGAGGGGGAGCGGTGTGCGGCGTGTTTGACCTGTGTGAGGGTGTGTCCTTATGAGGTGCCGGTGATCAATGCGAAGGGCGAGGCGGAGATTGATTTAGCGAAGTGCAAGGGGTGTGG
>JACAEV010000218.1 GCA_013388645.1 Syntrophaceae bacterium | reverse complement strand
TTTTGAGCTGGAGGGGTCTCGGTTTTTGGAGGATTGACCCCTTTATAGGTTTCCATCCCTTCTACCCTGACGGTTTTTCCTTCTGGAATTTTATCTTTTTCTTGCTTCTTCTTCCCGATTAAAGGGAGATTGGCGCAAGAAGTTAAGAGAAATAAGAAAGCGGTTAGGAAAACAAAAAGTGATAAGATATTTTTTCTATTCACGCCGTCATTAATCCTAACAGAGCACGTCATTCTCGCGAAAGCGGGATTCCAGGAAAACACTGGATTCCGGGTCAAGCCCGGAATGACAAATCGGTTAACATTTACGTTGTCATGTATATCTCGAATCATGAAAGCTCCTTTTTTTAATGTCCAACCCTTACAAGAGGGATTTTAGGGAATGATGGTATATTGTCTTCAAAAAGTCAAGGGTAAAAAGACGGGTAAAGTAATGCCTCACTTATCCGGGGCCGCTAGGTAGGGGAGGCTTCAGCCTCCCTGTCTAAAGGGCGACTGAAGTCGCCCCTACCCTGTTTAAGTGAGGGGTTACAGGGCAAAAAAAAGGCGACCCTTCGACTTTTCTCAGGGTCGCCTTTTTGGCTACACTTCGTTTAGAAGTTGTAGGTAAGGTTCCATGTAATGGCCCATGGATTTTTGATCTCGTCGTTGAAAGCAAAGGGACCAAAGGTATATCCTGTATATTGATCCATCGCTTTTCCCGCAAAGAGGTAGCCACCGGCAACAACGAGTTTGAGGTTCTTGTAAATCTGAATTTCATTAATGATATCAAACTCCCAACCGATGTCTTTCTTATCTCTCAGAGTAAAACCACCGAAGAAGGGGTTATAACTTCTTGCCGTACCGAAGGTGTCTCCATTCTTCGTGGTATCACCGATATACATCCCCTGAAGCGTTACTTTGTACCATGGCGCAGCCTTGACACTTGCATAAGCTTTTGCCATCCAGGTTCCACCGATCGGGCCTCTCGACATCTGGTTATAATTGAGAGTGTTTGCAATACCTGAATCGCCTCGGTTACCCCAGAAGCTGTAGAAGACAACCGATTCTCCGAAGATAGCTCCAGACTCTGATCCAGGTGGAATAACATAGGAGCTGACTTTTGTAGAGTAGGGTTTAATCCCTGACCCAGGAGATGATCCAGGAAGACCGGTTGCTGATGTATCTTCGGTGTCAGCGCCAGTTGCATAGTAGCCTGTTAAACCGAAATTGAATTTATCCCATGGAAAGTCAATCTTGGCTCGAAGTGCCCAGCCGCGGTATTTGACATCGGGGACGAAGGAGAAGGGACCATAGACGGAACCTCTTGGCATCACCTTTCCTCGGTCATAAATACCATCGACGTTGATATCGACCGGACCTACTTTTCCATCGGCATAAGCACCCAGCCACCACATTTCAGCATCATAAGAAGCGGTATAACCATAAACCGTCCCTGCTGTAATGGCGCTAAATGGATAAGCGTTCATGTTGTAATAGACAGCATATGCACCAGCAGAAATGGTGCCCAACTTTGCAGTCACGTGACCACCGAGGACATCCACATCATCCTGAGATACAGCATCTCTACCTTCGAAAGGTTTGAACCACAGGAGCTGTAAAGCAACCGGATCAACCTTGGAAGTCCAGATGACCCCCATACCATCAGTATAGAGGAATATGGGGTTTCGGATGGACAGAGGTTGCGCACCCACTCTGAAGCTCATTGGCACCGGGATGCCAATATAGGGAAGGCCGAAATCAATGTAAATGTTTTTGATTTCGACAGCGGCTCGGTCACCCGACCAGTAGCCATAGGTATTTCTTTCACTGATCTTTGCCGTGCTGCCTCCTGCAATATCGCCCCATCGGGCAGAATCCATCTCGAAAAAGATGGTTCCGCTCAAATTCTTATCCATGATGGCATCGAATTTGAGCCTGGCACGGGACTCATAATAATTCACTTTTCTGTCCAGCGCGCCACCCTTTATTGCTGTGCCGGGATCCCATTTAAAAGCAGCCGGTAGAGCATTGTAAAAGCCGCCAGCAGGGTTAGCTGCGGTGGCATTTACGTTGTAAAACCAT
Organism: Syntrophaceae bacterium; assembly: GCA_013388645.1. Classification (GTDB taxonomy): domain Bacteria; phylum Desulfobacterota; class BSN033; order BSN033; family UBA1163; genus UBA1163. The sequence continues at coordinate 4,324 of JACAEV010000218.1, read as the reverse complement.
TGGGCATCGATGAAACCTGATGCCTTAAACTCGAACTGGGCATAAGCGGCAGAGCTGAATGCCATGATTACTAAACCCAAAATGCTTAAAAAAATGAACTTTTTCATCTCTTTTCCTCCTCAACAATTTTTTAGTGTTTTGTGAATCATGTTTAGCGCTTTTAAAATCGTTAACAAAATCCACTACCACTAAACCACTTAAACTCTTCTTCACCTCCTTTCTCCCTTGTATTTGTGAAAAAACAACACAACAAGATTAAAAAGCTCTAATTCTATACCACCTCAAAAAAAACTTGTCAAGCTTTTTTTTAATTTTTTTTTATGACCAATAATGAATCTTATTAGAATTAAAAAATATTTGGAATTATTAACTTTTTTTTACATAAAGGTCAGGTGAATTTAAAGGGACCTTTTTATAATAATTTTATCGACCGTGGCCATTTGTTAATTGAGTTTAAAAAATAAAATATTGCTTCTGTCTTTTGAGAAGATGCCCGTTCCTTCTTTTTCATAACCGACGACGGCTACAATCAGTTCATCCTCTCCGATATTTTCGGCATCTCTTATTTGATAATCGGCAATATATCCTTTGATGTCTTTCGTCTTCCAGTTTGTGACCAACCCATTTTCTTCCCAGACGAGGTTTAGGATTTCTCCTTTTTCGTAACTCCTCAGCTTTTCAAAGAGTGTCCCGGTTTTGAATTCATTCTTATTGACAATGATCTCCGGGATTCCATCTCCATCCAAATCCTTAACAAGAATCCTTCCTGGAATATAAACTCGAAAAGGAGGGGCGTCCACAGGTCGATAGGCCTCCGGTTTTTTCTTGGTGGTTTCGTAAAAGTTATTTGTTCCTCCATATCGTTCACTGCTCTTCCATAACTGTTTCCCATCTGGTGAAAGGACAATCAGGCGTTCCAGTTGATCAAAAAGGATGGTATGAATTTTTCCATCCCCACGCAGATCAGCCATCGTGAGCCCGAAGAGAATGGTTTCCTTTGGAAAAGGCATCTTAGGTCCCCTTTCAAAGGATTTTTTCTTCCAGACAAATTGATAAATGGAACCTATAAAAACACCATCTGAGCCCATTTTTTGTCCCATTAAAATAGGACCATCTTTTGGGTGCTCCAGCACCCTGAGATACCAACCTGCCTTTTCATTGATCTTTCTAAATTTTCCCTGCTCGAATTCGAGAATAAAGGATTGAAGATTATCTTCAACGACAGAAGTGACGATGATTTCAGCAAACCCATTTCGATTGATATCCCTGACATCGAGACTTAAAAAGTTATGCTGGTATCCTATTTCAATTTTTTGGAAGAGATTAAGTTTCTCGCCATCATATTTAAAAATGTAAAGGTTATGGGGATCCATAACCACCACTTCATTCTTTTTGTCTCCATCCACATCGCCAATATCAAGGCCCTTGATCTCGAAATTAAAACTCTGGCTCTTCTTGTAGCCTACTCCCTCAGGTCCAATCCTACCGATCCTCTCCTCCCGCTGGATAAAAGCGGATCTGGGTCCGGTGGGGCGACCCGCCGTGGCACGACGACCCAGAATTTTATACCCGATGTCCTGGGCAAATTCTCCGATCTTCACCATCACATCGTCAATGCCTTTATGCTGAGTATAAACACCGAGAGGAGGTTTCTCCTCGGTAATGCTAATGAGACGGGCATCAAGGCTGATATAGTTACCGATTTTTGTCAGACTTCCGAGCACGATATAGTCAGCGCCAACTCTTGTCCCGATTTTCGTGGCAGCAGCCTCATCAAGACGCATTGGCCTCTCTTCATAGAGAGCCCTTTCGACCTGAGATCGTTCAATCACCACAATTCTTCCTTCTTGTGTGATTCGGGACATGAGGATATCGTAAATCCCCTCCCTGAGGTAATCCAGATTCTCCTGACTATGAATCAAGAAGGGGAGAACCGCTACCTTATAGACTTTCGTGGCATCTCTGGTCTGAGGGATGGAAGGAGAGGAAAGGGGAAGGGTCAGAAAAAGGGTGAGAAATAAACATATCAATATCCCTTTGAATTTCATCGGAGTTCCTTTCGTATCCCCCTCACCCTTCCCGAGAGGGATGGGGTGAGGGTTTGATTTGTGAGGATTTTAAGTTGATTTATAAGATTTGTCAAATAAGAATTGCTTCGAAAATAAATGTCTCTGGTTAATGGGTTAGGGTAACGATGCCCGTTTCGTTAATCGGTTAGATTCTTCGTCTTTAAATTCTTTTGGCCTTAACCCTTTGACCATAGACGATACGGGCTTCTTAACCTTAACCCAAAGGCAATTTCATTGTTTGTGGGTGACATAAGTGTTATGGATCAATTACCCGATCTTTAATACCATGGCTGCTCCGGTGTCCCCGGCGGCACAACCAGCCCAAAGACCATACCCCCCACCCAGCATGACGATCTCCTCAATTAATTCAGCGATCAGCCTTCCTGCGGTAGGTCCTTGAGGATGGCCATAAATCATTGAGTTCCCGTAATTGTTCATCCAGTAAACATCCATCCCCATCATTTTGCTCATATAGATATCGTTGACAACAAAGGGGCTATGGGTTTTTACCGCTTTTAGATCCTTCACCGTGATCCCGGCATCGCGAAGAGCCATCTCTGATGCTGGAACAGGAGCCTCAGCCATATAACCCTTTTTGGCCCTGGAAAAGCCATAGGAGATGATTTGGATCTCAATCTTTGGGTCTGCGGAAAGCTCTTTTGCCTTTTCCCTGGTGGTGACAATAAAACCGCAGTTCCCATCTGCGGGGTGTGTCTGTGAGCCATAGCTATGGACCCCTCCGGGCTCGACAGAAGCAAGTTTTGCAAGACCTTCGGCGGTGCAGGGAATGATTCCCTCATCGAGCTCAACGAGTTTGGTCTCATTTCTTCCTACCCTGACTTCGACAGGAAACATATATCTTTTCTGAAAAGCCCGATCATTGGCTAAGGAGTCTAAGTATTGCTGATATCTTCTTAAGGTCACGGCATCGCACTCTTCTTTTGTCGTCCCTATATTCTTGGCCACATTTTCTGCGGTTTGTATCATTTTAAAACCTGCCCATGGGTCCCTATTAAAATTGTCCATCATCCAGTTTTCGGACTCGACCTCCCCACCTGGGCCAAGAGGGTTAGGCCAGACGGTATGGGGCCCATTTGAGCAGCGGTCTGACATCAACGCATATCCTGTCTGGTAAGCTCCGAGTTCAATGTTTGTAGCAGCCAAATAGATACAGGTGGTAGAGGTGGTACAGGCTTGATTGACCATCAAGGCCGATATGTTTTTTGCCCCGTCTACGACCATCGCTGCTGCCCAGGTATGGCTATAAAAGAGGTGGTGTTGGGCTATGGTTACTCCATAGTAAAGGTAGTCAATGATGGTCGGATCAATTTTTCTATTTTTGAACCACCGATTTGCTGTTTTGGCTCCAAGCACAATAGCGTTTTCATTTGCAAGACTTCCTTGCCAACGACAAAATGGAGAAGAGTAATAACCTTTAAACGGGATATAGGCTTTGCTTAATAGACTCATAGTCATCCCTCCTTAGTTTAAAAATGATGTGACCGTGTCCATGTTCCATGATGACCAGACACTGTTAAATTTTTCACATAAGTTAAAATAATCTATTTCCGATGTCAATTCATTTTTTCCAAAAATTTCTTGACAAATAAGGGTAGATTCAGTTTTAATTTAGTTTTATACTACGAATGCGAGTCATATGATAAACAGAATCATTAAATAAATTGTCCCAAAACCGTTAAATAAAGAGGAGGGATCTATGGCAACACCCGTGACCGTTCCAATGGTAGGTAAGATTGTTTCGGTTTCTGTGAAAGTGGGAGATAAGATAAAAGAAGATGATCAGGTAGCCATCTTAGAGGCCATGAAGATGGAGATGCCAGTGGTAGCACCAGTGAGCGGAGTCATAAAGGAGATATGTGTCTCTGCTGGACAGGAAGTGGAGGCCGAAGCCACGATTGCTGTAATAGAGTGATCATTCCTCTTCATTCGCATTTCTTATTTCAAATTCATTGACACCCTCCTATGTATGTGATATCCAATGTTTTCATTGAGGGCCAAATTGTTTTTCCGGTTAAGGTTTTAAAAACGAATAACGTCAACCAAAAACAAAATGGGCGTCTTGACCGGAACCGGTTAACCCGAAACCATCATTTTAATTTGCAATCAGGTAAACCCCCGGCTCTGCCGGGGGGCTCACAGTGTTTGACATTTTCGGGAATATGCATTTCTCTTTGAAAATCCCTCCCAACCTCCCTTTGCCTGTCTTTGACAGGAAAAAGATTACCAAAGGGAGG
>JACAEV010000210.1 GCA_013388645.1 Syntrophaceae bacterium | reverse complement strand
GGCGGGAAGAAATATTTGCTGACATTAAAAGAAGGGGATGAGGTAAAACCCTATTGGGATACAAACAAAGCCAAGGATCTTGCTAAATGGGTCGCTGATCGTCTTGGCGACCTGATTTAATTTAATGCTTATGGCAACCTCTAAAAATGTCATTCCTGCGGAAGCAGGAATCCATAAACTTTTGAAATTACTGGACTCCCGCTGGAGTTTACCCCGTACTTGATACGGGGCGGGAGTGACGAATTAGGAATTATTAGAGGTTCCCTTATATATTATATCCTCTATTAGCCCATGCTTTTACACAGATCGACTCATCCTCACCTATTCCATGGAGTGCTGAAACGAGGTTATACTGTACAGGGAAATGGGTCGACTTTCGGAATGGTTAAACTTCACTCGTTGGGGAATATATTTTCGAAACCCTTTTTAAAACCATAGATGAGAAACCCTATAATTCCGAAAATGATTCCCAAACAAATAAATAGAATAATATTAGGAGGAAGAACGAACATAATTTTACTCCTTCATTACATCAATATTTTTTGAATATTAACATGTGTAAATATTTTTGTCAAAAAATTTGCTCACGTTTGGTTTTTTTCCCCTTTTCCCTAAAGAAGGTACGAGGATCCAAAACTAAACTATAACTACAATTACCGCGAGGAGGATTTTATGTATTTCATCACTTTTTCGAGGAAGATAGGAACGAATGGAACCGAAATCGCTAAACAGGTTGCAAATCAATTGGGATATCAATTTTATGATACAGAAGCCATTGAAAATGCAGCCCGGGAAATGGGTTTCCTGAAAAATTTTAAAGCAATAGATGAAAAAGCTCCTTCTCTATTCCAGCGACTTTTTTCCCATAAACCTGCTATTGAGCTTGATCGTCTTAACTCTATCGTTTATGAGTTGGCCAAGAGGGGAAGTGCGGTTTTCCTGGGTAGGGGGAGTCATATTCTTTTAAAAGCTTTCAATTGTGCTCTCCATATCCGGGTGACTGCCTCTATTGAAAAACGAATCGAGAATCTGATCGAAAGGGGTTTCAGTCGGGAAGGGGCTTTGAAAGCGATCGAGAGAAGCGATCACGAAAGGAGTACTTTTATTAAATTTGCCTTTGGGGTGGATTGGGAAAACCCTGAACTCTATGACGTGATTCTAAATATGGATAAACTAAGCGTACAATTAGCCGTCAGTACAGTGATTCAAGTGGCTCGTTCCGATGAAATAAAGGCTTGCTCCATTGATGCAATAAAATCCTTGGAGATGATGAGCTTAAATACTCGATTGGAGGCCTCTCTTATTGAGGCTGGATTAACCTATGGACCCGCTGGCACCTATATTGAGGTTAAGGTCGAAGAACCTGGAAAAGTCACATTGACTGGAATGGTGGACAATGATGCCACCAAAAAACGGGCACAAGAGATTACTCAGAAGGTAAAGGGGGTCAGCTCTGTTGAGAACCGGATTATGATTGCTCCGGCTGACCGCCATGCCTAAAAAATAGAAAGTAGGGTCCAAGGGGTCAAGGATTCAAGGGGTCAAGTAAAGATTTTTAAATTTAATATCCGGGTTTGTTTTAAGGATGATCGACAGGATTTGCTGAAGGTCCTTATTTCTGGGTATTCCAAAAAGGTAAGCCTTTTCTCGTTCCAGTCGAAATCGAATGAATCCGATGGGTAGATGAGGACCCTCCACAAACGCTATCTTTGTAGAATGGATAATGATCCGTCTCCTGAAACTGGTTAATTCTAATTCTCCATCATCATTTATTTCCGCTTTATAAGAGATTCCCATAGAAAAATACCAGGTCATGACAAAGACAAAGGCAACCATAAACAACTGGAACCAGTTGACCCATCCCTTTCCACCCATGTAACGAACAGAGACGATTGTCCACGCGAGCAGTAATAAATAAAAAAGAGCCACATAAATCGTGGGAGCCTGGTAGATATAGGTTTTCGCCGGATCAGGAGATTTTATTATCATTGTTAGTTATAAACAAAAACGCCCCTCTCATAAGGGGCGTTCTCAGTTATATTTTTTATGAACCCAATTTCCAGATATCATCCTCTGTAGAACAATTTTGGAACGATTAGAATAATATCGGGGAAAATCATGCAGAGAGCCAATCCGACAAATTGAAGCGCAATAAATGGAGCTGCTCCTTTCCAGATATCGGTTGTCGAGATTTCCGGCGGAGCCACACCCTTGAGGTAGAAAAGGGCATATCCAAAAGGTGGAGATAAGAAGGAAATCTGGAGATTAACAGCATATAGCACCCCAAACCAGACCGGATCAAATCCCAATTGGCGGATGATAGGACCAAAGATCGGGACGGTAAGCATAATAATACCAACCCAATCAATAAAACACCCTAAAAAGATTAGAATAAACTGCATGACAAAAATGATGACCCATGGATTCCCGATTCCGAGAAGCAAGTCCGTGACGAACTTTCCTCCACCTACCATGACATAGAGAGCTACGAAGATATTGGCTCCAAACATGGTCCATAGAACCATGGCTGAGGACTTCAGGGTATTCTCACAGGCCTGAACCACTCCCTTCCAAGTCAGTCTGCGCTGGAATGCGAGAATGACGAAAGCCCCAGCGCACCCTACGCCAGCCGCCTCTGTGGGTGCCGCAATACCGATCAGGATGGTCCCAAGGACGAGAAAAATCAGAATAGCCACAGGGATAATCGGCTTTGAAATTTTCATTTTTCCGGAAAAAGACAGGCGTTCTTCCTTTGGAATCGGAGGTCCCATCCTTGGGTTATGATAAGACCTTATGGAGATATAAAGAATATACAGACCGGCAAGGAGAAAACCAGGCAAAAACGCCCCTCCGTAAAGCTGACCGATTGAAACATTATCGACCATACCGTATACGATAAGCATGGCACTTGGCGGGATAAGGATTCCAAGAGTCCCACCGGCAAGGATGGAGCCAGCCGCCATATATTTGTCATATCTTCTTTTCAGCATTTCCGGGAAGGCGATGACGCCCATGGTCACTTCGCTCGCTCCAATAACGCCTACCATGGCGGCCAACATGGAACAAGCGGCCACAGAAGCCGTGGCCACACCGCCTTTAAGCCAACCTAACCATTGATGAACCATCTCGTAGATATCTCCGATGAGACCCCCTCGTTCGAGGATACATGCCATAAAGATGAAAAGGGGGATAGCGTCCAAAAGATAGTTGACCATCAGGCCAAAGACCCTTGTAGGAACAATATTGATAGCAGAGGGTCCCTGTAGAATTACAGTAAAGATAATCCCAACTGTCCCACAGGAAAAGGCCACGGGCAGTCCCAGAAACAAAAGAATTAGCATGGATCCAAACATTGTAATGGTAATTAGCTCAATACTCATTTCATTTCCTCCCCGGTCGCAGCCATGTGGATATCACGGATCAGCCAGACAACTCCTTGCAGCAACAGTAGAAAACCTCCTAAAGGCATCATGAACTTTACAGGATAATAGGGCGGCTGCCAATCGGTAAATGAGAGTTCTCCTGGAATTTCTATCCCGAAGATCTTCGCTCCCGCCTGCATCGTCTGGGAGCTCCAATAGAAATTCCAGCTCGTATAGATGAACACGATTGCGAAGAGAAAGAAAAATCCAGAGGTGATCAGATCGAGGTAGGCTTTCGTTCTTGGGGTACGGGTGGAGTAAAAAACATCCACCCGGACATGGGCTCGATAATAATGTGCATAGCCAGCCGCTGCGCAGTAAAAAATGGCAAAAAGGAGAATCATCGTCTCATGTCCCCAGTTTGTCGGTCGGTTAAATACATACCGCATCACCACCTCAAAAGTGATCACAGTAACAGCAAGCAAGGTCACTCCGACCATCAATTTTCCCATAAAAATATTCGTCTTATTGACAATCATCATAAATTTCTTCAAACGAGTCATACCCTTCTCCTCAGGTGATTTATAATTCTATTCATTTCATATATACACATATACGCAGCCCCATTGATCACAGAAATTTTCGTCAATCTCGTGAAAGCAGAAATCCATGGAAACACTAGATTCCCCCGTATCAAGTACGGGGCAGGCTAAGTCAAGCCCGGAATGACATACTGCACGGTACAAGCGTGCGCATATATAAAATGGGGAGAGGGACTTAAAATGAATCCGGTTCCCCCTCCCCTGTTGTCGTTAAAGTGTTATTTTCTTTCCTTTTTCATCAACCAAATCAGCTTCGGTATAGTAGCCAACCTTCACGGATTTCATGAATTCCCATTGGGATTTAAAAGCTTTCATGGCGAGAGGATTCTTCTTTGCCCATGTGACCCAGAGAGGGGGAGCGAACTTCTTGAATTTCTCAATGTCAGAATCTTTAAGCCGGATGACTGTCACTCCTTGCTTCTTCTGGAAATCATCAAAGGCTTTGAGATCCGCTTTCTGGATAGCAGTATACTGCATCCAGGAGTGCATCGTGACAGCCGACTCAAGTAACTGTTGCAAATGTTTCGGGATCTTCTTCCATGAATTCATATTGATTTCCACACTCATCAAGTCAACGGGTTGATGCAGACACGGGGTGGAAGGTGGTCCCATGATAATGTATTTGGCAATTTCTCCATAGCCCAGATTGTAGTTGACTGCTGCACCTACAAAGTCCGAAGCATCGATAACGCCCTTTTCAAGGGCTGGATAGACTTCTCCGCCAGGAAGCAGAACCGTTGAAACCCCTGCCGCACGATAGATATCAGCAATGATCCCACCAGGGTATCGGATCTTCTTTCCCTTGAAATCTTCAAATGAACGGATAGGGATTTTGGAATGAATCAGGTTGTCATCATGCTGAATGGGGCCGAGATAATACATGTTGTGCTGACCATAAGCCTCTCTTGCAACTTCGAGACCACCGAGTTCTCTAAACCATGTCTCCCACTGGTCCGGCCGATCCATACCAAATGGGTAGGACGAAAGGAAGGTGCATGCAGGCTGTTTGCCAACCCAATATACATCAAAACTATGATAGGCATCGAATACTCCCGACTTTACAGCATCGAACATTTCGAAGGTTCCCACAATAGCCCCTGCGGGAAACCCCTCAACGGTGAGTTTGCCTTCTGACATTTCGCCCACAAGTTTGCAGAATTTCTGAAATTCAACAAAACCGACTGTTCCTGCATCCCAGGCAGTCTGCATCTTCAGTTTGATGGGCTGGGCTGATGCATGACGTAAAAAGCTTGGGACTCCTACCGTCGCTGCAGTCACACCGGCGGTGGCTGCTGCCGTCTTTAAAAACCGACGACGCGAAACTTTCTCATCAGTCTTCTTCTCTTCAACTTTTTTACTCATATCCTACCTCCCTCTTAAAATTTGCTGAAAGAATTAATACGCTTAAGCTAGAGTAGTGTTACAGTAATCACCTTACAATGATACTAAGAGTTGTCATTCCTGCGAAAGCAGGAATCCAGAATGAAAACACTGGATTCCGGATCAAGTCCGGAATGACAGAATGTGTAAAGT
>JACAEV010000222.1 GCA_013388645.1 Syntrophaceae bacterium | reverse complement strand
TTACATCAATCTCTCGCATGTTCCCCTCACCACTCATCATTCCTTTTTTAAGGGAACCTCTAATAATTACTAATTCGTCACTCCCGCCCCGTATCAAGTACGGGGTAAACTCCGGCGGGTGTCCAGTAATTTCAAAAGTTTATGGATTCCTGCTTCCGCAGGAATGACATTTTTAGAGGTTGCCTTAACTCTTAACTTATAACTTCAATTCCAGAATGCTCTTCTTTACGCTCTCCGCAGATTTGGCTACCAAATTTTTTTCTTCCTCTGTCAACGGAAGTTCGATAATGGATTCGATTCCATCTCCTCCCAATTTGACCGGAACACCGAAACAAATATCTTTCAACCCATATTCTCCATCAAGATAGACACAACAAGGAAGGATCCTCTTCTTGTCTTTTAATATAGCCTCTGTCATCTGAATGGCCGCCGCAGAAGGGGCGTAAAAAGCACTCCCTGTTTTGAGGAGATTCACGATCTCCCCTCCACCTTTTCGCGTCCGATCTACCAGACGATCGATCTTCTCCTGAGGGAGGAGATGGGAAAGAGGAATGCCGCTCACCGTCGTATATCTGGGAAGAGGCACCATCTCATCACCATGTCCTCCTAATAGGAGCGCCTGGATATCTTCTACTGAAACACCCAATTCCATCGCAATAAATGCCTTAAACCGGGCTGTATCGAGGATCCCAGCCATTCCCATGACCCTCTGCTTAGGAAGCCCGCTTTTCTTAAAAGCTAAATAAGTCATGGTGTCGAGTGGGTTCGTCACCAAAATGAGAATGGCCTGTGGAGATTTTTTCACTACTTCCGAGACCACCGATTCAATGATCTTCTTGTTGATTTCAAGTAAATCTTCACGGCTCATCCCTGGTTTCCGAGGAACTCCTGAAGTGATAATCACCACATCCGAATTCTCTGTCTCCTGGAAACTGTTGGACCCGATGACCCTTGCATCAAAGCCCTCTATGGGTCCTGCCTGGAAAAGATCCAGCGACTTGCCTTGTGGCATTCCTTCAATGATATCTACTAAAATGACATCGCCCAATTCCTTTTCGGCAGCCCAGTGGGCAGCTGTCGCCCCTACAAACCCTGCACCGATAATGGATATCTTCTTTCTTTTCATAAAATCCCTCCTCTCAGACCATCGACGGTAAAGAATGTCCAACGATGAAACAAACACTGTCTTCACGGTTTATGGGTCACCGTTTATGGTTCCCCGTCCATGGTTCATCGTTGGTAATTCGATTTGATAACCCTTCAAATGAAAACCGCAAGTTTTCCGGATAATCAACTCAGGCTCTAAAATAATTTCCTTTGGGGGCCTCGTTTTTCCTCCCTCAATTCTTTCAACCAAAGTTTTAGCGGCCAGACTACCCATTTCATACTTTTTTTGGCCTATGGTTGTCAACTCAATTCCTTTGATTGATGTAAATTCAATATCATTAAATCCGATCAATGCTATCTCTTCTGGAACTTTGATCCCCTCTTCAACGATCGCCTGATAAGTGCCCAATGCCATATAATCATTGGTTGCAAAAATTCCAGTAGGGGGTTGGGCCATGTTTAGGAATTTTTTACCTCCCTGATAACCAGACCCTTTCAAAAAATCACCCTCCAAAAAATAATCACCTTTTACTTCCAGGCCGTATGTGTCGAGTGCTTTCTTTCCGCCCTCAAGACGTTCAAAACCCACCGATGACTCGGAGGACCCACCTATGATTCCTATTCTTTTATGCCCGAGTTTGATCAGGTGCTCCACCGCTAAAAATCCACCTAAGATATTATTGACACCTATGTAATCGACTTTTTCTCTAACCATGGGATGGTAGGTTCGACGATTCACCAATATGATGGGGAATTCCTCTTCTGCTAATTCAATGATATTGGGGTCGCCCATATGTGCAGAAGTGAAAATGATTCCATCCACTCCCTTGCTTCGCAGCATATCAATATACTGTTTCTCGGCTGAAAGTTCATAATTGGTACTGCAAAGGATGATGTTATAGCCCAAACTTCTGGCTGTCGTTTCAATCCCTTGTGATAGCTCCGTATAAAAAGGATTAGCAATTGTGGTGATGACAAGGCCTAATGTTTTAGTTCGCTTCATCACCAAACTTCTGGCAATGAAATTGGGTTGGTAGTTCAACTCCTTGGCTATGGAGAGGATTTTCTCTTTTGTCTCACTACGAATCCGAGACTTGTTATTGAGCGCCCTTGAGACCGTTGTGTGGGAAACATCAGCCATTCGGGCAATATCCTTAATGGTAACTTTCTTATGCATGCAGCTTTGTTACTGGAAGCTCTAAGGTTAAGCTTTCCGAATTATTAACAAACTACCTATTAAATTAACAAGTTACATTGATTTAAAAATGGCTGCGTCAACGCTAACTCTAATATACATTTTTTGTCAATATAAAAATCTAAAACCTCTTAAAAAAGGTTCATTTTGTACTCTTTTATAGGCCTTTATTGATCTCTCCTTTAGGCTTTTTTCGTTTGGGCTTCTGCCTTTGCTTTGGCCATGGCTTCGTCCTCCCGTTTCACATCCTCCAAGGTCTTGGGTTTCACCTTTTCCGGAATCGGCTCCAACCCATATTTCCACTTCAAAAATTGCGTGCCTGTCTGTGGAAAAATCGCATAAATGAGAGTATCGCAGAGATCTTTTGCCAACGCCTTGCTTTCTTCCTTCGCTTTCTCCATCTCCGACTCAATTAAGTCCGCTGGCCGACATGAAATGGGTTCTTTGCCTTTCTTATACCCTTTTAAGACCAACTTCTTAATCTCATCAGAAATTGGTACCGGTGACCTCCCGTAAAGCCCATACACGTAGTCCTGCGTCTCCTTGGAAACCATCTTGTAACGACCAAATAGCGTGTTCAAAACGGCCTGGACACCCACGATCTGTGAGGTTGGCGTCACCAATGGCGGATAACCTAAATCCTTCCTCGTCTGAGGAAGCTCCTCATAAACCTCATTAATCCGATGAATCGCCTTCTGCTGCTTAAGCTGGCTCACCATGTTTGAAATCATTCCCCCGGGAATCTGATGCCTTAGCACATTGGTATCAATCACTGCCATCTTCGTTGTATCTAAAAAGTCTCGATACTTCGGAGCGATCGTCTCCAAATACTCTCCCAATTTTAATAGTTTCCCAAGATCCAACCCAGAATCCCAAGGTGTACCCTCCAACGCTACAATGATCGGCTCCACTGCAGGCTGAGAAGACCGAAGCGCAAAAGGTGCCAAAGCTGTATCAATCACATCCACTCCTGCCTCCACCGCTTTCAAATAGGTCATCGAAGCCATCCCGCTTGTATAATGCGTATGGAGCTGGATCGGAATCTTGATCGCACTTTTCAACGCCCTGACCAATTCATAGGCATCATAGGGCGCCAACAGCCCTGCCATATCCTTAATACAGAGTGAATCGGACCCCATGTCCTCGAGAATTTTCGCCTTCTCAAGATAGTAGCTCAGATTGTAAACCGGGCCTCCCATCCTCCGCTCCGTCAACGAATAACAAATCGTCCCCTGTATATGCTTTCCGCACCGTTTGATCACCTTGAAAGCTGTCTCAAAGTTGCGTTCATCATTGACCGCATCAAAACATCGAAAAATATCAATTCCCACCTCTGCCGACTTTTCCACAAAAGCTACTACCACGTCATCTGGATAGTTCCGATAACCAACCAAGTTCTGACCTCTAAGTAACATCTGAAAAGGCGTCTTGGGCATCAGCTTCTTCAATGTCCTTACCCTCTCCCACGGGTCTTCTCCCAAAAACCGATGAGTCACATCAAAGGTCGCTCCACCCCACATCTCCACCGAATGAAATCCCACACTATCCAATTCCTCGGCTATTGGCACCATATCCTCGGTCCGCATACGGGTTGCTAAGGACGATTGATGCCCATCCCGAAATGTCGTATCAGTAATTCTAATTGGCTTCTTAGCGATTCTCTCCATTCCTTCCATCAGTATCCTCCTTTCTTTATCCTAATGAGAATTTAAAAAGGTTAACAATTTTAAATTGTTATCTCTCAAAAACACAAACTTAAAAAATAGTTCAAAGGATTATTCTGGTTAGAAATGCGTTAACGTTAACACCTAAATTTAATTTAAAAAACTTTTTCACCTTTGTCAAGAAAAATGTTT
>JACAEV010000228.1 GCA_013388645.1 Syntrophaceae bacterium | reverse complement strand
CCACACCCCTTGCACTTCGCTAAATCAATCTCCGCCTCGCCCTTCGCATTGATCACCGGCACCTCATAAGGACACACCCTCACACAGGTCAAACACGCCGCACACCGCTCCCCCTCGACAACGGCAACTACCCCTCCCACTTGAAGCACTTCTTGTGAGAGAACAGTTGCAGCCCTCGCTGAGGCAGCCTCTGCTTGAGAGATGGTCTCATTGATCGATTTAGGATAGTGTGCCATGCCACAAAGATAGAGACCATCTGTTGCGAAATCTACAGGTCTTAATTTGACATGAGCCTCTAAGAAAAACCCATCTAAGGTGATTGGAAATTTAAAAAGGTTAGCAAGTTCTTTGCTCCCTTCATTTGGAACGACTGCTTCAGATAGAATCAAAAGATCCGGTTGGAGTGTTAAGGGAAGATGAAGCATCGGATCTTCTATTTGAACACACAATTGACCATCGCTTAGAGAAACAGAAGGCTTTTTCTTTTCATCAAACCGAACAAATAGAACCCCTTTCTCTCTCGCCTGGGTATAGAAAGCCTCTTTAAACCCATACGTTCTCATATCCCGATAAAGGATGGTCACTGAAGCTTTGGGATATATCTCTTTAATTCGGATGGCATTCTTAACCGCAACACTACAACAAACTCGGCTACAGTAAAAAGATTTGGATCGGTCATCATCCCACGGGCCGACGCATTGGATCATGACGATGGATTTTGCCTTTGAAAGGGATGGATCGGAGAGAGAAATCCGTTTTTCCAATTCTTCTTGAGTGATCACCCTTGTATCCTGACCGAGAAGATAGGCTTTACCCCGATACTCTTTTCCACCTGTGGCAATGATCGTCGCTCCATGATCTATCGTTCTTTCCATGGAGCCGTCCGTTTTGGCTATCTTCGTTTTAAAATTTCCCACAGCTCCTTCATGTGCGAAGACCTGAACCCCTTTTAGAATTTCAATCCTTGGATGGCTCTCAATTCTTTTGATTAACTCTTTTAAATAGTCCTGGGGATTCCCCCCATTTTCGCTGTAATAAATTTGTCGAAGTCTTCCACCCAGTTCCTTTTCTCTTTCCACTAAGAAAACAGAATACCCTTGCTCTGCCATGCTTAGAGCAGCGACCATCCCAGCTAAACCTCCTCCCACGACGAGACAGCTATGAACCAATGGGCGTGGGACTTGATGGAGAGGTTCCAAATTCTTAGAGCAGGCGATCGCCATTCGAACAAGATCCTTCGCCTTTTCTGTCGCCTCTTCTTTCAGGTTCATATGAACCCAGGAGCACTGATCGCGAATATTTGCCATTTCAAAAAGATAGGGATTAAGACCGACTTCACGAATTGTATCTCGAAAGAGCGGCTCATGCGTCCTCGGCGTACAAGACGCTACCACCACCCGATTGAGGTTGAGTTCCTTCACCCTCTCCTGAATTAACTTTAAGGAGTCTGCAGAACAGGTGTAGATCGTATTCTCAGCATGCACCACTCCTGGAAGGGTTTTCGCAAACTCAACAATCCCCTTCACATCCACGGTCCCAGCGATATTTGTTCCACAGCTGCAGATAAAGGCTCCGATCCGGGGTTCTTCTTGAGGAGAAATTTCTCTTTCAGGAGGGAATTCCTTCTTTCTCACAAGCGTGCCTCGAGCTTCCCCAATCACCGAAAGCACTTTTGCCGCTGCACCACTCGCCTGGACGACACTATCGGGAATATCTTTGGGCTCTGTAAAAGCCCCACAAGCGAAAACTCCAGGACGGCTCGTCTCAACAGGTCGGAAGTCTCGGGTCAAACAGAATTCATAGGGGTCGAGCTCGATGCCAGTAGCCTTTGCCAGCCTCAGTGCATCCGGAAGGGCGGACATGCCAATGCTCAAAATGGCTAAGTCGACTCGCTCCTCTTTATGAACGGATTGTCCTCCATTGGAACTTTCGTATCCGATAAGAATATCCTTTGTCTCAGGATCTTCTTCCAATCCAGAAATTCGGCAGGGGATATACTGAATCCCCTTTTCCTTTCCTCTCTCGAAGTAAGCATCAAACCCTTTTCCAAATGCCCTCATGTCCATTTGGAAGATCTTGATCTCTACTCCTGGAAGATGCTCCATCGCAAGCATCGCTTCCTTCGTGGCATACATGCAACAGACTGAACTGCAATAATCGTGTTCCTTTTCTCTCGATCCCACACATTGGAGAAAGGCGATCTTCTTTGGTTCACGGTGATCTGAGGATCGACGCGTGATGTGGCCTCCCCATGGACCAGAGGCACTGAGCATCCTTTCAAATTCCATGCTGGTCACCACATTGGGATAACGACCGTAACCCAGCTCAGGCGAAAGTTCCGGCCGATAGAGAGAATATCCTGGGGAGAGGATGACCGAACCCACTTCGATCTCCTCTTCCACTGGTGCCTGTTGGTGATCGATCGCTTCCCTCTTACAAACTTGCACGCAGAGATGGCATTCCGAACAGATGCCACAAGCCAAACACCGTGCAGCTTCTCGCTTTGCTTGCTCTTCAGTCAGGGCTAACTCCACTTCTCTAAAATCTTGGATTCTCTCCTTCTCGGGGAGTTCAGGAATCTGAGTCCTCGGAGTTAAATCCACTTTACCTTCTTTTACCATTTGATCAATTTCTTCTTTAGAGAGATCTACCACTGGGAGGGGGACTTGCTCTCGCGGAGTTAGGAGATCAACACCTCTCAGATAGCGATCAATAGAAAGAGCCCCTCTACGACCGTCCGCAATCGCCTGGATCAGTATCCAAGGTCCCCTTGCGACATCTCCCCCGGCGAAAATCCCTGGTCGATTGGTAGCCAATGTTTGTGGATCGACTGCAAAAGTTCCTTTGGGAGTGACTTCCAGACCATGGGATTCGTCAAGGAAAGAGATTTCAGGTGCCTGGGCCACTGCAGCGATCATGGTATCAGCAGGGACGATATATTCTGAACCTTGAATAGGAATGGGCCTTCTTCTACCTGACGCATCGGGTTCACCTAACTCCATCTTGATACATCGGATCCCTGAAATTCTCTCTCCCTTCGAAACCACTTCGACCGGCGCAGACAAGATTTGGAGCTCAATTCCTTCCTTCTCGGCCGCTTCAATCTCCCAAGAGTTGGCAGGCATCTCATCCCGAGATCGACGATAAAGGATGCTCACCTTTTTAGCCCCCAATCTCAGCGCAGTCCGGGCTGCGTCGATCGCCACATTCCCCCCTCCAATGACAACGGTCTTTTCTCCTACTTTGGGGGCGATGGGAATTCCAAAGGCAATGAGAAAGCGATCTTCAAATCCCTCCGTCACGCCATGTCTTTCAGCTAAACTCACCGCTTGGAGGAATGGCACACCGTGGTGGACCCCCACCACCTCTTCACCTGGAATACCCAATTTTTGAGCCTCATGAGCCCCCATAGCTAAAAACACAGCAGAAAAACCAGCATCAAATAGACGGTTGATGTTTCGAATGGGGAAGTTCAACTTCAATTCAACATTGGGGTGATTTATAATTTCATCAATTTCCCTTTGAAGTACATCCCTCGGCAAGCGATAAGAAGGAATGCCCACTCTCATCATCCCACCCGCAACCGGGAGGGCCTCAAAGATCGTCACGGAATATCCCATGCGAGATAATTGATGAGCACAGCTCAGACCTGCTGGACCTGCACCCACAATGGCCACCTTGGCTTTTGGCCTTTCGATTTGCTCGTTGGATATCGAAGCGGTCATGTGCGATTCGTGGGGCGTGATCTGTCCCTTTAACTCTTCACGATGTTCATAAACCCAATCTGCTACAAAACGTTTTAGACTACAGATCGAAACGGGACGGTCGAGTTTCCCTCGATTGCATTTCTCTTCGCAAGGATGGTTACAAACTCGTCCCACCGAGGCAGGAAAAGGATTATATTCTTTGACCACATCCAGGGCTTCTTTATATCGACCTGCCTGGATCAGAGCAATATAACCTTGTGCGCTCGTTTCAGCAGGACAAGTATTTTTGCAGGGGCTCGTTCCTCGTTTAGTCACCAAAAAAGTATTGGGAACAGCTTGAGGATAAGGCCGGTAAATCGCTCTTCTTTGATCCAACCCCTCATTAAATTCATTTGGCAGAAAAATAGGACAAACCTCTGTGCAATCATTACAGCTGGTGCATTTATTCATCTCTACATAGCGTGGTTGTTTTCGAATCTTCGCTTTGAAATGACCGACCTCTCCCTCCAACGAGACGAGCTCTGAATTGGTAATAATTTCAATATTGAGGTGTCTTCCGGCCTCCACCAATTTGGGAGAAACAATACACATGGCGCAGTCATTCGTGGGGAAGGTTTTATCGAGTTGTGCCATCTTTCCACCAATCGCCGGGGAGCGCTCCAAAAGATAGACTTTGATCCCCGAATTGGCTAAATCCAGAGCGGCTTGAACCCCGGCGATTCCTCCCCCCACGACTAACGCGGCACCAATCTTTTCGTTCATATGAACCCCTTCCAGTACAGGGATGTAAAAATCCTAAACTCTAAACAAACCCAAAACACAAAAATCAAAACTCGCAATTTTATAATTTTGGATTTTGGGTTTATTTAGGATTTGGAGTTTAGTGTTTCGAGTTTAAACCACTCCGACGCCATCCTTTGTCTCTTTTACTTCCTTTACATTATGAATTTACATTTACAACGTTAGAGCGATGAAAGTTTGGCTGCATCGAGATATTTTGAAATACGATCTTCGGCTCCAATTGGAATAAAGTGGACCCCTTGACAAAGGTCCCTTAGTCCTTTTACCAGGTCGCTGACAATCTCAATGCTCGCTTTTTCTTTATCTGGGGATTTCGCTAACTTTTCGATGATATGGTTAGGAACCATCCCAGGTTTGACATGTTTATTAAGAAAAAGCCCCATCTCCGCTGACCTGACTAAAATGATTTCTGCAATGACTGGTATTTTTATTGGCCCCACCTTCTTCATAAATTCATTGAAGGAGTCCAGATCAAAGATTGGGGTGGTGAGAAAATATTGAGTCCCTAACCCAGCTAATTCTTCCATCTCTTTTAACTCCAAATCAGGTACTTTCTTTCCCCAACTCGAATCAATCCCAGATCCCACAAAGAATTTGGGTTTGGTCCGGATATCCTTACCCGATATATCACGACCGCCATGGAGGCTTTCGATGACAGAAAAGAGTTTCCCCGTATCCACATGGAAAAACATGATCTCCTGGAGGCTATCTCCGGTGATGCGATAATCCTCCGTAAAGGTCAGAATATTTTCCACTCCAGATTCGGAGGCCCGTATGAGATGTTCCTGAATTTCAACGCGATTTTTCTCACGACAGGTGGTCTGAAGGATTGGGTCGAATTTTTGTTCCTTTAATGCCTGGCAGGTTCCCATTGTATCCGTCACCAAACCCTCAATTTTGAGTTCAGGGACGGTCAGGGCATCCACTCTTCCTCGAATCCGCTCCACATTTCGGATGAGGTCTTGGACCCCCGTACCAATCGGAGGTTGAATTTCTGAAGTCACAATAAATTTCTTATTTTTTAAATTCTCTTGTAGACTCATCGCTCTCTCCTTTTAATTTTAAAATAAAATTGGTTGGCTTCCAAAAACCCTCACTTCTTCAGACCTAACAGTTTCGCAACCTCGAATTTCAATTGTTCCAAAGGAAGGGGTTTCGAGAAGCATGCATCCGCTCCATATTCTTTCATCTGTTTAAAAGCGCCGTCATCGAGATAGGCTGAAAGGACAATAATCTTAGTGTTCTTTGTATCAGGATTTGACTTAATCTTTTGACAGACCTCATAGCCATTGATGTCTGGCATCATGATATCTAAGATCAAAAGGTCTGGTTTGAAGTGATTGACTTGAAGCCCTGCTTCAAAACCATCTGAAGCAGAGATCATCTCATATCCATATTCATCTTCCTCAAGAGCTTGCACAATGGTCTCAACGATGATCTTATCATCATCTACGACAAGAATTTTCTTCCTTTCCTCTCCTTTTACCTCTTCTGGAACAGGCATTCCTTTATCTTTCAGAAATTGGTCCAGGTCCTCCTTCTTAATCCTGCGATGTCCCCCCACAGTCTTGTAAGCCTTGAGATGACCAGCTTCAATCCAATTGATGATTGTTTTGGAAGACACATTACAATATTTGCTCGCTTGCGATACTGTCAGGATTTCCATAATTTTCTCCTTTTTCAGAATTTATAATTTTTTCTATTACTATAGAAATTATAGTTTGTCAAGTAAAAAATTTACTCTCTGCAATTTTTTATTTTAATATATTGATTTTATTATATTTTTAATATAAAAAAATGGAATTAATTGGAATAAAAAGTGCAATTTTCATTTTAGGCCAGATTTGCGTAGGGAATCGATGTAGCGTTCTTTGGTAGCAGGGTCTTTGTAGGGGAGGACCTTTGCAAACTGTTCGAGAGAAAATTTGGGGTTGATTTTGAATACCTCGGCTGCTACGGCCCGGGCTTCCTTCTCTCGCCCTGCCATACTATACGCGGCGGTGAGGAAAATATGGGAGAAGATATCTCCGGGTTCCCGTTCAATCGCCTTTTTAAGCTGAACAATGGCCTCTTCATACCGCCCGGCATCACGAAGCGCCTCCGCATAGATACGCAAATAGAGATTGGGAGGTTTCGGATTGAGCCGCATTGCCCTTTCAAAGAAGGGGATGGGATCCCCTCCTGTGTAAACTAAGATAAAGGCATATCCAAAAACGACGTCAGCAGAATTTGGCTCAAGCTCGAGCCCCCGCTCCGCCTGGACAATGGCTTCATCATATTGCCGCATCATCATCAATGTATAACCCAACCCGACGTAACCTATGGCAAACGAGTTATCCAGGGTAACCGCTTTCTTATAGAGTTCAAGGCTTTGTTTCAGAGACTCCCGGGGATCCTTGCTCAACCCAAGCCATACATCAATGAGGTTGGCGAGCGCGAGCACCCTGTATGCGGATGCGAAATTCGGGTCAAGGGCGATCGCCTCTTCTGCGAGTTGCCTTGCCCTGATATTCCCCTCAATGGTGGTCTGGTAGGATAAATACCTTGCCTCGATGACCTTCATATGGGCGTCAAGGTTTTTAGTGCCTTTTGAAAATACACGGGCCTGCTCTCCTTCCGTCAACTTCACCTGCAACGCCGTGATGATGTGCGTTGTAATATCATCCTGAACCATAAATATATCTTTTGAACTCCTGTCATAACGCTCCGCCCATAAATGATGGCCTGTCAGGGCATCATTTAATTGCGCTGTGATTCTTAACTGCTCCCCGGCCTTCCTTACACTCCCCTCCAGGACATACTGCACTCCCAATTCTTCTG
>JACAEV010000209.1 GCA_013388645.1 Syntrophaceae bacterium | reverse complement strand
GGCATTCTAAAGGTTCTGAAATCTACCCGTCCCTTCTGAAAATACCAGCGAAGATAATTTTTTTATACCTTCTGGAGGAATACACTTCTGGAGGAATACATCGATTTTTGAATTGTTGTTGATTTTTTTTAAAATATTTAGTAGTTTTAAGAGTAGGGGAGGGCAGAATGGGACAACGAAAATTTCTCACTACGGCGAGGAGAGGGAAAAAAGGGGAGGATAAATCAAAATCCAAAGAAGGCCTTCTAATCGTTGAGAGGAGAAAACATCCGAGAATTAGTGTTGAACTCCCTTTAGATTATTCCGTGGTAGACCATAAGGATAGCCACGGAGGGCTCGTTGCCGATATCAGTGAAGGTGGCCTTCTCGTTTATCTCCCCGAAGCACTTCAGAAAGGAACATTATTAAAAATTGAAATTCTCTTTGTAAAGGGATTGCAATTGGATTCCGTCAAAGCGATTGCGAAGATTGTTTGGTCCGATTTAGCGATGAAGACCGTTTCGGACGAGAACCGATATGGATTAGAATTTCAATCTTTCATCGAAGGGGATCTGGAGAAGTTGAAGAAGTTCTTAAAAGAAATCGGTGAAACCCATAGCCCTTAAAGGCGAGGGGTGGTTCTTGAAGTGAATATTAGGAAAAGGAATAAGAAAGGTCAAGGTTTAGCTGTTTTCTGTTAAAGTATCCAATATCCCCTTGAGATAGCCAATACTCCGGCTAGCGACTGTCTGTGGGTCAGGAGAAAAATCAAAGACCTCAACGGAAAGGTAACCTTTATAAGCATTCTTCAGTAACAGTTTTAAAATCGGCACAAAATCGATCTCACCAAAACCTGGCCCCTTTCCATTGGCATCATTCACGTGAATGTGCCGGAGGGTACCCGATTCCAAGGCTCGAAGCATGGGGAGAGTAATCGAGCCCTCTTGGATGGAAGAACTCCCGCAGTCGAAAACCATCTTGAAATTGGGATGTCTTAACTCCTTCACCAATTGAATTGCCTCTGCCACCGTATTGATGAAATTGGTTCGGGTGTAAGCAAGAGGTTCGATACAGTAGAGGACCTCTCTTTTACGAGCTGTTTTCAGAACGATCTTGAAGGTTTCCTTGGCAAAGTCCCATGCCTCTTGAATATCCCATCCCTCCTGAACCGTTCTTTGGTGGGGTGAACCATGAACCAATATCTTTCCTCCAATATCCGCGCAGAAATGGATGAGCGCCTCCATATATTCCTGGGTTTGCACTCGGATGATTTCATCGGGGTGGTTGATATAAAGTCCTTCTGGCTTCACCAGGAGCCAATGGAGCCCTACAATCTCGATTTGGTTTTGCTCGGCCACGTGGCGAATGGCTCTTCGTCGTTTTGGCGAAATTTCAGTAACAGAATCGGCCAAGGTATAAGGAGCGATCTCCACTCCATCGTAACCCAATTGAGAGACATATTCGAAAACGGATTCGATGGGCCACCCCTGAAAAAGCTCATTACAAATGGATATTTTAATTGGGTTCTTTTTTCTCATTTTTTTAATCCCTTTCTTCCGGCATGACGACTTCCGGAGGTTTTGTTTCCGGGTAGATTATATTCACAGATTCTTACCGCTGTCAATTTTCTCTTCCCTTGACTTTTCTTTTACATCCTCATAATAATGAAATAAATAGGCAAATAGGAAGGAAAACGAAGGGATGATCAGAGAGGGAGTCGCAGAGGTATTAAAGAAACTCTTAGATACCGATGACATTCCATTTAACATTCCCCCCCAGCGGGAATTAGGAGATTTCTCAAGTGCCATCTGCCTGTCTTTGGCAAAGCAAAAAAAAAGATCTCCGATGAAAATCGCTCAGGAGTTGGTTGAGCTATTAAGGTTGAGGCGACCCGCTTATATTCAGGAGATGAATATCTCGTCTCCTGGTTACCTCAATTTTAAGGTCGATTGGGGAGGTCTGGCAAAAGAAATCATCCCCCGGGTTTTGAAAGAGGGTGAGTTTTTTGAAAAACCTGACTCCCGGTTGGGCGAGAAAGTCTTCATCGAACATACGAGTGTAAACCCGAATAAGGCCATGCATATTGGTCACCTCAGGAACTCTGTTTTAGGAGACACCATTGCCAGAATTCTGAAATGGAATGGATTTTCGATAGAGGTCTGCAATTATATTGATGACACAGGGCTTCAAGTGGTGGAGGTGGTGACCGCCCTTCTGTACTTGGATCCGCCCTATTATCAAGAAGGTTCTGATTTTAGCGAGATCTGGGAAAAAGCTCCGGCCGATCAACCTTTCGATTATTTCTGCTGGGAGCTCTATGCTCGATTCCAAAATGAAACGGAAAAGAATCCTTCCCTCCTTGCGAAGAGGGAGACGGTTCTTCACCAGATTGAGGGAGGAATTCATCCGATTGCAGGTTTTGCAAAGGAATTAGCCACCAGAATCGTCCGGTCACATCTTGATACCGTCGCTCAACTTTCCATCTTCTATCACCTCCTCAATTGGGAGTCGGACATCATTGCTCGGGGATTCTGGGAGGCGACCTTCGAACTCCTGAAAGAAAAAGGGACTCTTCGGTTTGAAACAGAGGGTCCAAACGAAGGGTGCTGGGTCGTTCCTTTTGGCGGCGTTGTGGAGACGTCAGAGGGGATGAAGAGTTTGGATAAGATCCTCGTCCGATCCAACGGGAGTGTGACCTACACAGGAAAGGATATTGCCTACCAGCTCTGGAAATTTGGTCTTCTTAAAAAAGATTTTTTATATAAACGTTGGGGTCTCCAAACCGATGGAGAAATGCTCTGGACGACCGCCAGAGATGGGGAACCAGGGGATCGACTTTCTAAAAAGTTTGGCCATGCGGACAGGGTCATTAATGTGATTGATACCCGACAGAGTTATCCTCAACAAGTGGTGGTGGAGTCCCTGAGAAAGATGGGTTTTGAAAAAGAGGCAAACCAATCCATCCATTTAGCCTATGAGGTGGTTAATCTCTCCCCACTGTCTGCTCGGATTCTCGGGATGGAGGAGAATGGAGAGAAAAAGGCTTATGCTATGTCAGGCCGCTCCGGAGCAGGGGTGAAAGCAAAAGATTTTATCCAGATGGTAAAACAGAAGGTAATTGAGAAGGCAGACCATCCCTTAGAAGAAAGCGTGGCTTCTGCCTTAGCCTCAGCTGCCATTCGATATTATTTACTTAAATTCACTTTGGAAAGCCAGATTGTCTTTGACTTTGATGAAGCCTTAAAGACGACAGGGGATACAGGAATCTATTTGGAATATGCCCATGCCCGTGCGTGTAGTATCTTAAGAAAAGCCAAAGAACAGAAGATAGAGCCAGAGTGGAGAGACGATTGTATCCCTGACCCATTAACCGGGACAGAAATAGGTCTTCTGGATGCCCTTTCGAGATTTTCTTCCACGGTGATTAAAATCAGTAAAACTCTGAGGGCATCGCAATTGACGGAATATGCATTTGATCTGGCGACTTCGTTTACCCATTTTTATGAACATCCCGACCCTGAAGCGGATGTTCAAACCCCGTTCATTCATCTTCAAGACAAGGGACTTCAAACGTTTCGGCTCTCTTTGGTGAAGGCATTTCAAATCGTAATGGGGAATACGCTCAATCTGATGGGAATGCCCACGCTGGAAAGAATATAGCCCCCCTCTCCCCTCTTTGCCAAAGGGGATATGGGGGGATTAACGGAGGTGAACTTCATGGATCGAAGGAAAAGGGCGTTGCCAAGAGGATGGTATCCGGTAGAGAAAAAAGAATGCCAACGAGAGATCGAATCATATATCGAGGGATGGGAACCTTCTAATGTTCCGATCACAAAGGGTTTGGGTGGCATCGTTCCTCATGCGGGTTGGTATTTTTCCGGGAAACTTGCTGCGAGGGTTTTCTATACCCTAAAATTGAAAAATGAAATCGAAGTGATTATCCTTTACGGAGGCCATCTTTCAACGGAAGACCTTCCAAGAATTGTGACCGAAGGGGCTTGTGAGACACCGTTAGGGGATATCGAGATTCATACAGGCATTGTAAAAAGTCTGATGAAAAAGATGGAGATGAGAAAGGAGAGTTCCACCAGTGGGGATAATACCATTGAGATTCAATTGGCCATGGTGAAATATTTTTTCCCGAATGCAAAGCTGGTTGCCGTCCGCTCTCCCCTTTCTCTTCGAGCCGAAACACTGGGGAAAGAGATGGCCGAGATCGCCAGAGAAAATGGGATATCCATTCTTGCGATGGGGTCCACCGATTTAACTCACTATGGCCCCAATTACGGTTTTTTAAAAAAAGGGGTGGGGCCGACTTCTGTGGATTGGGTGAAGATGGAAAATGACAAAGGGTTTATTGACCTGGCCTTGACGATGGATGCTGAAGGCCTTCTAAGACATGCTTTGGAAAACGATAGCGCCTGCAGTGCAGGAGCAGCCATCTCTGCCATGGCCACCTGTAAGGCTCTGGGGGCAGAGAAGGGAATTCTTCTCGATTACTACACCAGTTATGATATCATGCCGGACGATAGCTTCGTGGGCTATGCAGGGATTCTATATTAAGGCAACCTCTAAAAATGTCATTCCTGCCCCGATTTTTATCGGGATAAACTCCAGCAGGAATCCATAACCTTTTGAAATTACTGGACTCCCGCTGGAGTTTACCCCGTACTTGATACGGGGCGGGAGTGACGAATTAGGAATTATTAGAGGTTCCCTTTATTTTCATCGCATGCGATTGCTAACGATGAAACCTATATCTCACGTAATGGACTATCCATTTCTTTCAGTACACCCATGGAGATGGTCGAATGAGCAAAGGCACCACCTGCCCTTAATGCAGCAGCGACGAAAATCGCCTCTGCAATCTCCTGATCATTCGCTCCAGCATTTTTAGCAGCCTTGACATGGCTTTCAATACAATACGGACATTGCGTCGTGTGGGCGACCCCAATCGCTATCAGTTCCTTTACTTTTCTCGAAAGGCGGCTCGTCTTCTCAAAAACCTCACTGTTAAAGTTTTTGAAAGCCAGGAACATGTCCTTTTGGTTTTTCTCTAAATCGTTATAGTACTTCCGGGCATCAAGGGAATAAAAATAGTCTCTCATTTTTTAAACTCCTTTCTTGACAAAAGTAACCTTTAATCTGTCATATTCTTTGACCGGGAATCAAGTCCTGCGGTATTCAATCAATGGGGCGTCAAAAAATTCGGGCAAGATTTAAACTCTTTGCATCGAATGCGACTAATTGTCTAATTTTGCCAAATTAAGGAATTGGGAAAATGATTAACATTTTTAATTAAATGTAATTGCTTGAATTAATAATATAATTTTATCTTTTCCTTATTAAGAAGTAGGCACGGATTTTGCCTATTTAATAAAAAATTTGAAAAGGACGCGTTAAAAATTTTGTTAGGAGGAACCCAACATGAAAAGGTGTTTTGCTTTCATGAGTAAATATGGATTAGGTTTTTTTGTTTTTATTATTCTTTTTGCTTTGATTGCCGGCATAGAATCTATTGCCCTCGTGTGGCCTGGTGTTGCAGAGGCTCAAGATTCACTGAAGGGGGTTACCTACAGAGATAACCTCCTTATCCAAGAGGCCATTGAAGTGCATCAACGTAACAAGGAGAGTCTTAAGAATATCCCAGACGTCGTAGGTTCGGGTGTTGGAATTGGATTGGATGGACAACCTGTCATCAAGGTCTTCACAAAAAGAGCAGGGGTGTCAGGGATTCCAGAGCGGTTGGGTTTCACTCCTGTTCACGTGGAAGAGATCGGGATGGTTATCGCCTTGGAGTGCCCCGCAGGTTGGTGTGATCGGCCTGTACCGATAGGCGTTTCAACTGGCCATCCGGCGATTACTGCTGGCACCATTGCTGCAAGGGTGAGAGATGCTGCAGGCAATGTCTTTGCCCTGAGCAATAACCATGTCTTCGCAAATAACAACAATGCCACAATGGGTGACAGCGCCCTTCAGCCAGGTCCTTTTGACATTATTGATCACCCCTATGACCCTGAGACATATAAGATTGGTGAGCTCTATGACTTCCAGCCGATTAATTTCTCGATCTTTGGCTCAAACACGATAGATGCTGCGATTGTGAGCACGACTTCAGATAAGTTAGGGTATGGGACCCTCTCGGAAGGTTATGGGTCGCCTCATTCTATCATCTTTGGAGATTCAGATGGGGATGGCTATTTTGACAATAAGAATGATCTCTTACAGCAACCAATCAAGAAATTCGGCAGAACAAGCGGCCTTACCCATGGACAGATTTCAGAAATCAGCGTCAGCGTGGCTGTTTGTTATGCGAATTGTTCAAGTCTTTTCTTTAGCCAATTAGCATGGTTTGATGACCAAATCGGAATCATCGGCAATGACGATAACCCATTCAGCCAGGGTGGTGATTCAGGGTCTCTAATTGTTTCTGAAGACGGAAATCACCCAGTGGGGCTTCTGTTTGCAGGTAGTGCTACGAAAACGTTTGCCAATCGGATTGATCTTGTGCTCAATCGCTTCGGAGTGACGGTCGATGATGGGGTGATACGAACACCACCAGCCGCTCCGACGAACCTAACAGCGACAGGAGTGTCGAGTAATCAGATTAACCTCACCTGGAATGATCATTCCAATAACGAGAATGGATTCAAAATCGAACGCTGTCAAGGTTCTAAATGCACAAACTTTGCACAAATTATTAAGGTAACTGCAAATGTTTCCAATTACAACGATACAGGTCTTCGTCGGAACACAGTTTATAGGTATCGAGTCCGTGCGTATGGCGAAGGTGGCTATTCCATATACTCCAATATTGTAAATGCAAAGACTTCTCGATAATTCTATCGTATCCATCCATGGTAAAATATATATATGATGATTGGTTTGAGCTGAGGGGCTGTTGTTTTAACTTTGGTGATTTTTTCTATACTCTTAAATTCCTGGCCAAACGAGAACATGGATGTTTCGCAAAGAGGGAATACCGTGATAACCAAGACAATTGATGAGGTACTGAAAGAGCATACAAAATCTCTAATGTCCATACCTGGTGTGATTGGAACAGGCCAAGGTCTGTCTGAAGGGAAACCTTGTATCAAAGTATTTGTCATTAAAAGGACTCGGGATCTGGAACAAAAAATTCCTAAAAGCATTGCGAATTACCAGGTCGTGGTAGAGGAAACAGGAGAGATTAAAACCCTTCCAAAAAAGCAAGTCCAATGATGTGCATTCTATTCCCTTCCCGTATTTACTAATCAGTCCATAATTGTATGGACATTGAAGACCAAATCCCTCCTCCCCTCCCTTTTGTAAAGGGAGGAATTACCCCTTTGGCAAAGAGGGGTAAGGGGAGATTTTCAGAACGATATGTC
>JACAEV010000177.1 GCA_013388645.1 Syntrophaceae bacterium | reverse complement strand
ATCTGCGAGGAATGTGGAAAGATCATCGACTTTTCCGCAGGGGATTTCGGCACGATCAAATCGGCGATCGTCAAGGAAAAGGATTTTACATTAAACTACATTTCTATCCGTGCCTTCGGCCTGTGCGAAAGTTGCTTGAAGGCTTCGAAGACGCCACGCGGTGGAACCTGAGGGCGGAAAAAGATAATTTTAAAAGAGATCAGAAAAGAGCCAGAGAAACACACAAAGAAGGATATGGTAAAAAACCAAGATTTCTCGAGAAAGAACACCGATCCATCAACAATCGCCTTCTATTCAACTCTTTTGAATATTCTCGTGGCAGGCGCAAAAGGGATATTGGCCTGGCTTTCGGGTAGCGCGGCCCTTCTGGCCGACACCATCCATGGATTCTCAGATACTTTTGCCAGCCTCCTGGTTCTTGCGGGGATATGGTTATCGAAAAGAAAGTCGGAAGCTTTTCCGTGGGGCCTTTATAAAGTTGAAAATTTTGTCGCCCTGGTCAGTGCCGGTCTCATCTTCTTTGCGGGTTATGAAATCGTCCACTATGTCTTTAAGCCAGAAAAAACTTTAATTCTCGGTCATTTCTACTCCTCTCTCTTCGGCCTTTTAGCGATCATTTTGGCGATTTCCATTTTTTCGCGCTTCGAGGCAAAAAAGGCAAAAGCCCTCAACTCCCCCAGTCTTCGGGCAGATGCTTCTCACTGGTACTCGGATATCGCTTCGACGGCACTTGTTCTTCTTGCTCTTTTAGGAGCAAGAATTGGGTACCCTATCCTCGACCGCGTGGCCGCCCTCATCATGGTTGGAGTGATAGCGAAGGTCGGATGGGATATCCTGAAAGATTCGATGAGAACTTTACTTGATGCATCGGTTGACCCGATCACCCTGGATCGTATCCGAAATGTTATTCGGCGCTTTTCACAAGTCAGGGAGATCAAATCCATTCAGGCAAGAAACTCCGGCAGATTTGTCTTTGTCCGAACTGACCTTGCCTTTGGCATAAAGAAATTGGCTCAGGCTCATGAACTGAGCGAAGAGATTGAAAAGTCAATCCTAAAGGAAATTCCTCAGGTAGATCAGGTCACCATCCATTACGAACCAGTGAAAAAGGATTTTCTCGTCTATGCACTCCCCGTGGAAGAAGATAAAAAAAGGCTCTCTGATCATTTCGGTGATGCTCCCTATTTTTACCTCGTTCGGATAAGTGCCGAGGGGCATACCATTCAGGAAGAAAAAATCTTGCGAAACCCTTATGTGAGAGAGGAAAAGGGGAAAGGAATCAAGGTGAGCGAATGGCTCCTTCAGAATGGAGTGGATAGCATTTATAGCAGAAAGACCTTTGATGGAAAAGGGCCTTCCTATGTCTTTTCCAATGCAGATGTGGAGGTGATCATTACGGAGGATCAAACCATCGACGAAATTCACCAAAAACTAACAGCCCTGGAAGTCAATTAATCGAATGAGGAGAGCATACTCATGACTCTGGATCAGGTTTACGAGAATAGGAAAGCCAAGGTAATCGATATCAAAGGAGGGATTGGGATAAGACAACGTCTCGGCCAGATGGGTATTCATCCCGGTGACGAAATCACGATGTTAAGATATGGAGCGCTCCGAGGTCCTATCCTGATTGAGGTCCATGGCAGCCAAGTGGCCCTTGGGAGAGGAATTGCCTCACGGATCATGGTGGAGGAGACAGAATGAGGATCGCTCTGGCCGGACAACCCAATTGTGGCAAAAGCACAATATTTAATAATATCGCTGGATATAAGGCCATTACATCCAATTTCCCAGGAACCACTGTTAAATACATGGAGACCCGGACCCATGTTTTCGGTTTTACCTGTGACTGTGTCGATCTTCCCGGAACTTATTCCCTTACTGCTGGTGATCCCGCAGAGCTGGAGGCGAGAAGGCATTTGCTCTCCGGTGACGTGGATGTCATCCTTAATGTGGTCGATGCTTCCCTTCTGATTCGAAGTCTTGAACTGACTCTTCAGTTTCTGGAACTCGAAGTCCCCATGGTCCTTTGCCTGAATATGATGGATGAGGCCCAGAGAAAGGGGATCCAGATTGATGTCAAGAAACTTTCTGACCTCCTTGGCATCCCTGTCGTTCCAACCATTGCGATCACCGGAAAAGGGCTTCAGGAATTGTTCGTCGAAGTATTGAAGGTCTATGAAGCGAAGAGAAAGGGAAAGACCCTCAAATTCAGCAAAGATATTGAAGCGATCATAAGTGATTTAGGCTCTGTTCTCCACTCTGAGTGGCCGGTCAATGAAAAAGTCCCATCCCGATTCCTGGCCATTAAATTGTTGGAAAAGGATGAATTCTTTATCAAAGAAGTGAGGGGGGTTATTCATTTATTTAAAGAAATTGAAAAATTTCAAGAGCAGTTAGAACAAATCCACGGTGTCCCGTCCGATGAAGTGATCTCTTCTGAGCGCCATGCTCTTGCCATGAACCTCTTTGAGCGGGCTTCCACTGTCATCCATCCCCCTAAAAAGGACTTTCGCATCGTTATCGATCACTGGGTGATGCACAAATTCTTCGGATATTTAATTCTGGCGGGAGTCTTCTATGGTTTTTTCAATTTCATCTTTGGAATTGGGGGATATATCGAAGAGCCCCTGATGACGCTCTTTAACGAATGGATAGGAGATCTTGAAGAATTATTTGGGAAAGAAAGTTTAGCCCTATTCCTTTCAAAAGGAGTCCTACAGGGAATTGCAGGGGGGATTGCCATCGTCCTTCCCTACCTCGTCCCTTTCCTCATCGGCCTCTCCATTCTTGAAGATATTGGATATCTACCCCGAGTGGCTTTCCTGATGGACATCTTCATGCACAGGATTGGACTCCATGGCAAATCGATCATTCCCTTTATCCTCGGATACGGATGTAGTGTGCCTGCCGTCATGGCCACACGAATTCTCGAGTTTCCTCAACACCGATTTATTGTTTCCATTCTGACGACCATGATTCCCTGCGCAGCTCGAATCACCATCATCTTCGCGCTCGTCGCCTTTCTCATCAGTCCTAACGCTGCTCTGGCCATCTTCGCTCTCAATATTCTGGTGGTGGCTATTTTCGGGAAAATCCTTTCTCTCCTCTTCCCTTATCCGGAGGCAAGCCTCGGATTGATTCTGGAAATCCCTGCTTATCAATTACCCCCGGTACGGAACACATTAAAGAAATCCTGGTACCGGATCAGGGAATTTATTGTGATCGCATGGCCTATTCTCATTATCGGGAGTGTCCTTTTAGCATTATTGGAATACGGAGGTGGCGAAAAATATATCAACTGGTTTCTGTCTCCCCTCACCCATGCCCTGGGCCTTCCATTTCCTGTTGGAACGACGCTTATTTTTGGACTGCTGAGAAAAGAGCTTTCCTTGATCATGCTGACCCAAGCGTTGGGAACGACCCAGGTTCTTACGGTCATGACGAAAACCCAAATCATCGTCTTCACTGTGTTTATCACCTTTTATATACCCTGTTTGGCTACGATTGCAGCCCTTTGGAAAGAGATTGGAAAGAAAGGAGCTCTCTTAACCATCCTATTTACTTTATCTGTGGCCATCCTTTTGGCTCTTGCCACCCGCGTCTTTTTTGGAATCGTTCGCTGAATGAATTTGAATGGATAGGTAGAAAGGAAACATAAATGTTTCAGGAGGGGAGTGATAAAAATGGAAAATATTCAACCCAAATTAATAAAGAAGGCCAGAGAAGTCCATGATCTGACCTTCTATAAATTTGCCATTGAAAGTTTGCCTGTAGCCGTGATAACCGTCGATCCGGAATTGAGGATAACCGGTTTTAATTCATCCGCCGAAGAAGTCACGGGTTACTCGAAAGAGGAGACCATAGGCCAACACTGCGACGAAATCTTAAAGGGAGAATTGTGCAAGGTCAATTGTCCTTTAAGAACGGTCCTCAACCACCGGGGGTCTATTGTACGGACTGAGAGCACGATTTGTAACAAATTTGGGGAAGCTGTCCCCATCAGGCAACATGCTGCTGGATTATTAGATGATGATGGGAAGCTTGTCGGGGGGCTGGAGGCATTTGTCGATATTTCTCACTCAAAAGCGCTGGAGCGTGAAAAGGCCAATCTTATTTCTATGTTTGCTCATGATATGAAATCCCCGGTCATCAGCATTCAAGGCTTTATCCTTCGTCTCCTGCAAAATTCTGTTGAGATAGACGAAGAAAAACGAAAGAAATATCTAAAAATCGTGAGACTCGAAGCAAACAAATTAGAATCTTTAATCGATGGTTTTTTGGAGTATTCCCGTCTCCAGACTGGCAAATTGAACTTTAACTTTACTGCAACATCCTTAGATAAAGAGCTGATCGAGATTTACGAAACTTTTCAAGATAAAGGTTTTCAAAAGGGTATCCAATTTGAGCTTCTAAATATGGAAACGTTGCCGATTATTGAAGCCGATTCAAAATATCTACAGAGGGTGTTTTCAAATCTTCTGGATAATGCTTTGAAGCATTCGCGAGAAAAAGGCCTGATCACCATTGCCACACAACACACTGATCAATACATTATGGTCAAGATCAAAGATAGAGGGACCGGTATCGATTCAAAGGATCTTCCCTATATTTTCGATCCTTTTTACCAGGGGCGTGGTGAAAAGAGGGGAAAAGGGTACGGTTTAGGTCTGGCTGTTGTGAAAGCTATTGTAGACGGGCATGGAGGAAAGATTTTCGTAGAAAGTGAATTGGGAAAAGGGTCAGTATTCACTGTCGCCTTACCCAAGAGGAGAAAGCCAGAGGAATAACTTCTTTTGAATGGTTGTGAATGAGGGAAAGAGGATGGAAAATGAATTCATTTTAAAAGTTAGAAATTTGAATGTGAGGTTGGACCATCAAAGTATTATTGAGAATCTTTCCTTTGAAGTTAAAAGAGGAGATGCCTTAACCATCTTGGGCCCCAATGGTGCCGGGAAGTCCGTTTTGCTGAAAACCTTGCTTGGATTATTCCCCTATAAGGGAGAAATAGAATGGGCCAAGGCCATTAAGATTGGTTATGTCCCCCAGAGGCTCCCTTTTATTAAAGATATTCCCTTAAACATCAAAGATTTTTTCAATTTAAAAGAATCTACTGAGAGGGAGACAGAAACAATTTTAAACTCAGTGGGATTTCAGGAGAATTTCTTATGGAGAAAAATAGGTGATCTCTCTTCAGGGCAATTTCAAAGAGTATTGATCGCATGGGGTTTGGTAGGGAATCCGCAGGTCCTTCTTTTCGATGAACCGACCACTGGAGTCGATATCAGTGCAGAGGAGACCATCTACAATCTTTTGGTAAAATTAAAAAGGGAGAGGGATTTAACCATTGTGTTAGTCACGCACGATTTAAGTGTTGTTTATAAGTTTTCTACCAATGTGATTTGCCTAAATAGACAACCGATCTGTTATGGTCCGCCTCAGGAGGTTTTGACCCCGGAAAGTTTACAAATACTTTATGGCGGAGAAGTGAAATATTACCAACACAAGCATTAGAAGCGTAACATGGATAATCAGTTTTTATTGAGCTTGATCGTTGGGATTTCTGTCGGAGGGGCCGCGGGATATTTAGGGTCTCTGATGCTAAGTAGAAGAATGGCTCTGGTGGCCGGTCCACTCGGACATTTAACCTTGCCGGGAATAGCTTTAGGCTTGATGTATGGTTTTGATGTCTCTTTAGGTGCTTTCCCTTTTGTCATTTTTGGAATCGTGTTAATTTGGTTGTTTGAAATGAAAACAAAATTGCCGATGGAGGCTTTGACCGCTGTTGTTTTTGCTTCAGGGGTGGCGATCACTTTCTTGTTCCTACCCATTGAGCAGGCAGAAGCCGCTTTAGTGGGGGATATTTCAAGAGTACGTCATGCGGAAGTGATCATCTCAGTTGTTTTAGCCCTTTCGCTCTTCTTCGTCGTCCGAAAGATTTACTCGAAAATAGTCTTGATGAATATTTCTGAAGAGTTAGCCCTATCTGAGAAAATAAACATTAAAACTTATAATCTCATTTACTTAGGCGCCATAGCCCTTATCGTTGCATTAGGTGTGAAAATGGTCGGTGGTCTTTTAGCCGCAGCTTTGGTGGCGATTCCTGCTTCCGCAGCCAGAAACCTGAGTCGGAATTTGGCCCAATATGCCTTTGGGGCGATGATCATTGGGATCCTATCTTCTTTCTTAGGGATTTTCTTTTTTAAACTTACGGGATTTCCGGCAGGACCTTTAATCATTTTGATGGGCACTCTTATCTTTATAATTTCAATAATTTTCAGAAAGTAAAAGAGATAAAAACCAGTAAGAAGAAAAGTTAAAATTGAAAGGAGTAATTCAATGAGAATCAAGGACGTGATGAAACGAAATCCCATTACGGTGAATTCCAAAACACTGGTTTTGGATGCCAGGAAGATCATGCAAGAAAATAAAATTCGTAGACTTCCGGTCGTTGACAAAAGTAAATTAGTGGGTATAGTGACGCTTCACGATCTTCTCGAGGCAGCTCCTTCTCCTGCCATTTCTTTAAATATTCATGAATTGAATTTTCTCCTCGCAAAATTGACGGTTGAGGAGGTGATGACGAGGAACCCCGTTACCCTTTCTCCGGATACACCTTTTGAAGATGCTTTGAGGATTGGCCAGGAAAAGAGAATTGGTTCATTCCCTGTCG
The DNA here is from genome assembly GCA_013388645.1 of Syntrophaceae bacterium. GTDB lineage: Bacteria > Desulfobacterota > BSN033 > BSN033 > UBA1163 > UBA1163. The sequence goes on along the minus strand of JACAEV010000177.1, from coordinate 3,450 downwards.
TAGAAAATGGGAAATTGGTTGGTATCTCAACCGAATCTGATATTGTTCGGGTACTCATCCGTGCCTTTGGGATCCGTGAAGACGGATCTCGAATTACCATTGAGGGTTTAGATAAAAAAGATTTTAATCAGATCAATTCGATTGCTACTCAGCATGATACGGTCCTCCTCAGCATGATATCTTGGTTCAGGGAAGATAAGAATGATTGGATGGTTGTATTACGTATCAAGACCGAGAAACCAGAATTGATTGTTCAAGATCTAAAAAAAGCAGGGTTTAAGGTCACCTGTGTCATGTAAAAAACGTAAATATTATTTTCTTAATTTATTTCAGTATAGCAACATTGAATGTTGCAAATATTTCAAAATTGCAACATAAATGTTAATTTTATATTTGAGCTGATTAGACCCACTTTTTCCAACCTATCGAACATAATAGACTTTTTTTATTTTCTTTTTTTGGCATCTATCTTGCTTTTATTAAGATCATGGATATGAAGATTGCAATTCCCCTTTTTGGAACTCGGATTTCACCGCGTTTTGATTTCTCTCCGGAAATGCGGATCATTACGGTAGAAGATGGGAAGGTCGTTCATCAGGAAAACTTTCCTGTGGCTCATCTCAACCTCACTCAACGCCTCGACCAATTGGCTTCCAATGGAGTAAACAAAGTCATTTGCGGTGGAATTGATGGGTTTTGCTTAAATCAATTGGGAAGCAAAGGGATTGAGGTTGTCCACAATGTGGCAGGAGATGCTAAAATCGCCTCCGATCTTTTTATGAAGGGGAGACTTCGGCCAGGCTTTTGCTGTGATCGGAGAGGGCAGAGAGGATTTTGTGCTTGGAAAAGAGGTTCCAGAAGAGGAAGGGTTTAAACAGATTTTAAATGGAAAGGCTCATCATTCGTATGGGTAAAATAAAAAAGTTCCTATAGGAAGGAGAATAATATGGTTAAAGAAAAATGTGAAAAAGACACCGTTTGCGATACCTGTAATGAATCGGGTTCATGCAGCCAGCAGGAGAAAGAGGCCCATCAACAAGAAAGGCTGACATCCAGACTTTCACACATCAAACATCGGATCATGGTGATGAGCGGAAAGGGAGGTGTGGGGAAAAGTACGGTATCCACCAATTTAGCGGTCACCCTATCGCTGGATGGCTTTGATGTTGGGCTTTTGGATGCCGACATCCATGGGCCTAATATTCCCAAAATGCTTGGAATTGAATCCAAACACGTGGAAGGATCTAGCCATGGAATGATTCCAATCGAGGTCTTTCCAAATTTGAAGGTGATCTCCATGGCCTTCTTCATTGGAGGTCGGGATAATCCAGTGATCTGGAGAGGGCCACTAAAACATAGTGCCATTGGTCAATTTTTAGGTGAAGTGGACTGGGGAGATCTTGATTTCTTGGTGGTCGATCTTCCCCCGGGAACCGGAGATGAACCTCTAAGTGTTGCTCATTTGATTAGAAATGTGGACGGGTCCATTATCGTGACAACTCCTCAGGATGTTGCTCTCCTTGACTCCCGAAAGGCCGTTATTTTCAGCCGGATGATCAATATTCCGGTCATTGGGATCGTTGAAAATATGAGTGGGCTCATATGCCCTCACTGCAGCAAAGAGATACCTCTTTTTAAGAGTGGCGGTGGAGAAAAAGCAGCACATGACTTGGGAGTTTCCTTTCTCGGCAGGATTCCGATTGACCCGGAAATGGTCACGGATTGTGATCGAGGAATGCCTTTTGTCATGGCTCATCCAAAGTCAGAGGCAGCCAACGCCTTTAAACAATTAGCCGATCGTAGCAAGGAGTACGTTGGCTTTAAAGAGATAGAGAAACAATTTGAAAAGGAAAAGTTTCCCTATCATTTCAAAGGGCAGGAGGTGAAGAGATGAAAAAAATTGCATTGGCTTCTGAGGATAATTCCGGTCTTGAAGGATATCTCAGTGCACATTTTGGAAGGTGTCCTTTCTATACCCTCGTGAATGTGGAGGGAGACCGAATATTAGGCTTTGAGGTGGTCAAGAATCCCTATTATCCAAACCACCAGCCAGGGGTGATCCCTCAGTTCATTCATTCCCAAAAGGCAAATGTGATGATTGCAGGTGGAATGGGTCCGAGGGCCATTGATTTCTTTACCCAATTTGGAATCGATGTTGCCACAGGGGTCCAGGGAAAGATCAGGGATGTGTTGGATGCGTATCTGAGAGGAGAAATCCAAGGGGTTGTTGCGTGTGAATATCACGGGCATGATCATGGATGTGGGGAGGAGAGATAATGAAGATTGCAATCAGTTCTGCTGGAAAGAATCTTGATTCTGAGATTGATCTTAGATTTGGGAGATGTCAGTACTTTATTTTTGTGGATCCTGAGACCATGGAATTTGAAGCCTGTGAAAATGAAGGACTGATGGCCTCAGGAGGGGCTGGAGTGCAGGCTGCACAATTCATCGTCCAAAAAGGAGCAAAGGCGTTGATCACAGGCAATCTCGGACCCAATGCAGCCTCTGCCCTTTCTGCATCAGGGATTAAAGTCCACTTGGTTTCCGGAGGGACAATCAGGGAGGTGACGGAGGCATTTAAGGCAGGGAAACTTCAGGAGGCCAGCGGGGCGACGGTTCCTCCTCACTTTGGTATGGGAAGAGGCCGAGGCCAGCGCTAAGTCACGGAAAACAAGGGCTCAAAGGGGTAGGGGAGCATGAAATCTTTTCGTTAAATTCGGTATCATTCGGATAATTCATCCGTGAAAGAAAGGAGGAGTCGTTATGCCTTACGGAATGGGACCTGCAGGATGGGGATACCGTCCTTATGGATACGGTCGAGGGTGGTGTTGGCACCCAGGTTGGTACGGAGCACCCTTTCCACCATGGGGCCCCCCAACCAAGGACGAAGAGATTCGATTTCTCGAGGAAGAAGCCAATTTCCTTCGGGAAGAACTAAGCCAGATTGAGAAAAGGCTCGAAGAGTTGAAGAAATAATCATAGAAATCGTCTTTAGGCGAAGGTTAGGAGGCCCGTTTCGTATCTCGTCATAGGGTTACGGCTAAAGGATTTTAAGCCCTAACTACATAACCGTAGCCCTATAACAAAACCGGCATCTTAACCCTAACCTTTGGACTAATGACTTTTATTCGAAGGGAGGTGTTTTTTATGCCAGGATTTGATGGAACAGGACCGATGGGAATGGGTCCGATGACCGGAGGAGGCAGGGGGTTCTGTGCAATGCCATATGGGGGTTATAGACCATATGGATATGGATTCAGAATACCCTATTATCCAACTGCTGGTATGTATCCATCTTATGGTCCCGCCTTTGGCGTCGGTCGTGGCGGGCTTCCATGGGGTGGTGGCCGTGGCAGGTGTTTTGGTGGCGGGCGCGGGTTTCGTCGATGGTAATATAAAAAAGTGGTTGCATGGGGGCCATCGATGGAACCCAGCCCCCCTTTCTTTTTT
>JACAEV010000004.1 GCA_013388645.1 Syntrophaceae bacterium | reverse complement strand
TCATCGCCAGTTCATAGGCTTTTCTCTTGGACCAGGTGGCATCTAAGTATTTGACCTGGACATTTCGGACCATCTGTTCGTAAACACGGGGGGGAGCAAACATCACATGAGGGCCAATTTCACGAATATTCTCCTGAGCGGTCTCAGGTTCTTCCGGGAAGTTGAGAGTGAACCCTGCCTGAATTCCGCAGGAAATGGACATCATCTGTTCTCCAATCCAGGCAAAAGGCAGGTAGGAAACGAAATCGTCCGTTTCAAAATAGGGATCTACACGCATCAAATTTTGTCCCATGGTCAACATGTTATAATGGGTGAGGAGAGCTCCTTTTGGAAGGGCCGTTGTTCCCGAGGTATAGAAGAGGAGGCAAATATCATCTCCCTTTCCTTTCTTGATCATGTCTATGAAGAGTCCAGGCTCTTTTTTATCCACTTCCTCGCCAATTTTCATCAATTCCTTAATGCTGACAAGAATAGGATCGTCGTACTCTCTCATTCCCTTCGGGTCATCCCAGATCATCTTCTTCAACTTTGGACAGCTATCTTTGATCATGAGACATTTATCCACCTCTTCCTGGCCTTCGCCCACCATCAATTTTGCATCGGAGTGGTCGATAATATATTTCACCTCATCAATCAAAGAGTCCTGGAATAACCATACCCCCACTCCGCCGACGCACATGGCGGCCATTTCTGCCCAGAGGGCTTCAGGCCGATTATCCCCAATCATGGCAACTTTATCTTCTCTGTCCAGCCCTAATGAAACCATCCCCAGGGCAATGTGCTTTACATTCTCATAATATTGTTTCCAGGTGATGGGGACCCAGATTCCAAACTCCTTCTCCCGCATGGCCACTTTTTTCTCCCCATATTTCTGTGCGGCCTGAAGCCAGAGCTTGGGAATGGTTAAATCCTTCGTAATCTCAATTTCTCTCCAACTACCGACGTGTGACATAAAGATCCTCCGCCTCGCCTAAATAAGCCTTAATCACCTGGGGGTTGCTCTGGACTTCAGGTGGTGTTCCCTCAGCAATTTTCTCGCCGAAGTTTAAGGCCATGACCCGATGTGAAATATCCATCACCACCCCCATGTCATGTTCGACTAAAACACAGGTGGTCTGCCATCGCTCCTCTTCGTTGATATCCAGAATAAATCGAGCCATATCTTCAACCTCTTCCAAATTCAGGCCTGCCAGAGGTTCGTCCAACAAAATGATCTTTGGATTGAGCGCCAAAGCCCTTGCTAACTCCACACGCTTTTGAAGTCCATAAGGAAGCATCCCCACCATCTTATCTCGAATGTGCTCGATTTCAAGGAGATCGATAATTTCTCTTTCTATGAAATCCCTGTGTTCAATTTCTTCACGGGCTGTCTTCCCGAAATAAATGGAACCGCTCAGCAATCCTGTTTTGAGATGGATATGGCGACCGAGCCGGATGTTATCAAGTACTGTGGCTCCTTTAAAAAGTTCAAGTTTTTGGAATGTCCTGGAGATCCCCATCTTTGCCCTCTGATATGGTTTTAATCGGGTGATTTCTTTTCCATCGAATTCAACTTTACCCCTTTGAGGGTGGTAGAGACCATTAATGCAGTTAAGGAGGACTGTTTTACCGGCGCCATTCGGACCGATGATAGAAAATATTTCACCTCTTTTCACCTCAAAATTTATATCCATAAGAGCCTGTACCCCACCGAAAGCCATATGAAGATTGCTTATTTTCAATTGAACTTCTTTTGCAACAGCCATTAAGATCTCCTTTCCCAGGTTGGGGTGTATGGGGGTTGTTTAAATGGATTTTTAAACATCTTTCGTTTTTGGAATGGGAAGGAAATAATTCGATGGTCCGATTTTAGGAAGTGAATATTGTTTCCCATTTCGATAGTATATATTTGTTTATCTACCGAAGACGCTTACTCTTGTCTCAACTATTTATATTTAAAAAAATTTTATAGGTAAATCAGGAGAAAAACATCCACCCAAAATTTGCTTAACTTGATTAACAAAACCTTATTTATTTGTCAAGTAAAATCTCTCCAATTTATATGTGAAAAAAATAATAATCTTCAATAGTTCTTAAATCCCAAAAATCTATAAAATTGGAACTTAGAACTTTATATGCACAATCACAAATTCTACTATGAATTGAAAATGATGAGAAAAATATGTAGAAGAGGTAAGGTTTTTTTCTTTTAAATTTTTCTTAACCCAACCACCGTTTACGTCGTTTATAATGTTTCACATCACGGTAACTCCGCTTCTGGCCCATTCCGGTAAATCCGAGATAGAATTCTTTAACATCTTCATTGTTTTTCAATTTTTCGGCTGGGCCATCCAAAACAATTCTACCATTTTCAATGACATAACCGTAAGAGGCTAATTCCAAAGCGATATGAGCATTTTGCTCAACGAGAAGGATGGAGACTCTTGTTTCTAAATTAATCCTTTTGGCAATATCAGCGATTTCCCTCACCAGCAAAGGAGATAGACCCATAGAAGGCTCATCAAGAAGCATAATTTTGGGGTGTCCCATTAAGCAGCGGCCCATAGCGATCATTTGTTGCTCGCCTCCTGAACAATACCCGGCCGTATTCTCTTTAATTCCGATAAGCCTCGGGAAATAGCTGTAAACCATTTCTAAATCCTTTTTGAAACGTGTTCCATTCCCGGGAATGATGAGACCTCCTGCCCGCAGGTTTTCCTCTACCGTGAGATGTTCCGCTAAACGCCTCCCTTCCATTACCTGAAGGATTCCCATCCTCGCGATATCTTCGGGATAAAATTTATGTATGGGTTTGTCCTCGTAATAGACTCCTCCATCCGTAACCTCTCCCTCTTCCGTTCGGAGTAATCCGGAGATAGCTTTTAGGGTCGTTGTCTTGCCAGCACCATTGGCCCCTAAAATGCAGGCAAATCCACCTGTCTCAAGTTGGATGTTCACTCCCTTCAATACCAATATGGTATTGAGATACTTCACCTCCACATTCTTCAGCTCTAACATAATTGAACCTTTCGCCTGAAAATTAAACAACGGGTAGGGGAGGCTAAAGCCTCCCCTATGACGGACATATCATGTTGCCCCCACCAGCCTATTTCATTGGTTATTTGACCACTTCATAATGGATGTTGATCTTTTCGTCTTTAAAAAAGCCTTTGCTAATCATATCATCTGGAACAAGACGGGGCACCTTATACCAGGGAGAAAGGGCGACCACTTTACCACCCTTCACTCCTATGAGTCGGTCGTGGTTTGCGAGACGACGGTCATCCTTCCCTGCTGGTGCACTTTGAAATTTAACCGTTGTATCATTAGCTGTGTAACCGGCTAATGTCTGCATCCCAAGCTCTTTCACATCTTTACCGGTTATTCTTTCACAGGCTTTTGCTAAATCGACATTGTCCCGTTTCATAATTCCTATGACAGCCCGTCGCACAGCCTCCAACATGTTGGCCTTCATTCGGATTCCACGCATATACTGAATATTGGGCATGGTCGGATCTTTTCGATATTTTTCATTTAGCATTTTGGCGAATTTGACACCAGGTTCGTTTGGGTCAGCGGCTGGTACAAAAACAGGTTGAGGACACATATAGCCCTCTGCCGATCCTGGGCCAACGATATCCAGCAATTGGTCTGCCGGTGCCCAAAGATTGGCCATATGAACCATTTTGCCTGCTAAACCCAATTTGTGGATACCCTTCATAATAACGGCTGGAGTTTGGACAATAGAGTTCGACCAGACGATATCAATTCCCTGTTTATCGAAGTCACCGAGGAAACCCATAATCTCTGGGTCGGTCGGCATCATGGTACAAAATCTTTCTAACACGACTTCATACTTTCCCGTTTTTTCTCCATGCCTTTTAGTGGGTTCGTTCGCTGCACGACCATAAGCCGTATCCCAGGTGAGATGGGCTACTTTTGCCTTCACCCCTTTGCCTTTCTTGGGCCATAGGTTGTCAATATAGTATTCGATTGCCCCAGCGGCTGACTCCCCATAACTCCAGCAATCCATATAGTTCCATGCCGGTGGATAAAGTTGGGGGTCGCTAAACCCAATTCCGTAACAGACAATGCCATCCCTTTCGAGAATAGGTTTCATCATTTCCTGGTTCGGTGAAGACCACATTTCAATGATGGTCGGTTTGGGAGTTCCCATTCTGAATCTCTTGTAGGCTGACATAAACCGAGCATCGACATTTCCGAATTCAGCCCATTGATATTTGACCTCTACGTCCCCCTTCCCATCTCCATCGATATCGAGTCCTCCCTTTTCGGCAATCCACGCCATATAATCTTTTCCTCCCTTCTCAGAAGGAATCGAAATAGGTGCATAGGCGCCCGTGAGGTCGATGATATTGTGGATGGTAACGGATGGTTTTCCAGCCGTAAAGGCCTCCTTTGGACCCATGGCAAAGATAAGCATTGATAATGTACCCAATAAACAAACTACACTCCATACCCATAAGTACTTAATCTTCCTTTCCATTTTATTTCCTCCTTGTCCTAAGTGAGTTTGAAATTCCTCCCATCCTTAATATGGGAAAGGATGAAGACGATAAGACCTCTTGACAATCTCCCAACGATGAGCAATTCCTCTTGGTTCAAATACCAAGAAGACAATGATGATTAAAGAATAAATGAGCAGGGAGAAGGCTGCGGAAGCATAAAAAGCAGCCCCCCCCAAAAACATTTCGGCTAAAGGGGTGACCAAAGTGCTGAATTCGTCCATCACCTTCCAAACGGTTGCTCCAGCAATCGCACCGAATATGCTGCCGAACCCTCCCACAACCAGAAAACCGAGATACCAGATGGAATCATCCAGACCAAACCATTCAATATTGACATATTCATAATAGGCTCCACCAAGAGCTCCTGAAATCCCAGCAAAAAAACAACCGATGCCGAATGCCATAATTTTGGTATAGGCGATATTAATTCCCATGACCTCTGCGGCAATATCATTATCTCGGACGGCAACGAAAGAACGACCCAATTTCGTTCTTGCTAAATTCGTTGCAAGATAGGTCATGATGATGGTGATCGTGAGAACTAAAAAGTAATAATTTCGGTCTTTCATAAAGTCAATTCCAAAAAGCTCTCCAGGTCGTTTCATCCACATTCCATCGGTCCCATTGGTGACAGAACGCCAGTTGCTGATGACATAGACGATGCAAAAATGGGCAGCTAACGTCGCAAAGGCGAGGTATAAACCCTTCATCCTTAGGGCAGGAACGCCGAACAACATCCCAATAAACATTGGAACTAAGCCAGCCAGGGGTAAGGCCAGCCAGAAGCTAACGCCAAAATGCCTTTGCATAATAGCAACTGTATACATGCCTATGCCCATGAATGCAGCGTGCCCAATTGAGATTTGACCGCAATAGCCGGTGATGATTTGTAAACCCAGCATTCCAATAGTAAAAGCACAGATGAGCGTGAGAATGGAAATTCCATAATCACCGGTCAAGAGGGGGAGGGTATACATCCCGATGATGAAAAGCAGCAAAAGAGTCTTCCGCAAGGGAGTGCGATAAAGTTCTTTGGCCTGGTAGTAATTACGATCAAATGTTCCACAGGGTCTATTGATATTCATGGGCTATAACCTCTCAATTCTGACTAAACCGAAAAGACCGTAGGGTTTAATAAAAAGGATCAGCAATAAAAAGACAAAAGGGATCATCATCGTTGTTTCACCCGGGAGAAGTGGGGCAATGTAAGTGATGGTCAACATCTGAAGGATACCAATGGCGAGACCGGCAACGATTGCCCCGGCAAAGGATTCTAATCCTCCGAAAAGGACAGCGGCAATCGCAATTAAACCATTCGCATCCAGAGCTAACCCGACCCCTTGTATATTTCCCAGCAACATCCCTGCCACCACAGCAATAATGCAGGAGATGATCCAGCTATATTGAAAGATTCTTTTGACATTAATGCCTAAATTTTGAGCCACCACATGGTCTTCATGCACGACCCTCATTCCGAGGCCGGTTCTTGTTTTCTCGTAAAATAACATCAGGGCTGCAATCAATGCTGCACATAGGATGAATCCATAAACTTGGATTTTCGGTAGATGTAAAAATCCTATTTCCCAAGCCCCTACAGGTAAAAAGGATTCACCAAATCCCTGAACATCCCCTTTTCCCATCAGGATCCCCACTCCACGGAGAAACATCATAAGGCATAAAGTCACGACAATAGGAGCTAAGATGGGCTGTCCCACAAGAGGACGCATGAATGCCCTTTCAACGAACATTCCCAGTATTGCTCCCCCGATGCAGGTAATGATAAAACCAAGCCATATAGGGAGGTGCCAGGCGATCAGGCAATACCACATGATATAAGCACCGATAATGAGTACTGCTGCCTGGGAAAATGGAAAGACACGTGTGGATTTATAAATGACCACATAACTGACGGCCAATAAGGCATATATACCGCCACTGCACAGACCTAAGACAATCGATTTAATGGTTTCTTCCATTTAACCAGCTCCTAAATAAGCAGAAATGACTCTCGGATTTTGTTTGATTTCTTCAGGGAGACCCTCAGCAATTTTGTTACCAAAGTCAAGCACCACGATCCGGTCTGCAATATCCATTACCACACCCATATCATGCTCGATCAAAACAATCGGGATCTTTAAAAATTCATTAATATCAATAATAAACCGAGCCATATCCTCCTTTTCATCCAGATT
>JACAEV010000193.1 GCA_013388645.1 Syntrophaceae bacterium | reverse complement strand
TTAAAAACCAGGTTCCACCCTTCTCCTTTAAGGTAATTCATTATGCTGTCCAAGATAATGAGGCAGTAAGAACATCTTATGGCCATAAAATGCCTATTAAACGGGGTTGATTCAAAGGAATCAATGGATACCCGCACCCTCATAAGCATTTTGCTGTCCAAAATACGAGCTTTTTAAAACCTATTTTGGACAAGAGTGATTTTCTGTCATTCCTGCGCATGCAGGAATCCAGTATTTTCATGTAGTTAGAATTCCCTGGATTCCCGTTTTCACGGGAATGACGACTTTTTACGATTCCATCATCATTCCAATATTCCATTTTTATAACATCATCTCAGGAAGGTTCTTCTGCCATTATACCGGTCCGTATCATATTGAGTTTGAACATCAACCAAATTCAATTTCCCAACGGCCTCTTTTAATGGAACCGCCGTGATTTGTCCATTGCGATAGCTGACCATTTTCCCAAATTCTTCTCGAACGATCAGATCGATGGCGGCAATTCCAAAATATCTTCCCATCCGTCGATCATAAGCGCAAGGAACCCCTCCCCTTTGCAAGTGGCTGAGGGTGATGCTTCGTGTTTCGATTTTCGCCAACTGGGCAATCCATTTGGCCAAAAACTCTCCGATTCCCCCTAACACCTGGTGACCGAAACTGTCCACGCCCTCTTCTTTGACGATTTCAGAATATCCCGAAGGTTTCGCCCCTTCTGCGACGACAATGATCTCGTATCGGGCACCTTTTTTTCTCCCCTCCGTGAGTAATTCATTTACCCTCTCGATATCAAAATTATATTCCGGAATCAGGATGATGTAGGCACCACTTGACTCCCCTCCCTCCAAAGCCAACCAACCTGCATGCCGCCCCATCGTCTCCACTACAAATATCCTTCGGTGAGAACCTGCCGTGGTCCTGAGACGATCAACCTCCTCGGTAATGACATTGACGGCGGTCTCAAATCCCAGAGTATAATCTGTTCCTGAAAGGTCTTTATCGATGGTCTTTGGAATCCCGACTACATTCATCCCTTCCAGGGAAAGTTTCTGTGCGACGCCAAGGGTATCCTCTCCTCCAATCGCCACTAAAAAATCCAGTCGGAATCGATCGATATTCTCAAGGACCGTTTGGGATCGATTATTTTTCAAATCATAGGGATTGGTTCGAGAGGTTCCAAGCATCGTCCCTCCATAGCGATCCCATGTTCTTACCATCTCTTCCGTCAAGGTAACGGTTCTTGGAGCTGGATCCCATTCATCACCCTCCGGAAAGACAAGTCCTTTCCACCCATCCCGGATCCCGACCACCTCATAGAGAATCTTTCTTGTTTTCTGAAGGCGGTCATCGAGGGCTGTTTTGACGATCCATTTAATGGCTGAATTCAATCCGGCACAATCCCCGCCACCAGTAAGAACTCCAATCCTTTTCTTCTCCATCCCACTCCCCATTCAACAATTAAGGTTTAAGAGCCGATTCGTTCAGGAAGAGATAGGATTTCAGGGTTTCTACCTTCTAACCTCTCTCTTCCAACTTTTTACAGAAAGTAACTTGATCATTGCCGAGAAAATAATAATCAGGAATTTTCGCCACTTCTCGAAATCCATTCTTTAAATAAAATTTTTCGGTCTTCTCATAATGAGGAATCGTCGAGGTTTCGGCAAGGATCAATCGCCCTTTTTCCCTCCCCACCGCTTCCTCCAAAAATTTTAAAAGGGTTGAGCCGACCCCCTGTTTCTGCAAATCTGGATCCACAACGATCCAGTAGAGATCAAAAGTCCCATGAGTCATTGGAACTGGACCATAACAGATATAACCGATCACTTCATCCTGTTCGTTCACGGCACATCGAATCTGATAATCCTTTTGCATCTGATCCTTCAACACAATATCGACCAATTCCATTGCCACGTCGATTTCCTGAGAAGTAAAGGAACGAGTTTTGATCAACATGGAAAGCACCCTGGCCCTATCTTTTTCGAACAATGGACGGATTTTCATCAGTTTATTCTCTGGGGTCCACTTATGGACCGATCTCCCTTTAATAGAATCGCCCTTTTTCAACCACCTTGATCAGGGTATTTGCTGGAATCATCTGGTTTGGATTTCCTCCGTTGAGCAAGACCATCTTTCTCAGCCTTTCATTTTGGAAACCTAAAGAGCGGAGCGTATTCTCGAGCGTATCGAGTTCCTTGGCGACATGAATGCGAATGCGGTCAGGTTTTACATGAATCCTTTTAGGATCGGAAAGCTCCTTAAATTGACGGAAGGTATGATCAAAAATGGTTTCATACCTTGGATAAGTACTGGAAGAGCTTATTCCATGAAAGATAAATACCTTTTGATCCTTCTCAATGAAATAGGACATCACCCGCAGCACCTTCTGTTGGGTTTGAAGATCTGAAATGATTCGTTGTGAAGGAAAACCATTTACCTTAAGGGCATCGGTTCTGATCACATAAGGTTTATATTGAGTGGTAAATATGCTGGCGGCCTCTTGGGGAGACGAAAAAGGTGATTCATTGAGCAGAATAACAGCCCCCTGTCCCTCACTGACGATTTGTATTTGAGAGGGTCTGTGATTGAGCTTCCACTTCGCCGGAACAGGAAATTGAAAGCGGTTGCCCGGATGGTAAAAAACATTCTCCTCAACAAATCCATGCCGAGGATCATCTCCAAAAATAATCCCATCGATCTGTCTCAGATAAAGGTCGTGGTGGATGACCCAATCCTTCTGACGAAGTTTTTGCTGCCATTCTTTGGCCTTTCCCCTAACAATTTGCACTCGGTTCTCAGGGCTGGGATGGGTGGAAAACCAACCTGGCAACCCGCTTCGGTCTGAACCTGGGTTCATTTTTTCTAACATCTCAAAAAAACTGGCCATCTGAGTAGCGTCATAACCTGCTTTGCTCGAATACTCAACGCCCAGATCATCAGCCTCCCTTTCATTATCCCTGCTGAACCTCAGAAAAAGCATGCCGACCCCAAGCTGGGTTAATCCTGAGAGGAGTTGCGAATCAATAAAAATGGATCCCACTCCTACTCCCAATTGAGCCAGTTGGGCCTTACTATATTGTTTTGCTGAATGGCGGGCCGTGATATGGCCAATCTCATGTCCTATTAAACTGGCCAGTTCTGCCTCGCTGTTCACGGTGGCCAAAATACCTCGAGTAAAATAAACATATCCTCCGGGCACGGCAAAAGCGTTTACCACCGATGCGTCCAGAATTTTAAAATGGTAAGCGAGATGAGGTCGATGAGAGATCTTGGCGAGACGCTGGCCGATGTCATTGAAATAGGTCGTTAATTTGGAGTCTTCATAAACCCCATATTGTTTAATAATTTGGTGGTCTGTTTCGCGGCCAAGTTGGATTTCCTCCTGTTCACTCAAAAGCATAAACTCTTGTTTACCGCTTACGGGATTGACGGCGCACGAAGGAATCCAAAAAAGAAGACCCAACAGTCCACACCCCAACGTAGTGATGGTGATGATTTTCTTCAGCATGGCATTCCTTCCATTCATTGAGAGAGTTCCGAATTCACCTTCTCTTAACAAAAGATAAAGAAAAAAGAAGAGCGTGTCAACTGGTGAGGAACATAACGATAACCTAAATTGAGCGATCCTATAAATGCTATGGAGAATAGGAATGTTGATAAGGATTTTAGAGCGATCACCCTTGAATGGTGATGAACTGTTTATGACTTATAAACCTTTCACCTCTCCTTTAGGGGTATGGAATCGCTCAGATTATGGATGAGGCACTGATAGGGTAACTGAAGTGGTGGTTTGAATACTCCAAGGGGGGAATGGAACTTAGAGAATTTACTCGACCACTCATTGGAGCCGGCGGGGGGATTTGAACCCTCGACCTAGTGATTACGAATCACTTGCTCTACCACTGAGCTACGCCGGCGTTATATTTTTATTTCAATAAGTTATAAACCCTGAGAAACTTTCTTATGATTTAATTTTGCAAAAATTATGACACATTTGTCAAGGACTCATATACTTGCCTACCTATATTCTGGTACTTTAAAACACAGGGTGTGTCATAAAAAGAAAAACCTATACCTAATCTGAGCGATTCAGCGTTCCTGAAGGAGAGCAGAAATGCCTCAAAGTCTTTTAGAAAGCGATTTTTTTCTTAAGTGAGGTCAATACTTTTTCACTACACCAAACTGGTGAATGGTTCATCAGTTCTCATAGTGCTTCAGCATTAAAAGGTGATCGCTCCAAAAGCCTTTTCAGCATTCCTGCTCTCCATAGAATTTATAAGAATCGCTCAATTTAGGTTATAAACATTAGGGAGGAGGGTTTCTGATGGCTGGAAAAAACAATGTGAAATAAAAGGTAAGGTATGATCATGGAATCTTGTTTGGTGATTTAAAAAACAATGAAGCCCTTTTCCTTTTTGGTTAAAACATAAAACCATCATAGAGAAGGGCTCATCAGTGTTCGATTACCCCAGATAAAGCCTTTTCGTTAAACCTTCTGGGCCATGTTTCGTTTTGAAGCCTTCAAAGGATTCAATTTGAAGTTGTCTTCTTTGACATCTTTCTTCACATGAGTGGCAAAATTGCAAGGCCCTTTTGCCCATTTCACGGAAGGCTCACAATAGGTCTTGCAATAAGAACCTGTCTCATAGGTGACCACTCGGTCACATCCTTTGCAAGATTCAACGATGGGATAGCACCTCCCACCATTATAGGAACAGCCAGACTTCTTCATAAAGATGCACTCTGTTCCTACTTTAACGGTTTGACAGACCATGGCAATCAACCTCCCTTCTCGTTAGATTTATCAAACTATTTGAAATCATTATTATTTTCTTGTTCTATAAAAAGACCCAAAAAAAAGAGCTACCCACATTCGGTAACTCGATTTGGCCTTCCGCCAACCAATTATTTACAATTTAATATATATTCTTTTTTTTGTCAAGAAAAATTCTCGAAATTCTGTAATGCTCAGTTACCGGAGCAGAAGAGAGTCGGGAGGTTCTTCCGGAAAAACCTTGAAGCGAAACCTTTAAAGGTTGAATGACAAACGGTGGCTTTTAGAAATCACCATCCAAACAGCAGAAGGGCTGATCTGAATGACCTTAAAGATCGCTATTCCAGGTTTTGGAGGGAGAACTTTCCGACTCTCTTAGGTCAATGGTTATTCCATCACGGACGGATTACAAATTCTGAAAAAATCTCTGATGACATGATTCATGATTATGAAACAATTGCACAGACTACAAATTTGTTGAAAAATAATAGAAATCTTCGTCATCATTTTTTAAATCTGTAATGATGAGAGCCAAAAGTAGTTTTTCAGAGCTCTCTTCTTGACAGGTCAGCTAAACTCAGTTATTCGTGAGCGGATAGAAAATGTAACAATTCATCTTAAAAATAATCCAGTTAGATAGACTCTTATGGCTTACCAAAACCGATTCTTTTTTTTCTTATTGATGATCATTACCTTTTTATCTTCTCTAATCCTCTTCGGAGGCATCTCAGAGGTCCTAACCAGTTCACCTCGAATTTCTAATGTTGTTCCAGAGATAGAAAAGCCGTGGTATTGGATTAATAAATTAAAAAACCCAGACCATATCTTATTATCCCCTGAGGCGATCAAAAAGATGAATGAAGAGAACCTGAAAAGACAAGATCTCCATCTTTTCAGAATAAAAGATTTAAAAGAGGATTGGAAAAGGGAGGAGGTCCTTCAATTTTTGGAAGAGGATTGGGAAAATTTTTTAAACGTTCAAGAGCGACGTTATGGTGAAAGGGAAGTGTCCTTGGGGGAACCTTTTTGGAATGGATTAAAAAATAGAATGGATCAAGAATCCTTCCAAAAACAAGGTCGCCTGATTTATGCCCTGACCGTGAAACGAACAGATATTCGTGTCTTCCCGACGGAGGAGCCCTACAATCGGGCCCTCCGTGATGAGTTAGATCGCTTCCAGCACGCTTCTCTTTCTCCAGGGATATCCGTGGGAATCTACCACCTCAGCAAAGACAAAAACTGGGCCTATGTTCAATCTAACTTCATTCGTGGCTGGGTTCATTTACATGATGTAGCGATGGCAAAGGAGAAAATGGAGGTTACGGATTACGAAGAAAAAAAAGACCGATTGGTGGTTACAGGAAATTTAATACATGTTTTCAAAGACCCATCTTTCCAGCAATTGGCCTTTACTGCTCAGATGGGGGATCATTATCCCCTGTTAGAATTTCCTGGCGACACATCAAAGACCAAGAGTTATTATGTCATCTCAATCCCATTTCGAGATGCCTGCGGTGATTTGACCCTGCGGGAAGGATACATCCGTGAAGACAAGGATATCCATATCGGACCCCTCCCTTTTACTCAAAAAAATATTGCGCTTCAGGCCTTTAAAATGTTAAACCACCCCTACCGTTGGGGGGATAAGGGAGGTGGAAAAGACTGTTCAGGATTTCTCTGGTCTCTTTTTAGGACCTTTGGTATTGAAATGCCTCGAAATTCAAAAGAACAGGCCAAGATTGGAATTGGATTAGGGTTGGTAAGGGGGAAGACCATCAAAGAAAAACAATCCCTCCTCGACCAAGCTTCTCCCATGGTCACCCTATTGCGATCACCAGGTCATATCATGCTCTATCTCGGCAAGGATAAAGGTCAATATTATGTCATCCATAGTGTTTGGGGAATTCAGACAGCCAATAAATCGGGGCCAAAATTTGAAAAAATTGGAAGGGTGGTCATTTCTGACTTGGACTTAGGAAATAAAGGCTCAAATGGATCACTTCTGGATCAAGTGACAGATATTCGAATGATCGGGATCCCTCCGGAGTTTACAAAATAAAGGGAACCTCTAATCATTCCTAATTCGTCACTCCCCCCGTATCAGGTGCGGCGTAAACTCCAGCGGGAGTCCAGTAATTTCAAAAGTTTATGGATTCCTGCTTCCGCAGGAATGGCATTTTTAGAGGTTGCCTAAAGTTATTTAAAAAATGAAAAGGTTCTTGATCCTGTAAGCTCTCAGTTATGGGAGATGCATTCCAGCGTCTCTGTCGGTCCTGTTCTTTACCCGTAACTTAGTGATTACTTGATTTTTTTGATTCTCCTTGACAATTAGTTGGAAATATATAGAATTTTTAAACTTAAACGGAGAAATCATCATTTGAGAGCATTGGTGACAGGGGCAACAGGATTTATTGGAAGCCATCTGGTTGAAGCACTTCTTGAACGTGGGGAAACCGTCCGTTGCCTTCTTCGAAAGACAAGCACCTTCAAGTGGCTTCAAGGCCTTCCTATTGAGGTAGCCTGGGGAGACTGCCTAGATAAAAATTCTTTAAGAGAGGCTGTGAAAGGGGTCGATCACATATTCCACTTGGCAGGGATCACCAAGGCGATAGCGGAAAAGACGTATTTTCAGGTCAATGCTTTTGGAACAGAAAATTTGATCCATGCCTGTCTCGAAACGAACCCTCATATCCAAAAATTTATCTACCTCTCGAGCCAGGCTGCTGCAGGTCCATGTCGGGATGGAGATAAAAAGAAAGAAACCGATCATTGTGAACCCGTATCGGCCTATGGCCAGAGCAAACGAATGGGAGAAGAATTAACCCTTGCCCATGCTCGGGAACTTCCCCTCATCATTTTACGGCCTTGTGCGGTTTATGGGCCAAGGGAAAGGGACATCTACACCTTTTTCAAGCTTCTCTCCAAAAAGATCAAGCCATGTCTCTCTGGAGAAGACCAGCATATTAGTTTATGTTATATTGAAGATATTATCCAAGCGATCTTATTGGCAGCCCGGTCTCAAGAATCCAGCGGAGAAATATATTTCCTTTCTGACGGGCATGATTATTTTTTGGAAGAAGTGGGAGATATCTTCGCTCGGGCGATGGGGGTTAAGGCCTATCGCATCCGTGTTCCGAAATGGATGATTATGAGCCTGGCTTCTTTTTCGGAATATTTTTCTAAACTCTTCAGGAAACCTCCTCTCCTCAACAAAGGGAAGGTGGAAGAAATTCTCCAAAGGAATTGGGTCTGTGATATTACAAAAGCGAGGAATGCTCTGGGTTTTGAACCCCGTGTCCCCCTGGAGCAAGGGGCCAGATTAACCTTCGAATGGTACAAAAAAGAAAATTGGTTGTAGGGAGCATGAGGTGACCTATGGATGTTTTTGAAAAATGCTTGAAAATTTATGGAACGACTCAAAGCTTGAGAGCCAGTGGCCACTACTTCTTCTTCAGAAAGCTTGAATCCGCTCAGGATTCCGAAGTGGTGGTCAATGGAAAACGAGTGATCATGATCGGCTCCAATAACTACCTCGGCCTCACCAATCATCCTCGGGTGAAGGAAGCGGCCATCAAGGCCATCGAAAAATTTGGAAGCGGCTGTGCCGGGTCGAGATTTCTCAACGGAAATCTTGAAATCCACGAAGAGTTGGAGATGAAGCTCGCCCGTTTCTTTCGAACGGAGGCTGCTCTCGTCTTCGCCACGGGTTATCAGACGAATCTGGGAACCATTTCCGCCCTTCTCGGGCGGAACGATGTGGCCATCATTGACAAATATGATCACGCCAGCATCATCGATGGCTGTCGTCTCTCTTTTGGACAGGTGAAAAAATACCGCCATAATGATATGAACGACCTGGAAAGAATCCTCGAGGCAACAAAAGATAAAGGTAAATTGATCATCGTGGATGGTATTTTTAGCATGGAGGGAGACATCGCTGACCTTCCAAATATTGTTAAATTAGCGAAAGCCTACGAGGCGAGGGTGATGGTGGACGATGCCCACTCCATAGGAGTCTTAGGATCAGGAGGGAGAGGTACGGCAGAGCATTTCAATCTGGAGGATCAGGTGGATCTGATTATGGGAACATATAGTAAATCCCTCGCCGCCATCGGAGGATTTGTCGCAGGCTCAAAGGAGGTGATCGATTTCATCAAACATGTCGGCCGTTCGATGATTTTCAGCGCCAGCCTCCCGCCTTCTTTAGTGGCTTCGGTCAGTACTGCCCTAGACATCATCGAAGAACAGCCCCAATTGAGAACTCAGCTCTGGAAAAATACTCATAAGATGCTTAAAAGCTATAAGGAACTGGGTTACGATACCGGCACCAGCGAAACCCCCATCGTCCCCATTATTATTAGGGACAACATGAAAGTCTATGAGATGTGTAAGTCCCTCTTCGAACATGGCGTCTTTGTCAATCCCGTCGTCAGTCCTGCAGTGCCTCCGGGCAGGGAACTGCTCCGGACGAGTTATATGGCGACCCATACCGAAGAGCAATTGGATAAGGTTTTAGACGCCTTTAAAAAGGTAGGAACCCAATTGGGGGTGATTTGAAGGAAATCCATGGCATGGCAAGACCAGAGCTACAGATTGAGGAAGTGAAAAATCAAAAAGACCTCTTGACCTTCATCCGATTTCCCGGGGAGATTTATAGGGGCGATCGATACTGGGTCCCCCCCCTCACGAAAGACCTGCTATTGAAATTTAGTCCAAAGCATCCCTTTCGCTCCCATGCGGAGATGATCTTCTTTCTCGCCCGCCAAGGTGGAAAACCCGTCGGAAGAATTGCGGGAATCATCGATCACCACTATATTGAATTTCACCAAGAGAAAGTAGGTTTCTTCGGATTCTTCGAATCTATTCCAGAGAGGGAGGTAGCACAACGGCTCCTCCGAAAGATTGCAGACTGGCTCAAATCGCATGGAATGGAGAAGATGGCTGGCCCGATGAATCCTTCCACCAATGATGAGTGTGGTCTGCTCATTGAAGGATTCGACTCTCCTCCTTGTTTGATGATGCCTTACAATCCCCCTCATTACCCCTCTCTGTTGGAAGAATTTGGGTTAAAAAAAAGGATGGATCTTTATGCCTTCCTGCTGGAGGAATCCTCTTTTCTCTTGGACCGTCTGGATCGCATCACCCAGAGGCTGAGAAAAAGGGAGCCTCAACTTCACGTTCGGCCCATTCAACTTCGCCGTCTGAATGAGGAACTTAAGATTATCAAGGAGATCTACAATCAGGCGTGGAGTCGAAATTGGGGCTTCGTTCCACTGACAGATGAAGAGATCAACCTCCTGGCAAAGGAATTAAAACCCTTAGTGGTTCCAGAGTTGGTCCTTTTCGCTTATTGGGAAGAAGAGCCGATTGGTTTCTCAGTCTCCCTCCCCGATTACAATATGGTTCTCAAACACCTCAACGGAAAGATTGGCCTTCTCGGGGTGTTCAAGTTCCTTTACTATTCAAAAAAAATTGACAAGATTCGAGTCATGCTCTTAGGGATCAAACACCATTATCAGAAGAAAGGGGTTGAAGGGCTCCTCTATATTGAAACATTTAGAAATGGAATTAAGAAGGGTTATCATAAAGCAGAATGTTCATGGATTCTTGAAGAAAATGTCCTCATGCAACACGGAATTGAGGCCATGGGGGGAAGACGATATAAAACCTATCGGATTTATGAGGTTCAACTCTGAGGGGAAATTGGAGACCACCATTGATGAAGCAGAGTTCCAAAAATCACACACCCGATAGCCAATGCCCCACCCGCCATTAAATCGATGACATAATGGTACCGCAGGTAAACGGTGGAGAGGATAAGGCCACAGACGATGGGGAGGAGGATATAGAAGAGGACCTTTTCATACCGATAAGCCAAGAAAAGAACGATCAGCACCATTTGAGTGTGGCCACTGGGCATGCAATCCCGCTTGTTATGCTCTAAGGCATTCAGCGTATCTCTGACAAAATCGGTGATAAAGCTTCCCTCCAGAGGGATGGAGTAGAGATGATCCATTGCATAACGAGGACCAATGGCAGGGAAGAGGATGTAACCAATAAAAGAAATATAGTACCCAAAGGTCAAGATAAAAATGGACTGGTCAAACTCCATCCCCCGATTTTTCAGATAAAGAACGGCAATGAAAACGACCGGAATGAAGTAATAGCTGAGGTAAGCCAACGACATGATATCGGTAAACCACGGGACGATCCATTGCTGCATCCATAAAGTCGGATGGACCCCAAAAATTAAAAAATCAATTTTCATTAACGCGTGGTCGATATCCGGTTGAAGATATTGGATCAAATTACCCAGAGACTCATAGACGAATACAACAAATAGAATTGGAGAAAAATGTTGGATGAAGGTGATGGTCTTCCTTACCCCTTTTCGATTGGAGGATAACATCAGGACAAAGAGAAGACCTAATAACATGGCATAATTGAGGAGTAAAGAACGCCAGAGTGGAATTCGGTCTCGAAAGACAAGTGTTAAGCAAATCAAGCCGAGTAAGAAAAAAAGGGTCAACCCTTGGGTAGGAGCCAATCTTCTCATTTGTGAGAAATTTATATATATTAGATGGAAAGAAAAATCAAGAAGTGGATATCGATCTGATGGTCTAAATCGATAAGGAGGAATGGGAATGCGATATTCACAATATCTGCTGCCGACCTTAAAAGAGGTCCCTTCGGAGGCAGAAGTCCCCAGTCACCAACTGATGCTGAGAGCGGGGATGATCCGAAAGCTGACCTCCGGCGTTTATTCTTACCTCCCCTTGGGACTTCGATCGATTCGAAAGGTGGAAGCGATCATCCGGGAGGAAATGAACCGAGCGGGTGCCATTGAGGTATTACTACCCTTTGTCCAACCCGCGGAGCTTTGGCAAGAGAGCCATCGGTGGGAAGAATATGGCAGTGAACTCGCAAGATTTAAGGATCGACACAATCGAGACTGTTGTTTGGGGCCCACTCACGAGGAGGTCATCACAGATATCGCCCGAAAGGAAATTCGATCGTATCGACAGATGCCACTCAATCTCTATCAGATCCAGACCAAATTCAGGGACGAGATCCGGCCCAGATTTGGTGTGATGAGGGCTCGTGAGTTTATCATGAAAGATGCTTACAGTTTCGATGTGGATGAAAATGGAGCGGATGAAAGTTACCAGAAGATGGTCGAAGCTTATAAGCGTATCTTTACACGGTGTGGTTTAAAATTTAGGGTGGTAGAGGCTGAGAGCGGTCTCATCGGTGGGTCATTCTCTCATGAATTCATGGTCCTGGCCGAAACCGGGGAGGAAACCATCGTCAGTTGTACTCATTGCGCCTATGCAGCGAATATAGAAAAGGCGGAATTCAGAAGACCGAAAAAGACGAGCGGGTCTAATGATCCAATCCTTTTCAAGCCCCTGCAAAAAGTCCTGACTCCGAATCAACGCACGGTGGAAGAGGTGACTCAGTTCCTCAACGTTTTATCAAAGGACTTGGTAAAAACCCTTATTTTCGAATCCGACAGAGGATGTGTAGCCGCTCTGGTTCGAGGAGACCATGAGATCAGTGAAAAGAAGCTAAAGGCTATATGGGGTTCGGAAAAAATTCAATTGGCAACGGAGGAGACAGTGGAAGAAATCACCCACGCTCCCAAAGGATTCGCTGGCCCTATCGGTCTCTCCATTCCTATACTCGCCGATCTGGACATCCAGGAGATGGTCAACTTCGTTACTGGAGCCAATGAAAAAGATACCCATCTGGTAAACGTCAATACAGACAGGGATTTTAAAGCATCTCAATATGTGGACATTCGAAAATTCTCTCCTGGAGATCACTGCCCTCTTTGTGGGGGAGAGACCCGCATGGATAAAGGGATTGAGGTAGGTCATACTTTCAAGTTGGGAACTAAATATAGTCAGTCCATGGGAGCAACATATTTAGACAATCAGGGAAAGGAAAAACTGATGATTACGGGGTCTTATGGAATAGGTTTAGGAAGAACGGTTGCGGCGGCGATCGAGCAGCATTACGATCAAAATGGAAT
>JACAEV010000109.1 GCA_013388645.1 Syntrophaceae bacterium | reverse complement strand
TCAATGACCACCGCGCCTTCTTTGACCATGTCCGCAGTAATGGCTTTGGGTTTCCCAGCCGCTACGATGAGGATATCGGCTCTCTTCGTATGAAAGGTCATGTCTTTTGTACCAGTATGGCAAATGGTCACAGTGGCATTGGCGCCTTTCTGTTTTTGGAGAAGGATATTAGCAATGGGTTTTCCCACAATATTTGACCTTCCTACGACCACCACCTCTGCACCGTCAATCTTCGCACCAGATCGAATCAAAAGCTGTTGAATTCCTGCAGGGGTACAGGGGAGATAATCCGCTTCACCGATCATCAATTTTCCCACGTTAACGGGGTGGAACCCATCCACATCCTTCTTTGGATCAATGGCATAGAGAACTTTGGTCTCGTTGATGTGCTTGGGAAGCGGAAGTTGAACAAGAATACCATGGATCTTAGGATCCTTGTTATATTTATCAATTAATTTCAGTAATTCTTCTTCGGTTATCGTAGCCGGTTGATTATCCTGAATGGAATAAAAACCCAATTCCTTGGAAGTTTTCTGCTTTGCCGTGACATAGCTCACCGAAGCAGGGTTTTCACCTACGAGAATGGTGACCAATCCTGGGACGACATTGTATTTTTCTTTTAATTGGATGACTTCCTGTTTCAACTCTTCTCGAATCTGTTGAGCCACTTCATTTCCATTGATTAATTTTGCCGTCATCTTTTTTCTTCCCTCCTTCCTTTAACAAAAAAATTTCCAATTTCAAATTGAAATAGATAAAAATAGTGATTTAAATGAAAATCCCCACCCCCTTGATTCCTCTCCACTGAGGGTCAGAAATAGGGAGTGGGGATTTAAAATGACTTAGAACAGCCCCATCACTTTGCCAGTATTGACATCGACGTCGATTCTTCTGAAAGCAGGGTCAGAACTGGTTCCTGGCATTAAACTGATGGTTCCTGTCATTGGGCAAAGGAACTTTGCACCGGCAAAAATCAAAACATCACGGACAGGCAAAATCCAACCCTTAGGGACTCCTTTCTTTGTTGGATCATGAGAAAGGCTCAAATGAGTCTTAACCATCATCGTAGTAAAATCCCTGAAATTGGGGTCGGCTTCAAGCCGTTTTGCCTTGGCCTCAGCATCCGGTGTCCAGGAGACGCCATCTGCTCCGTAAACTTCCTTGGCAATAATTTCAACTCGTTGTCTGAGCGGCGTTTCAAGGGGGTAAAGGAACTTGAAATCGACCTTATCGTTACAAGCTTCCATCACCACATCGGCAAGCTCCAATGCACCGTCTCCCCCTTTTAACCAGTGTTCTGAGACTGCACAGCGAGCTCCCGCCTGTTCCGCATATTTTCGAACCAGGGCAATCTCATCTTTTGTATCCGTATGGAAAGCATTGATGCAGACGACTGGACTGATCCCTGATTTTCTAATGACCCCAATGAGATGGGTCATATTGACGATACCTTTTTCAAGAAGGGCCAGGTTTTCCTTTGCATATTCATCAGGAAGGGGTCGCCCAGCGACGACAGCGGGTCCACCACCGTGCATCTTTAAGGCCCTGATGGTAGTTGTTAGTATCGAAACGTTAGGTTTCAGGCCACTCAATCGGCATTTCACATTCCAGAACTTCTCAAAACCAATGTCCGCTGCAAAACCGCTCTCGGTGACATGGTAATCAAACATCTTTAAACCCATGCGGTCGCCAATAATGGATGATTGACCTACAGCAATATTGGCAAAGGGACCGGCATGGACCAGACAAGGCTGGTATTCGATGGTGCACATCAGGGTAGGGTTAATGGTGGTTCGCATAAAAGCACACATCGCACCTGCCACTTCAAGATCGGTTGTGGTAACAGGTTTGCCTTTCTTATCATAGGCAACAATGATTTTTCCAAGTCTCTCACGAAGGTCTTTGAGATCCCTTACGATGGAGAGGGTCGCCATGAGCTCCGAACTCACAGTAATGCCAAATTTGGATTGCATGAGAAAGCCATCCATCTTACCTCCAAGACCCATGACAATATTCCGCAAACCCTGGGCACAAAAATCCATAACCCAGCCCATTTCAATATTGGTAGGATCAATATCGAGACGTTTTAAATTACGTTTGGCAAGTTCTGCATCATCGTAATTTCGCTCGTGTTGCATCCTGGCATTCAAAGCCACCATTGCCAGGTTGTGAGCATTGGTGATTGCGTCGATATCACCGGTAAGACCGAGAGAGAATTCCGTCATTGGAATGAGAAGGGCTTTTCCTCCTCCTGCAGCTGTTCCCTTAATATTCATCGTCGGTCCGCCTGAAGGTTGACGGACACAACCTCCAACATTTTTCCCTCTTTTGCCAAGTCCCTGCATAAGACCCATACTTGTGGTTGTCTTACCTTCTCCTAATGGGGTTGGAGTAATGGCAGTAACCTCAATATACTTCCCGTCTGGCCTATCTTTTAAACGGTCGATAACCTTAATGAAATCGAGTTTACATAGCCTTCCATAAGGAATGATTTCATCCTTCTTAAGGCCCAGTTTATCGCGCCACTCGTCAACTGTAGGCATTGTTTCTTCAGCGATATCAGCAACCTGCCAATCTGGAATTTTTCTCGGGTCTGCTTCGTTATATTTTTTCGTAATCGTAAATGGCATGTTTAGTAATCCCCCTTTCTTTTTTGATTAATTTTGTTAAGATTTACCTTCAAAAAAAGTTAATCATATAAATTTAAAGCAATTTTTGCTTTTTAGTTTCAAAATCCCCCCTTTCTTTTCAGATAATTTTCAAGAGGTTGTTTATGATACTTTGAAACTTGATTTCGAAATGATATTTTCTATGTGACAACTCTCACAATGTCGAATGCGATACTAAAATAATAGGGTTTTTTTGTCAAGGGAAAT
>JACAEV010000138.1 GCA_013388645.1 Syntrophaceae bacterium | reverse complement strand
TTGTTATCCGGTAACTCAATTAGTCTACCTTCCTGTAATGCATCGAGAATACTTTTCATCTCAATCCACCCCGTATTTATTGAAAAACCATACCTTAACAGTGTGCGTTAAAACCGCATAGGTTAAAAGAAAACCAAATATCCACAACCAGTAGACAGCAGGAAGCGGCACAAATCCAAAGGTCTCAGCAAAAGGCGAATAAGGCAAAAAAGCTCCAATCGCCATGACAAGGAATGTTGTAATAAGGAGTCCTGGGCTGGCAGCGCCCTGAAAGAAGGGAATTTTTCTCGTTCTGATAATGTGGACGATCATCGTCTGTGTCAGAATGGATTCAACAAACCAACCCGTATGAAATAGGTTCTCATAATATACTTTCATCTCCGGCAGAATATTGGGTTTGACGAATTGGTGACATTTAAAGAAAAAGAGCATCAAGAAATAAGTCGCATAGTCGAAAATAGAACTCATGGGACCGATCATGATCATAAATTTCTTGATATTGCCAATATTCCATTTACGCGGGGTCTCTGTAAATTCAGGATCAACTTTGTCTGTGGGGATGCCGACCTGCGAAATGTCGTATAAGAGATTGTTCAGAAGGATCTGAATGGGCGCCATGGGCAGAAAAGGCAAGAAATAACTTCCACCAACCACACTGAACATGTTGCCGAAATTCGAACTTGCCCCCATGCGGATATATTTGATAATATTTCCAAAGACTTTTCTTCCCTCTTCGATACCATCTTCAAGAACATGGAGGGATTTTTCAAGCAGGACGATATCCGAAGACTCCTTGGCGACATCAACTGCGGTGTCTACAGAAATTCCAACATCCGCCTTCTTCATGGCCAAGGTGTCGTTAATACCGTCTCCAAGGAATCCAACGACATGGCCACGACGTTGCAGAGCTTGAATGATTTCTTCTTTCTGCGACGGCGAGAGACGAGCAAAAATCGTGGTGGTCTCGACCCAATCCTCAAGCTGGTTTGGGGTCGCCCTTTGGAGTTGTTCTCCGGTCAACAGGCTTTCAGAAGGGATGCCTACATCTCTGCACACTTTTTTCGCTACCAGCTCATTGTCACCAGTTAGAATCTTCACAGAGACACCCATTCTGCTTAAATTCTGTAAGGCCACCACTGCTGAATCTTTTGGTGGATCAAAAAAGGCAATGTATCCTAATAAAATCAATTCACTCTCGTCCTCTACGGAGAAGATTTCCTTACTTTCAGGGAATTCCCTGTAGGCGACGGCCAACACCCGAAAACCATCCTCACTGAGAGATTGATACTCTTCCATCAGATCATATTTGATCATGTCAATCAATGGGTGAATCTCATCATCCACCTGATAATACCGGCAAACTTTGTACACCTCTTCCACCGCTCCTTTGCAAATGAGCACGTGATCTCCCTCATACTCAACAACCACCGACATCCTCTTTCGTGAAAAATCGAAAGGGATTTCATCGACTTTTCGGCAGCTCCGCTCCACTTCGAATTCGGTGTGCGACAGGATGGCCCGGTCCAGTAAATTTCGCAGTCCTGTCTGGTAGTAACTGTTCATGTAGGCGTAACGAAGGACATCATCGCTTTCTCGGTTGGTCACATCGACATATCTTTCAAGCACGACCCTGTCTTGGGTGATCGTACCTGTCTTATCCGTACAGAGAATATCGATAGCGCCAAAATTTTGGATGGAATTCAACCGCTTGACAATCACTTTCTTTTTTGACATCGCACGGGCACCTTTGGCGAGATTGACCGTAACGATCATTGGCAACATCTCCGGGGTCAATCCCACGGCCACGGCAAGCCCGAACATGAGGGCCTCCATCCAGTTGCCTTTCGTCAATCCGATAATAAAAAAAACAACGCAGACCATCACGAACATAAAGCGGATCATCAACCAGGTGAAACCTGCGATCCCCCTATCAAAACTGGTCAAACCCCTCTGAGAGGCGAGACTTTTGGAAAGCGAACCGAAATAGGTTCTGGAGCCGGTATTGACTACGACCCCCTTTGCAGTGCCACTCAGCACACTGCTTCCCATAAAGCAGGCATCCTGAAGTTCCAGTATCCCCTTGCCAGCCATGGAGCAGGGTCCAGCGTTTTTTTCGACAGGCATCGATTCCCCGGTGAGCGCAGATTGGTGGATGTAAAAATCTTTAGCGCTGATCAGTCTGATATCGGCGGGGATTAACGCTCCAGCTTCGAGAAGTAAGATATCTCCGGGAACGAGTTCGGACATAGGAATTTCCATCTCTTTTCCTTCCCGGATGACGTTTGAATTCGTCTGCACAAGGGCCTGCAGCTTTTCGACCGCTCTGTTCGATCTCGTTTCCTGAAAATAGGCAAGAAATACGCTGATTAAAATCATTCCTCCCACTACCGAAGTTGACTTAAGGTCTCCCATGATTAAAGAAACGACGGAGATGATCAGAAGCAGAATAACCAGCGGATTTTTAAACCTCCGAAGAATTTCTGACAGAAAGCTAATTCTTTTTCCCCGGCTGATCTCGTTGGGGCCAAACTCTTCCTGGAGCAATTCTACCTGACTTATCTTGAGGCCCTGATCCGAAGTCGATAGGCTTCTCAATGCCTCATAGGAAGACATTGCGCATATCTCTATGAGTCTGCTCCCATTCCCATTCGTTCTTGGAAGAAGGGGACTCACTTTTTCCTTAACGAAGAAAAGGGATATCTTATCGGCCACTGATTTCCACATGGCAGAGTCCACATGGAACAGGCGAATTATTGAAATCACCCTATTTTTCATCTTCATCAGACCATACCTACTGCCCTTCATTTAGGGGACGGTTCTATGCCCCGAATAGTGTGTTGGTACCAGAAAAAAATACCACCGAAATGAATTTTGACTTAATTGGGGGCTAAGAAGTGGGATCGCTATTGGAGAGCAGTGTATTATTAAATAAGCAGTTCCCGTTTCCGCCCCTCGCTTTCGTCACGATGAATTTCGTGGAAAAAGCAAAGGGGTGAAACGATAGGAGGGGGTAACCCTTTTAGATCACCTCTGCCTTTTCCGCGCTGTGACGCTTGAATCTCCCTTACCTGGAGGTTCCTGTGTGTCTGTTTCCATATAATTTCCTTTGGGCACCGAATTGAACTGGGGAATAGAAATAAAAAAACCATTCCACGAGGGGGAATGGTTTAACTTTGAATCTGACAACCCTTGATGGTTGCCCGATCTCAAATCGATTTGCTTTCCCCACTCGTTCAAGCTTTGGCACCGCGTACCGTAAGAGGTCGAATAGCCTCAGCCACATTGAGCAAACCCTTAAGCCGGGAATGCTTGGTCAACCTGTTCGACAAACTTCTCTCGAAGTTTCCGGGCAGTGGCCTGTGTGTCTCGCGGGAGCCTCACCTACCGAGGAACCCTATTAACTACGTTTATAAGACTAATCGTAAATTTTGTCAATAGAATTACTTTTTAACTTTCAAACTGTTGATCACTTTTTAAAACAGATGGACAAGTCGATAAAGCTTTAAAGTGGATACCTTTAAATGAATAGAACAATAGGTTTAAAGCCCATACATTGCCTTTTCCCCCGACGAGAAATGTTTCTCATCCTATTCATCAACCGCTTTCTAAAGCTTCGGAGACTCGTTTATTTCATTCGACTCTTAGATGCATGCCCCACTTATCTTGGAGGTAAGACTACCGATTGCAATGAAAGTGACTAACGGTCAGAAAACCTTTAATCCCTTCTTACCCGCCATCTTCTCGATGGCAACCCACCATGAATCTTTTTCCTCCTTGAAATCTCTTGTGGATCTCCCTTTTGAGATAAAGGTCTCTAATTGCACCTTCAAAAGTTTCAAATGCATTAAATGGGAGGCAAGTATAAATTGATGCAACTCACTTTGTTCCAGCATATTTAGGACCCTTTTCAAATGAATCCGGCATAGTCCATCCGTTGCTTCGTATTCTTTCTGAAAGGACTTTTCAGAAAGGAAATCCCTGAATTCCTTTATGCAGGACTCTTCCCTTTCGCCCACATACTTGCAGACCGGACAGTCTACTCTCAAAGCTTCTCCAAAAGAATCCCTTTCAATTTCTTTGATCTCCACATCGATCAATTCCTTTGTTAATATAGCCATTCCTGTCGGACTTGCCATTCGAGCCATCTGGTGAAAGTGGAAATTACAGTAACCATTTGCCAAGACCACGTCCTGGCGCACCTTTTCTTCCTTAAATGCCTGGTACTGCAAAGTGGCCATAAAATCGGACTCTTCCCTGTCCAACACCTGGCAGATCAGGCAACCGCGGTATTCAAACGCTTCGCGTAAAGATCGCTTCATTTGATGCTGGGATTTCGAATCCATCTCGGCTCACCCCAAAAATCATCTCGGCCTTCTTCTGATCAAAATGAAAAAAGGAATAGAGGCAAGTTGCATCACGACAGAAAATACGATAAGAGATGAAATCGAAACATCATAAAGGATTCCCATGAACGCACTCCCTAAGAACCAAGAGAAACCAAACCCTGCATTAAAAATCCCATAGGCGGTGCTCCGCTTGTTGATCGGGACCATTTCTGCCATGGCAGCCCGCATAATCGATTCCTGTGCCCCCATCCCCACACCCCATAGAGCCATCCCAATAAGGGCCAAATGAAATCCTCCCAGGAAAACAAGAGGGGCAAAAAGGGAAGAGAGCAAGGAAACGACAATTAGAATGGAGAGACCTATTCGGTCGAACAGACGACCAAAGAAAAGAGCTGAAAGAGCATCCATTCCCATTGCCACCGCATAAAAAACCGGTATCCAGACTTTAGGAACCACGGATAGTTTCTCAAAATGGAAAGAGATCAGGGGAAAATCGACATAGCCTGCGGCAATCAAGGAGACCGCAGCGAGATAGAGCCAGAATATGCGTGAAAATCCTCCTGTTTTTAATTCGAAAGAGGTAACCTCCAAATCGCGGGGACGGGGATAGAGCGCTCGTGCCACAAGAAGCACAGCCAACGCCAAAAGAGCGGGCACGAGTAGAATAGCGAAGCTTATCCGATAACCTCCATTAAAATAGAGGACTCCGGCAACGATCAGCGGACCGAGGATTGCGCCAATCTGATCCATGGCCTCGTGCAATCCGAAACCCCAACCACGCCCTATGCTCTGGGTGGCATGCGAAAGCATCACGTCCCGCGAAGGATTACGAATTGCTTTTCCCATTCGCTCCGCAATCATTAAAACTGCAGCAATCTCCCAGCGTCCTGCCAAGGCAAGAAGAGGAACAGCCAACAGGTTGACGAAATATCCAAAGAGTGTAACCGTCCAGTATTTTCCTGTCCGATCGCTGATATAACCGGAGACAAGGCGCAGGGCATAACCGATCAACTCCCCAAAACCTGCAACGATCCCTACTACCGTTCCACTTGCTCCGAGGAGTGCCAGGTACGGTCCAGTGATACTGCGAGCCCCTTCGTAAGTCA
>JACAEV010000176.1 GCA_013388645.1 Syntrophaceae bacterium | reverse complement strand
TTGATCGTCGCTTGCGCCTCGGCCATGGAGAGGTCGTCCGTCTCCTTGGGATCGATCCATTTTTAGATAGGACCATTCGTCCAGAGATTGCAAAGGTTGAATTTCTTGAAAGAAAAACGGATGATCCGGAGAACCTCCTGTCTTTCCTTCTCGACGAGAAGGCAATATTAATCGATCATGATCTGAAAGCAGAACTTGGAATTGCTTCGAATAAAATCGTCGAAACCGCGAAGGGTCCTCTTCATATTAAAGGTTATTTCCCCAATCCCTCTGGGGAGCCATTGGTGCTCATGGATATCGGTCATGCTCAAAAACTCTTTCAGATCCAAGGTTATATCGATCAGGTCGACCTGATTCTATCTGATGAATCTGGGTTTAGTTCTCGATGGGGAAAAGGTTTTCTCGTTCAATCGTCCCGTCAGAGGAGTGAGACGTTCTCTGGTATGCTTCAGGCATTCCGCCTCAACCTCGAAGCCCTCTCTCTTTTAGCTTTATTTGTTGGGATCTTCCTCATTTACAACACAGCCATGTTCACGGTGGTTAGCCGGCGCCGCGATACAGGGATTCTAAGAAGCCTCGGTGCAAATCGTATCGAAATCCTTGCGGCCTTTCTCTCGGAAATTTTCATCCTCGGTATCATCGGAGGTGCCCTCGGAGGTCTGATTGGCTATTTCCTGACCCGCTTTCTCACGGGCCTCATCGGCAATAGCATCAGCAATCTCTATTTCTTCCTACGGCCAGAACCTGTTGCATGGTCGAATTGGATTCCCATCTTTGGAGTGGCATTAGGATGCAGTGCCAGTCTGTTGGGGGGAGCCTTTCCTCTCATCGAGCTCATTCGGACAGATCCCATTAAAGCCCTGAGCGGCCGAGTTGCCAGCCGTGAGAGCACGCGAAAAGCCAGAAGGGCAGCCATGGCAGGTCTACTGACTCTCCTGATCAGCTTGGTCCTTTTTCTCCTTCCGGAGACCCACATCTATGTGGGCTTCGCTGGGGTGTTCGGTTTTGTTCTCGGCGTAAGCCTTCTGACCGGAGTCGTTTTAGTCTATCTCCATCCTGTCTTAAGAAGGATCCTTGGAACACTGGGAAAGCTTCCTGGAAAAGTTGCCGCAGGAAATATTCGTCAGAACTTAGGGAGAACCGGAGTGGCGATCGCTGCTTTCATGATCTCCCTATCCATGTCCATTGGCCTGGGTTCCATGATCGGAAGTTTTCGTCAATCCCTGATCTGGTGGATGGGGACCCAGATTCGTGGAGACCTCTATATTGGGAAAATTATTGAAGCAGAAGTCCCTGAAGATTTCTATGAAGAGATCCGAAAAATCGAAGGACTCGGTGGGATCCATCCTTATCGGAATGTTCAAACCCTCTACCGCAACACCTCCATCAACGTGAGTGCCGTGGATGCCTCAGTCTTAGAGAAGTATGCCCGATTCGGTTGGTTGAAAGGAGGAAACGAGAATTGGGCATTGGTAAAAAAGGGAGGGGTCATCGTCTCTGAGAGTTTTTCTCGCCGTTTCGGAGTAAAGTCGGGGGAGACCATTACTCTGGAGGGCATCCAAGGACCAACGGAGTTTAAGGTGGGAGCCATTTTCTATGATTATACAACAGAGCATGGGTTGGTGATGATGGACCGATCCACCTTCCTTAAAACCTTCGGAGACCGAACCCTCAACAATATTGGCATCTTTATCGATCCTGACAACCCCCGTCGGGCTGAGCTTCTCCAGGAAGTGAGAAAGAGGGCGGAGGTGAGAGGTCTTCCTGTATTAACTGGAGCCCAGCTTCATGAAAATATTCTTGAAGTATTTGACACGACATTTGCGATCACCCGTTCGATGCGGGCCATTGCCATTGTCGTCGCCTTTTTTGGCATTGCAGGAGCGTTACTCACCCTTTTCATTGAACGAAGCCGGGAATTCGGCATCTATCGTGCTCTCGGTTTTTCAACTGGACAGGTGGCCAAGATGACTTTGATGGAAGGCCTTGGAATGGGATTGGTGAGCTTTTTCTTCAGTATGGCTGTCGGCACCATGCTCGCCGTCCTCCTCATCAAAGTCATCAATATCCGAAGCTTTAACTGGACCATTTTTTATTACCTTGCGTTGCAACCCTATCTTTTGACAGGGGTGACAACCATCCTTGCCAGTTTCGGTGCGGCGGCTTATCCCATTTGGAGGGTGTATCGAACGTATCCTCAGATTCAGATGCGAGAGGAGTAGATAAAAGATTAGTCGGAACATGAAAGGTTTCGTTTCACGGTAAAGGTAACGATGCCCGTATCGTCCGCTGGTTAGGTTATTTGGCTTAAACAATTGACGTAACCCTTTGACGGTAAACCAAGCGAGCTTCGTAACCGTAACCTATAGACTTCATTTTCATCGTTTGAGGGTGACGTATCCATCATGAAGGGTTATTTTAAAAAATCTCTCTTGAATCTATTATCCTTTTTAGTAGTGATGGGATATTTCGGTTATGGAAATATCCTCATCGCTTATGCGAACGATTGGAAGCAAGCGATTGACCCCTGGAAATGGGTTTTTCCAAGGGATCACGGATCTCATCCAGAATTCCGCACAGAATGGTGGTACTTTACTGGTAATCTCGCAGATTCCTCAAAAAAAGGTTTTGGCTATCAGCTTACTTTTTTTCGCCAGGGAGTGCTTTATGAGGCAAAAGATCCAAATCATCCTTGGGCGATTCGCGATGTCTATCTCGCCCATTTT
>JACAEV010000129.1 GCA_013388645.1 Syntrophaceae bacterium | reverse complement strand
TCATGGTTTTCCTCCCCTTCGATAACTTTCGAGGAAAAAGGTGATTTCATCTAAGACTTTTTTAGAAAAGGTCTGTCCGCTGATATGGTCCATAGCTTTTTTTGACAATCTCTTGTATTCATCGATTTGATCCTTGGGTGGGGTGATGATCTTAACCCCATTTTTAACCATGACCCGAATGGCATCTCGATTTTCGTTTCGCGTAACGGCCTTCAATTGGTCCAGATGTTGTTGAAAACTTTCCAGAATGAAATTCTGTGAGGGCGGAGGGATTTGTTTAAAGATATCCTTTTTTACGACGACCCCGCCTGCTAAATAAACCAAAGGGAAATCGGTGAGATATTTGATCTTTGTGAACCACTGAAGAGAAATGGCTCCTGACGGAGGGGCATAAACCACATCCACCAACCCGGTTTGAAGTCCCACCAAAACATCGGGGACAGTGAGTGGAATGGCCTTCACTCCAGCCTCATCGAAAATGGCTTTGGACATTGGCGATTCTTCCCAAATCCATACCTTTGCCTTCTTAAGGTCAGCTACACTGGAGACGGGAAGGGTAGACATGAGATAGACAAATCCTGCCTCTGACCAACCCAAGAGGACATATCCGTTGTCCTCAAACCCTTTTTGAAAAAAAGAAACCATTTTTTTTAAAATCATATCGACTTCTTCATACGATTGAAAAAGAAAAGGAACCTGTAGGACATCCATTTCTTTAAAGAGTGTTGAGAGTCCTGCAGAAGTGAGCGCAACGCCTTGAATTTGGCCGATCTTCAGCTTTCGAAGCATATCCATCTCATCCCCTAAGATCCCGCCAGGATAAATCCTAAACTGAACTTTGTTTTCCGTTTTTTTCATGACCTCGGTGTTAAGGGTCTGGAAGGTTTTCATCCAGGAGCTTCCCTCTGGAGCGAGGGTACCCATTTTGATCAGAACGCTCTTCCCCGATACCTCATCGACTGGGTTAAAAAAAAGAAATAGGAATAGAGTGAGTACTAATACGTTGATGGCGGTTCTTTTAACCATGGTCTCTCTCCTATTCAAAATATTCATCTGTATGGCTGAGCAACTCTTTTGCCTGTTTTTTGGCCACGGTATTGACAAGGATTAATTCTGGTGAAGGATCCACAGGAGCCTCTATGACTTTTTGAAGGATGGAGGTGAAAAGGTCTTTATCCATTGTTTTTCGTGCGTAAAAGTTCGCATAATAGACATAAGCCATTAAAAAATTCCCTTGTCCAAGATCCAAGGCTTTGAGAAAATGTTCCCGAGCTTTGTTGAGATCTCCTCCGGCGATTTTCGGTCGGGAGGCAAACCATATTCCCATGAAGAGATGGGGGCCGCCATAGTAATATCCCTCATCGAGCTCCAAAGCCCTTCTCATCATCCATTCCACCCTCGGCAATTCAGCTATCGCCTCCATCGAATCCATGTTCAGGCGGATCCAATTCGCCCAGCAGGTGGCTGTCCAAAATAGGTAAGGGACGTCTTTTTTCCCCAAACGAGTCAGCCCTTCTTTAAATCCATCGAAAGGTCTCTGGAGAGGGTCCTTTAACCCTCTTCTCTCAAGAGATTTTAAGGCATAGCGTTTTCCCCTTTCGTAGAGGAGATTCGCATATTCCTTATCTTCTTCCTCCACAAAGAGGGATGCAAAAGAGGAATAACTCTGGGCCGCCGCGATCAGTAATTGTTCATTATCCGGAATGGCCTGAACCAATCCGTCGATCAACATGAGATAAGCAGGCATTCCCTCTCGGAGGATTCTCAGGTCTGATTGCCGATAAGAGGCCTTGGCGACTTCATCTAATAGGGTCGCCGTTGTGCCGACCGTCCATTTCTTGCTTGGAAGGCAAGCAGAGATAAGGAAAAAACATAGAAAAAGAAGAAAGTGAGCGCGATTCTGAAAACCGATCATTGATCCACCTGTACCGTTTCCATTTTTCAGGAACTTAAATGAAATTTATATTTCTAAACAAATAGCATGTCAACTTTTTTTCTCTTTGAGCGTCGATCGAGTCCAACAACACACGACTGACTTATCTTATCCTTACGACTATCCAATTCAATGAAAGTGATCCACGGTCAACCCTCCCGTTTCAGTAACATATATAATATTGTTTCGGTCTTGACAAATACGAGGTCAATCAATGAAAATAAAAAAAATAATTTCTGGAGGAGATGAGGGTGAGGAATTATCATAAACGAGTGGTGATCACAGGGGTGGGTCCTGTCACACCGGTGGGAATTGGAAAAGAGGCCTATTGGGATAGTTTAATTCAGGGGAAATCTTCCTTTCGAAGAATTTCCTTTCCCGAAAAAGACATGAATCAATATCGATCCCAGATCGGCGCCCCCATTGATGGGTTTGATCTTTCTCATTTTGTAGTAAGGTCAAAACTTTCTAAACACCTGGGGAAAACATCTCAATTTGCCATCGCCGCCGCATCGCTCGCTCTCAAAGATGCCGGGATCGAACTCGTAGAAGATGATCTGGGAAGAGAGGGGCTGCACAAACATACAGGAGTATACCGTCTCAAAGAGTTAGATGGCTTTCAAGTGGGTGTGGTCTTAGGAGTGGGAGTGGAGGCGATGGATTTGATGGAGCATTTTCATGAACGGTTTCTATCTCGAGGGCCTAAAGGGATTTCCCCCTTTGCTCTCCCGAATATCTATTTAAGT
The DNA here is from genome assembly GCA_013388645.1 of Syntrophaceae bacterium. Classification (GTDB taxonomy): domain Bacteria; phylum Desulfobacterota; class BSN033; order BSN033; family UBA1163; genus UBA1163. Next base: position 24,481 of record JACAEV010000129.1, on the reverse strand, counting down.
GCCATTACCTCTCACGTCGCACAATATTTTTCAGTTCGGGGAACCTCTTATGCCGTTTCGACCGCCTGCGCCTCAGCCACTCATGCCATGATCAACAGTTTTCTCCAAATCCAGGGAGGGGCAGAGGATGTCATGATCACAGGGGGCGCTGATGCCTGTATTACCCCTTATGTATTCGGAGGGTTTGATGTATTAAGAGCCATGTCAATACGAAATCATGAGCCCCAAAAAGCCTCCCGACCTTTTGATCGCGAGAGAGATGGTTTTGTGATGGGCGAGGGCGCGGGAGTATTGATCTTTGAGGAGTTGGATCATGCAAAAAAAAGAGGAGCTCATCTCTATGGGGAGGTGATCGGGTTCGGGATGACCGCCGATGCCTACCATCTCACAGACCCCGATCCGGATGGAAAAGCCTTGGGAAAAGCCGTTAAGGATGCCTTGGAAATGGCAGGGGTTCATCCGGGAGAGGTGGATTACATTAATCCTCATGGCACGTCTACGTTGATGAATGATAGGGTAGAGACGAGAATGCTCAAAGATGTTTTTGGGAAACTGGCTTATCAGATTCCAATCAGTTCAACGAAATCGATCACAGGCCACCTGATGGGAGGTGCCGGTGGGGTAGAGGTCATCTCCGTTCTGCTGGCCCTTGAAAAGGGGATCATTCATCCTACCCTCAACTACGAATTTCCAGATCCGGAATGTGATTTGGACTATGTCCCCAACCAAGCAAGACAGAAAGAAGTGAGGATTGGCCTCTCTGTGTCAGCAGGCTTTGGGGGAGTCAACAGTGCCATCCTCATCAAGAAATTTGAAGAGTAACTCCATATTCACCCATATTGCAATGGTCCTTTCTTGACACCCAAAGGAAAAGGTTTATAATATTCCTGATAGTTGTCTTTAAAATCCCAAGACATCATGGACCATTTTAAGATCGATCAAACGCTTCTGAAATCCATTATGGAAGACTTAAGGGGTAAGGGGTGTACCCTCTCCTTCGAAGAGGTCACCAGAGTAGTGAATATGATCTCTGAGGAGGTGATCCACCGATATGTGGACCATTTGATCAGTCAGGTCGAGAATATTCTTGAAATCAATCCCCATCTTGCTGAGAGGGAAATTCTCGAGATCGTCGCGAAAAACGTGGTGGAGTATCTTGGGGCAGAGGCAGCGAGCATACGGATCTATGACCCTGGAAGAGAAGAAATGCTCTCTTTCGGTTCTTATCCACCTCAGACGGAAGGTCGGGAAGAGGCGATCCCTTTTGAAGATACGATCGCCGGGGAAGTGGTCAAAACCCATCGGAGTTACTTTGTTCCCAATATTTTGAAGGAGGAGAAGTACAGAAATAAGGAGAAAGTTCAGAAACAAGGAATTCATTCCATGCTCGCCATCCCTATCTCCATCCCCCGTTTTTCTTTGAAGGATGTTGATACGGAAGGGTCCCTCCAGATCTACTATAAAGAGGTGGATAAAACCTTTACTCCCTTAGAGGCCAAGATCGCCGAGATGCTCTCAAGAAGGGTGAGTTATGTTATCGCTCGGAAGCGGATCATGAACCTTCAGAAATTGAATGTGACTAAAGATAAAATCGTGGAACAGATTTTTCTTAAATTGGGGAAGCGGGAAGGAATCAAGATGAGGGAAGTTTTTAACTTGGTCGTCCCCGAATTGGTGGATATCATGCGGATCCAAAGATGTTCCCTCTTCTCTGTCACCGAGGATCGGCAGCAGGTCATCTTGGAAGCCGGTTACCCAGAGATCCAACATGGTATTGGAAAGACCTTTCTGGTGAAGGAAGAACCTTATATTGATGCGGTGGTGAACCAAACCGGTCCTTTTGGCGAGTTCGAAAACGAAAAAATCTTCCCGGCTTATATCCTCATCCATAATCCCCAGGAAAGCCATCTTCTTCCTTCAGACCTTAAGCGATTTCTGAGGGCTCAGCAAATCCATTCCGTTCTTTATATCCCTCTCAAGGTGAACGATGCCGTCAACTATTTCTTGGCCTTTGATGCCCAAGCCCATCATCGAAGATTCACTGAAGAGGAGCTCGAGATTTTCATCTTTTTCGGAAAAGAATTGATGAAAGGCTTGAGACTGGAAAAGATGGACGATATCCTTCACGACTTTAAGAATCCGGCTATTGCCGTAGCTGGGTTCGCAAAGCGGATTCAGAAAATCCTGGAAGATGGGCAATACCTTGTCAAAAAAGACAAAGTGGCCCAGGCCTTGGATATTATCTTGAAAGAGACCTCTCGCATCCAAGAGCTGGCTCTGACCCTTCATGGAGAAGGAAGGGAAGAGGTGGTGGATTTGACGGAGAAGTTGAAACGGCGCTTCCTGATCAATCAAGAGACGTTAAAAGAATTGAATCGGCAGAATATTCATCTGGTTGAAGGCGAATTGGAACCAGGCCTGACTATCCGATGTTTCCCTCTTCATATTGAGAGGGTCCTGGATAATCTATTTAACAATGCCACCAATGCGATTCCCCAGGAGGGGGGCGAACTTTCTATTCGAGCTTACCAGAAGGAAGGATGGGCCATTGCGGAGATCACCAATACCGGCCAAATTTCAGAAGAAGAGAAAGGACGATACCTCCATGGTGAGGGAAGGGGAAGGGGACTCCATATTACCTCCCGCCTGGTCAAACTCATGGCGGGGAAAACAGAGGTGGATTCTAAGGAGGGCCAGACTACCTTTCGATTGATATTTCCCCTTGCCAAATAACCTAAACGCATCTTGCATTAAGAAGAGGGCGAGCGAAGAAAACTCTTTCTCTTCACTTTCTCATATGAACCATCCTCTCTTCGGGTCTCATTGATGGAAAGATTTTTATGTTCCACTTGTCAACGCTCCTATCTTCTTCAGGCGGCAAGATGGCAATGCGATATCGTGAGGCGATTCCAATTCATGGTGATGAGTTGATTCCCTCCATGAGGGGAGAGATTTACCCCATTGGAGGAGATGGAACTCCAGAGGAAACGGGCTTTCATCGACGGAAAAGGAAATCAAAGTGGTCCAAAAAGAGAAGGGTCGAAAGGGTTATTTTATTGAGCTACCTCTTCGGCTACGATTGCTGGATTTAAAAAATATTTGAAGAAGAAAAGGCGAAATGAAATCGTCATTTTTACTTTTACTGGAATGGGTTTGAAATCCACGGGGAAAATGTTATAAACATCTATCTTGACAAGCCTTTTAAGAATGATTAAATTTTCGGCAAAAAAAATCCCAACTGAGTTAGTCAGTAGCCCCAATCTCAAGGATTGAGAAATATAATAAGAGATGTTTTGAGGAGGTAGACATATGGTGCGATTGAATCGAAGGTGGACATCTTTACACATTTTTCTTGTTTTTTTGATATGTTGTTTTATCGTTCCATCCCTACTCCTTGCCCAAGAGGAAAAGAAAGACCTCAGGCCGGAGCGGGGGATAGCGGTCTATCCAGAATTCTCGGGGGTGATCGTATCAAAAGGAGAGGCGGTGAGGATGGATCTGGTGTTGGACAACAAGGGACGAACCGATGAGACAATCGATGTGAAGATTTCGACCGTCCCAAAGGGTTGGAAAGCACAATTGAAGGGAGCCAGTTATCTCATCACCGGAATGTATGTCCCCAATGGAAAGACAAAAAATCTCGCCCTCAACTTAGAACCCGATAAAACGGTAGGGATAGGCACGTATGTTTTCCAATTTGATGCGCAGACGTCGGACGGGAAGTTCACCTCCACTCATAAGCTCACCGTGGATGTCCAAGAGCGAGTCACTGGAGCCGATGATATCCAGATCACCACCTCTTATCCTGTCTTGAGAGGCCAAACCGATGCGAGGTTCGAATTTTCCCTTGAAGTGATGAATAAAAGTGAAAGCGATCGAACCTTGAACCTCGCTGCCATGGGGCCGGAGAAATGGGAGATCAACTTCAAGCCTGCTTATGAAGCAAAGCAGATCTCCAGCCTCCGCATCAAGGGGGCCCAGAGTCAAACGGTGGCAGTCGAAGTCACTCCTCCCAAGGATGCCATGTCTGGGGAATATCCTATCTTGGTAAGGATTAGCTCAGGTGATAAGAAAGCAGAAGTTAAGTTAATGGTCATTCTGACCGGTATTTATAAACTCGATGCCGGAACCCCCACAGGGATTCTTTCCTTGGAGGCCACGCCTGGAAAACCTGCTAATCTTTCCCTTTTTGTAAAAAATACAGGTTCTGCCATCAACCGAAATATTAATTTTTCTTCTTTTAAACCCGAAAATTGGGAAGTTACTTTTAAACCTGAAAAGATTGATGCCCTGGAACCCAATGCCTTGAAACAAATAGAGGTGACGATCAAACCTGCCCAACAAGCGCTTGTCGGAGACTATTCTGTTGGCGTCATGGTGAATGGAGAAAAATCGGACAAGACGGTTGAATTTCGAGTGACGGTGAAAGCCTCCACTGCTTGGGGGTGGATTGGAATTGGCATCATCCTCTTTGTGATTGCTGGATTGAGTGCCTTATTCATCTGGTTAGGGAGACGTTAACGTGGAAAACCAAACCATCATTGAGGCAGAAGGGTTAACCAAAAAATATGGTCATCAGACAGCGGTGAATAATCTTTACCTCCAAATTCGTGAGGGAGAGGTGTTTGGATTTCTCGGTCCCAATGGGGCAGGAAAGACGACTACCCTCCTCATGTTCCTGGGCCTGACCGAACCCACTTCAGGGAAAGTCAGAGTCATCGGTTTCGATCCAACGCGGGATCCTTTTCACGTCAAGGAAAAGGTTGGATATCTTCCTGAGAATGTTGGTTTCTATGATGATATGGACGCCAGGCAAAATCTTCAATATATCGCACGATTGAACCGAATCCCTGATAGGATTTCTGCCGATAGGATTACCGAATCGCTCAAAGTGGTTGATCTTTTAGAAGAGGTGGGCAAAAAGGTCGGGACTTATTCGAAGGGGATGAGGCAACGTCTTGGGATTGCAGAAGTTCTGATGAAGGAACCCAAACTGATTTTTTTGGATGAGCCGACCATCGGTTTGGACCCCGATGGAACCAATCGAATGCTTGACCTCATTCACTCTCTCAGCCGAGAAAAGAACATCACCATCTTTCTTTCCTCCCACCTTCTTGATCAAGTTCAGAGGATATGCGATCGGGTCGGGATCATGATTAAAGGCGATCTGGTCGCCATGGGCCCCATTGAAGAATTGGCCAAGAAGAAATTGGGCGTGGATAAGGAACATTATACGCTTGAAGAAATCTATATGAAATATTTTAAGGAGGCCTAAATTGCACGGAATCTTCACCATATTTCGAAAAGAGATGGAGGACCATTTCAGTAGTATACGGTTTCTCCTGATTTCGGCTTTGATTGTGATGGTGGGTGTCATCATCGCCTCCATGGTGGGCATGAGCATACAGGAGGAATCGAAAGGGATGGCAAAGCCCACCTTTATCTTCTTGTGGCTTTTTACATCCACGGGAAAACTTTTTTCCTTTGTCCAGTTTATTGGTTTTTTTGGTCCTTTGATCGGCATCTTCTTAGGATTCGATGCCATCAATCGGGAACGAGTTTCAAGGACGTTAAGCAAACTGCTCTCCCAACCCATTTACCGAGATTCTGTGATTAATGCAAAATTTTTGTCCGGAGTGGCAATGATTGCCATTGTGTTGGTGGCCATCGTCCTGATCATCTCCGGTCTTGGTATCCGGTTAATCGGCGTCGTACCGGGTGGGGAAGAAATCTGGCGTCTCGTGATTTACCTCGTCGCCAGCATCCTTTACATCTCGTTTTGGTTGGGCATATCCATTTTATTTTCCGTCATTTTTCGTAGCACAGCGACGTCCGCCCTGGCTTCGTTAGCCGTTTGGATATTTTTCTCATTTTTTGTGAGTTTGGGGGCGGGGGCGCTTGCTAATGCCATTTCACCGGTCAGTCAGAGTGCCAGTGGGATAGATGTCGATGCCGCCCTCAGGAATGCGCAGATCCAGAGAACCATTTCCCTTTTCTCTCCCATGACCCTCTATAGCGATGCCACCACCACCATTCTCGATCCCATGAGAAAAACGACCCAAGCTTTGATTTTGATGGGGCCTCTGGAAAGGATCTCTTTATCCCGGTTTCAAAATCCCCTTCCACTTTTGCAGAGCCTTTTTATCGTCATTCCCCATTTAATTTCTATTGTCGCGATTACCCTCCTCTGTTTTGGCGTCTGTTATCTCATCTTTATGCGACAAGAGATCAGGACCATCTAAAATTGCATCGAGCAAAGAGCATGGAGTATAGAGTAGAAGTCACGGCGGCATTGAGTGTTCCCGAAAAGAAGTCGTTGGTCATAGGTCAAGGTTAAGAAGCCAGTCTCGTTGGAGGGCTATGGTATTCGTCCTTAAACCTTTTCCTCTAAACCTTTTGACCTTAAACCAAACTGGCTTCCTCGCCCTTGCCTAACAACATTTTCTGCCTTTATATGCCTGTTACGAGACGTGAGATCTTTGGTTGGGCGATGTATGATTTCGCCAATTCTGCCTTTGCCACCACTATTCTCGCCGTCATTTTTAATCAATATTTTGCCACGGTCGTAGCAAGAGGGGAGAGGGGGGTGGAGTTTTTTGGATTTCACCTCCATGGCGCCTCTTTCTTCACTTTCTCCGTGGCACTCAGCATGGCTATTTCCGCAGTGCTAGCCCCTTTCTTAGGGGCGGTGGCAGATACCTCCGCCTTGAAAAAGCGATTTCTTATGATCTTCTGCTACCTCGCTATTCTCTTCACTGGCTTTCTCTATTTTGTTCATGAAGGAAATTATTGGCGGGGAGCTCTCTTTTTCATCATCGCTAATATAGGGTTTGCCTGTGGGAATGTCTATTACAATGCCTTCTTACCCGAAATTTCGAATGATCAAAATATCGGTCGTATTTCAGGTCTGGGGTGGGCATTGGGATATATCGGGGGTGGAGGACTCTTAGCGATCAATTTGATCATGCTGAACTATCCTAATTGGCTTGGGTTTCCTGTGGGATACTTCACGGTTCAGGATTGTTTTCTCTCGGTGGCTTTATGGTGGCTGATCTTTTCTCTTCCCACTTTTTTGTTTTTAAAGGAAAGGGGACAGAGAATCTTTCTGACTTCTGGAAGAAATTATTTTATCGAAGGTTACCAACGTCTTCAACATACATTTCACCGGATTAGAACCTTCAGAGAATTGACGAAATTTTTGATCGCCTACCTCCTTTACAACGATGGGATTGAGACTGTCATCGTCATGGCTTCGATCTTTGGTGCTGAAGTGTTAAGGATGGAAACGGGGGAGATCATCCTTTTCTTTTTGATGATTCAAGGGATCGCATTTTTCGGTTCTTTAATTTTTGGATTTTTAGCAGATGCGATTGGAAATAAGAAGGCAATAATGATCTCCCTTGGAATCTGGTCTTTCATCGTCATCTGGGCGTTTCGGTTAGGCATTATCTGGGATCCGAAGACAGAATACTGGATTTTAGGAGTTCTGGCTGGGATGGTGATGGGTGGAAGTCAGGCAGCCTCTCGTTCTCTTCAAGGAATCTTTACTCCTGATGCCAATAGCGCTGAATTTTTTGGTTTCTTTGCCGTTTCGGGGAAATTTGCGTCTGTTTTCGGACCGTTGATCTATGGCATTCTGATTGCGATCACAGGAAGCGTTCAGTCGGGCATCCTCTCGGTGCTTCTCTTTTTCATTGTCGGAATGGCAATCCTCTTGACCGTCAATGAAAAGAAAGGGAGGGAGGAGAAACGGAACCCCGTCATTTAAAATTATGAGTTCGGAGTTTAAAGTTCGGAAATAAAAAAAACACTCCGAACTCCGAACTAATATTTAAACCTAATTCTATATTTCACTTTCACTTCTTTATCTTTTGTCACGGGGACATCGAAACGGATTAGATGAGCGCTCAGTTTTTCGAAAGAATGTGTATTTGAGAGCATCTCCCAATCACCGGGGATCGGTTCCTCCACTAACACCTTGATGTCTTCCTTTTTGTGATTCCTCAGGTTTACCTCAAAAGCCACTTCGAAAAGATTGGGTGCCAAACGTTTATAATCTGTCTGATTCCTCTCTCCGACGACGTCGAAGGCCTCGCCGATTTTGATCTTGAATTTTTCGTCTTTGGGGGTGTGGTCGATTCGATCTTCTCCCACAAATTGTAAACTTCCATCCTTGTCTTCTTTGTAAACACGGATCGTTCCCTTGGGAAGAGGGATTCCGAGGTTATTCTTCTTCGTATTTTCAAGTTCAAGGAAGACTCCGACCTTTTGTTTTTGAGAACTTGGGTTCTGATAATAATAGTATTGGGGATGGCCAGCGAAGATAAAGAGTTTCTTGAGGGGGACTTGATTGGCGTCCAATAGGGTCATCTGTTTGGTCTGATTATCTTTGATGGTGGTTCGACGATCTAAAGTGTAAAGGTGATATTCAAAGAAAGACTCTTCCTTGAATTGCGGGCTTGCCTCTTTTGCCGCGGCCAAGGGTCTGGCATAATCCATTTTCATCTCAGGCTGAACTCGGTGGATATCACCCGCCACCAACTTCAGCAGAGCATTTTGATAAGTCGCACCGCTTCGATTATCTATGGTCACCCATCCCGTTAAATCGGTCAGGGTATCCAATTTATTTAAGACCGCTACATAATCAGCCTTCCAGTTGATTCCAGAGGTGAGGTAAGAGGCTTCTAATTTCTGAGGTTTTGAGAGTTTGTTTTCCAACATCCATACTAAGGTGGGCTGGGAAATGAGATTCTCGGGAATTTTGGAGAGCACGATTCGTCCATGATGGCCAATATGGATCTTGTCCTCGATCTGGAAAATATTTCCCCCCTGTGTTGAAAGAAGGGTGGCCTCAACGATCTCCTCTTTTTTAGATTCAGGGTTGATGGTGGCGAGTTGAACCTTTTGCCCAACATACTTTTCAAGGAGTTTCTGTGGGCTGAGAAGATCGTATTCATAGTTTTGCTCCAGGACATTGAGGCTCGATCCGTTGATCAACGATTTGATGTGGACCGTGGTGGGATCAATCTTGGCAGCCACATCCATGAACTTGAGTTCACGGATGCCGGGCCTCAGGTCGATGAGCCGAGTATCCTTCACTAAGCCGATATTGGAATTATAGATGGTGATCGCCACATCCTGCTGGTCTTTTAGAGTACTGGTGAGGGGTGTGGCGTAACCTATTTGGATAGAAAACATGAATGAAATGAGAGTGACTAAAATCATTAACCTTTTCATAAGAGAAACCTCCTTTTAAAATCTTTCTGTAGCGCCCCCATTTATTGTGGTGGGCTTTATTCTTTAAGACAACTACAAACCTAATTTGGTTCCCCCCAATTAATTTTTCTTTTCGATAGATTCGAGGCCCCCATTTTTAAGCAAAATTCCCCTTTTATTAAAGGGAGATCGAGGGAGATTAAAGATTTTGAGATTTAAGTCACCCGATGATCCAGATTTGAGAATAGGTTATGGATAGGTTTTTCAATCATCACCTCTGACATAAGAGATTAAGGAAAGATTGAGGGGTTGACCGTAGAGAAATGCTGATTTTAAGAGGGAAAAGGGACCCTAAAAATTCCGATATTTATTGGTAACCGGTAATCTACGATCTTTTCCCAAGGCGCGGTGGGTGATTTTTACGCCAGGGGGGCTTTGCCTTCGCTTGTATTCATTCCGGTCAACCATCTGAATGACTTCTTTAATCATATTTTCTCTAAACCCCATTTTTGTAATCTCTTCAACCCCCTTATCCTCCTCCACATAGGCTTGAAGAATCGGGTCGAGAACGGAGTAGGGGGGGAGAGAGTCCTCATCCTTTTGATTCGGTCTCAATTCTGCAGAAGGTGCTTTAGCTAAGACATTTTTGGGAATAAGAGGTTTCCCTTCTTTTTTATTTCTGAATTTTGCTAATTCGTAGACCAATGTCTTAGGAACATCTTTAAGAACGGCATACCCTCCTGCCATATCCCCATAAAGCGTACAATACCCTACGCTCATCTCGCTCTTGTTTCCGGTGGTCAGGACGAGCCATCCAAATTTATTGGAGAGGGCCATGAGGATATTTCCTCGGATTCGAGCCTGAATATTTTCTTCGGTCACATCAGGTCTTGCTCCTTTAAAAGACGACGAGAGGGTTTTTAAATAAGCTTGAAAAATTTCAATGATCGGAATCTGGATGAGACGAATACCGAGATTCTTTGCCAAAAATTCAGAATCCTCTATGGATCCCCTGGAGGAAAATTGGGAGGGCATGGTCACTCCTACCACTCCTTTTTTCCCTAATGCATCCACAGCGATGGCAGCAGTTAGGGCAGAATCAATCCCTCCACTCAGACCGACTAATACCTTCTGGAATCCATTTTTTCGAATGTAGTCTCCTGTTCCAAGAACGAGGGCAGCATAAATCTCCGCAAGGCGATCTAAAGGCTTCGAATCCCTCCTCGGGAGAGGGGTTTTTTGTCGATTGGAATGGTCTTGTCCCGGGAGCTCGATCTTCCTTAACCCTTTCTCCTCTTCACCTTGTTTCTCTCTCCGGATGCGAGGATCGTGAAGCCGCATTCGGAAGACCGATTCCATGTCGAGATCTGCGAAGATCAAATCCTCTTCAAATTGTTTCCCACGGACAATCAATTCCCCTCTTTGATCAATGATCAAGCTTCCGCCATCAAACACTAATTCGTCCTGACCGCCCACCAAATTGCAATACGCCACCATCGCTAAATTGTCAGAGGCTCTGGTTGAGATCATCTTTTCTCGAAAGGTGGATTTTCCAGCATGGTAAGGGGAAGAGGAGATATTGATAATCAGTTCTGCTCCTCCATACAAGGCTTGAGTACGGACAGGATCTCCAGGATACCAGAGGTCTTCACAGATGCTGAGACCAATGGGAGTGGAATGGAGGATAAAGATAAAATTCTCTTTGCCGGATTGGAAATATCGATCCTCATCAAAGACACCATAATTCGGAAGATAAATTTTAGAGTAGACATCGATCATCTTTCCATGATGAAGTAGGGCTGCGGAATTGAAGATATCTCCCTCTTTATTCACAAAACCCAAGATCACGGTGACCGAAGTCGTAGCTTTAGCGATGGTTTTAACCGCTTTTAAATTCGCTTCGATAAACTTCGGCATGAGCAAGAGATCTTCAGGTGGATAACCCGTCACCGCCATCTCAGGGAAAACCAGGAGGTCCGCGCCCTTCTTCTTTCCTTTTGCAATATAGTCTAAAATCTTCTTTGTGTTTCCCTCGATATCCCCAACGGTTGTGTTAATCTGACAGAGCCCAATTCTAAGTGTCCGCATGGTCACCTCTCAAAGCCGCAGAGCGCATGGTGCATGGCGCAAAGCGTGGATGTCAAAGCTCATAACTCATAACTCTAAACTCTAAACTTTCCATTTTCTTCCTCAGAAACAAGCACCTCCTTTTTAATATTATACTTTTCCATTTTGCCCCGAAGGGTACTTCGATGGATTCCCAAAAGCGTCGCCGCTTTAAGCTGGTTTCCTTTGGTTCTTCGAAGGGCGCGGAGAATGAGCCCTCTTTCCAAAATTGAGATTATATCCAGATCCTGTGATGTCACAGGTGCGCGTGAAAATTCTTCGAAGAGGGCGTCGAGAAGATCCTCCACATTTTTCTTGCTCGGCTCCTCCTCCCGTTTTTCCCATCCTTTTTCAAAAAGGAGCTGATCTTCAAGAATCCATTCACCCTGGCAAAGCACCAATGCCCTTTTTAGGACATTCTCCAATTGACGCACATTTCCCGGCCAGCCGTACGCAGAAATTTTTTCCATGGCCGAAGGAGTCATTCCGACTACTCCCTTTTTTAATTCTCGATTGAATTTTTTTATAAAGTAAGAAACCAATTCGGGGATGTCCTCTTTCCTTTCTCTCAGGGGGGGGATGGTGAGGGAGACGACGTTGAGTCGGTAATAAAGGTCTTCCCGAAATTTCCCCTTCGAGATGGCTTCCTCTAAATTTTTATTGGTTGCAACAATAAACCGGATGTCCACCTTAATCGTTTCCATTCCTCCCAGTCTTTCGAAACTCCTCTCTTGAAGGACCCTCAATAATTTGGCTTGGGTGGAGAGCGACATGTCACCGATTTCATCCAGAAAGAGGGTTCCCCCCTGACTCTGTTCCAATTTGCCAATTCGGCGAAAATTCGCTCCCGTGAAGGCTCCTTTCTCATGACCGAAAAGTTCGCTCTCAAGAAGGGTATCTGGGATGGCCGCACAATTGACAGGGAGGAAGGGTTGATCAGGGCGGAGACTATGATGATAGATGGCTCGGGCGATCAATTCTTTCCCTGTTCCGCTTTCTCCCCTCAAGAGCACGGTGACATCACTCGGGGCGACCTGGCCGATCAGCTTATAGATCTCCTGCATCTTGGGCGAGGTTCCAACAATCCGTTCCTCCTCTCCCTCGGGGGATGCCAGGGGGGCATAGGTGACCTCGTCTTTCATCAGTTTTCGTAATACAATGGCTTTTCTAACCAGTTCTTTCATCTGCGGAATGGGAAAGGGTTTTAGGATGTAATCGAAAGCCCCATATTTCATGGCTTCGATAGCCGTCTCCGTGGTCCCGTATGCAGTCATGATAATAATCAAGGACTTAGGATCGACCAACTTCATCTCTTTGAGGATATCAATCCCATTTCGGCCAGGCATCCTGATATCCATGATGATCAAATCGGGAGAGTTCTTCTTAACGAGTTCTAACGCCTCCTGACCATTTTGTGCGGTCAAGATGAAATATTTTTCTTCCATCATCCGTTTCAGGGAGTAACGGATTGATTTGTCATCGTCAACAATCAGGATGGTCTCCATATTCCCTCTTTAAAAACACGATGAACGCTCAACGATAAACGATGAACCGAATCCATTGTAATAATAGAATGATGGAAAAGTGGAATGATGGGATAGAAAAAAGCCCTTTCTGGTTTGGCCCAATATTCCAAACCTCCATGATTCTGAAATTTCTCTGTTCATCGTCCATGGTTCATCGTTCCTTGTGTATGGGAAGCCAAACAGTAAAGAGGGTCCCTTTGCCCGGTTCACTTTCGACTTCAATTTTTCCTTGGTGTTGATCAATAATCCGATGAGCAATGGAAAGACCGAGACCGACTCCTCCTTCCTTTGTCGAAAAGAAAGGGTCAAAGAGTTTATTCATGTTTTCAAGAGGGATTCCTGCTCCAGAATCCTGGACCGAAAGCTTGATCCATCGGTCCCCCTCTTGGAGATGACCTTTTAACGACAAGAGGCCCCCCTGGGGCATGGCTTGGACCGAATTTAATAAGAGGTTTAGAATGACCTGTTTCATCTGTTCGCGGTCCATCCAGATAGGAGGCAGAGGTTGAAATTCTTTTTGAACGACAATTCGTTGTTTCTCGATTTGAGGCCTGAGTAATTGAAGAATTTCATTCACGATGGAGAAGACCTCCGCTTTCTTTAACAGGGGAGGTGCTGGCTTGGCAAAGCGGAGAAATTGGTCCACGATCTCATTGATCCGATGGATTTCCTCTTCAATGACGCTGAGGTCTTCCTTCTGTGAATCCCCGGAGGGGAGATTGGATGTCAGGGAATGGATCAGGATATTGATGCTGGTTAATGGATTACGAATTTCGTGAGCAATCCCAGCCGCCAATTGCCCTAAGGCGGCTAATTTTTCGGACCGTATCAATTGGGCTTCGGTTTTATTCAAGTCGGCAGTCGTTTTTTTAATCTTTTCTTCCATCTGCCGACTAAACGTTTTAAGTTCCTGGTATAAGAAGGCATTATGGATGGCCAAGCTCGCCTGTTGTGCAAAAGCCATCATGGATTCAAGAGTTTCCTTGGTGATGTTCTTATTGGAGTCAATGAAGTCTGCTGCAATCGCCCCCAAGGCCTTTTCCTTGACCAGAAGCGGGATCGCCACGAGGAAGTGGAGGTTGAATTTTTCTTTGATGATCAGATTCACCCTCGGGTCATTCTTGGCATCTGGAATGACGAAGGGTTTTTTGTCAAAAATGGATCGAGCCACGACACTGGCTTTTGGGTCCAAGGGCAAGGAGATTCCCTTGATCCTTTCTTCATCAATTCCCACTGCCATTTTACATTCCAAGACGTTCCTCTTTTCATTGACCAAATAGAGGCGGGCTCGATCAAATCCGATCGTTTTGGTCATTCCCTCCAAGACCAATCTAAGAATTTCGTCAATGTCAAGAGTTTCCATCAGTCCGGAATTTTCGATACACATTGCCGCTTGATTGGCCACGGTCGTGAGCATCTCTTCTTCACTCTTCGAAAAAGAATGGGGGTAGGAGGTATAACAGTTGATCACTCCAATGACCCTGTCCTTAACACACATGGGGACGCTGAGCATTGAAACCAGTCCTTCTTTTTTAGCCAAATCTTTTTCTTTATAGAGAGGGTCTTTGAGAACATTGAGAATGGCCATGGGTTGATTACGAAGGGCGACATGGCCGACCACCCCTTCTCCCATAGCGAGGCTTCGCTCTTTCAGATATTCTTCACTGATGCTCTGGGTGGCCTTCAGCTTCAATTTTTGATTCTTCTCATCCAAAATCCAGAGGGAGCAGATTTTTGAATCCATCAAATTGGCGGTCACCGTGACGATCAACCGCAAGACGTCTTCGAGATAAAGACCCGAAGCAATGGCTTTGCTGATCTCCAACAGAGCATTGATTTCTTTGGATTTAGAATTTTTTTCCTCTTTCAATAAAACCCTTCTCCTCATTTTTTCTATCATAAACGAAATTGGTTTTTTTTCAAAATAAAAAAGGGAATACCCCATATCCCGTGATATCCCCCTCTGAATGAAGCGTGGCAAATTTGAACTTCTTCCTTATCTTAGACCCACCCCCGCAGCTTACAGGCTTCTGCCACCCTGGCAACCGAAACGAGATAAGCCGCCTGTCTCATGTTGACCTTCTCCTTCAAGTACATCTCGTGGACTCCGTAAAAGGCTCGGGTCATTTTCTGATCAAGCCTCTCGTGAACTTCTTGCAGCGGCCAGTAAAAATTATACGTATTTTGAACTTGCTCAAAATAAGAGACGGTCACCCCTCCGGCATTGGCAAGGAAATCCGGTAAAACGAAGACTTTGTTTTGGTAAAGGATCTCATCGGCTTCCGGCGTGGTAGGGCCATTGGCCAGTTCACAACAGATCTTACACCGAATGCGATCCGCGTTGGCCGCTGTAATCACATTTTCCAGGGCTGCCGGGAAAAGGATGGTGACATCCAATTCCAAGAGTTCTTCGTTGGAAATCCGATCGCTTTCCGGAAATCCTTGAAGGCTTCCGGTTTTGAGCTTATAGTCCACCACTTGTTTTGGATCGAACCCTTTGGCATTATAAATTCCTCCTTGGGAGTCCGAGGCTGCAATCAATTTTAATCCAAGAATCTCATTCCCCAATAAAGCGGCGTATTGACCGGCATTACCAAAACCCTGGATCGCCATGGTCTTATTCCGGAGATCAAGGTTCATTATTTTAGCCGCTTCGCGTGTCACGTAGACACCCCCTCGTGCCGTGGAATCTCCTCTTCCCTCTGACCCTCCGAGTGGAATTGGTTTGCCGGTGATCACCCCTGGATGATGATGTCCTACCATCGTCTCATACTCGTCCATCATCCAAGCCATAATCTGAGGGGTGGTATACACATCAGGGGCAGGCACATCTTTTGAAACCCCTAACGTGGAGGCAATTGCCCGCATATAGGCCCGAGCTAAACGCTGTTTCTCAGCCTCTGACATCCATTTTGGATTACAAGTGACCCCGCCCTTTCCTCCTCCTAAGGGAATATCCACCACCGCTGTCTTCCATGTCATCCAAGCAGCCAAAGCGCGGATCGTATCAATCGTTTCCTCCGGATGCCATCGGATTCCCCCTTTTGCAGGCCCCCGAGCCGTGTTGTACTGGACTCGATAGGCATGGAAAATTTGAACTTTTCCATCGTCCATATGAACGGGGAGTGTGACCCGTAGCTCTTGCTGAGGCCATCGGAGTAAGTCATGGGTGGCGATGTCCAACCCCAATCGGTCCGCTGCCGCATCCAGTTGTGCCTGTGCAATCTTGAAGGGATTTAATTCTGCCATATTTTGTTCTCCTTTTTAGGACGAAAAATAAAAAAGGCGGCAAACTTCTTTGACGCCTTTGTCTTCAATACCTCATTGTATTGACCTCCGAGTATATAATATTAAACGTTTTTCTTGTCAAGATGACAAATTTTTCGTCTGGCCAGGTCTCCAATTTCTCTTGGATGACCGTCGTCATCATGAGATTTGAAATAGACTTCATCCACAGCCCAAAGGCTGGAGATTAGGAATGGCTGAGATTTTTCGCCGAGTCACATCACACACGGCCCTTCACATGTTGTTTTTAATGCCTCTTCCTAACCACTTTATCCAAAAAACAAACGGCTTGGCGGCGTTGAGGATCGGCCGCCACCTGAACGAATGCCCCCTCCGTCGTTTTGGGCACATCGATTAGACGCAAAACAGATGCATATTCACTGGTGTGGGGTAAGAACTCCAACAGAGCATTTGGCGTCGTTTCAAAAAATTCTCTCTGAAATTCCGTAGAGGGGTCGTCCGGATATACCGGAAGATAAATGATCTGACCTTCCACCAAATCTTGGAAAAAGTGTGTGCCATAAGAAACTTCGGGCACGTGGCCGGCTTCTTCCAAGGCCACTTCCACCAATACTGCTGCATTATCAATATCGGCGTAAGTCACATTAACCCCTAAATCAATGTTCCCGCTCCCCCAACGCCCTGGGCCCATCATCAAGATCTTGGTCCCTTTCATTGTCGGATGGCGATTGATTTGCCCCACCAGGCGTCCCAATGATTTTTTTGCCTCAGA
Organism: Syntrophaceae bacterium; assembly: GCA_013388645.1. GTDB lineage: Bacteria > Desulfobacterota > BSN033 > BSN033 > UBA1163 > UBA1163. The sequence goes on along the minus strand of JACAEV010000129.1, from coordinate 7,615 downwards.
GGTCAAGCGATAATAGCGTTGGGGAGAAATGTAGAGAATGTAACGGATTTGCTCTACGAGGCCACCACAGATCATGCGGTGAGCCCGAAATAGAACTTGTTGACGGTCCAGGGAGGTGGGGACAGACACATCGACTAAGGACCCAGGCATAAACAGCGGACGGCATTGAAGCAGGTTGATACGGACGCGTTCCGTTGCGTCCACCGAAGCCGTAAATTCAACGTCCACTGGCTGCCCATACGCCTCTTCTAAGGTGGACAATAGCTTCCCCATTAACAGGACAAAATCGGTGCGACGAATCAGATTATTAAAAGTGAGGACCCATTGATCTGGCCGACCGTCGACTTTTCCAGAGATGGGGTCATAGGGGTAATTATCGCGCATGACCGACAAGAAAAGATAAAGGTTAGGATAATTGCCATCAACAAACACCTCAGCCGGAAAGCGAGTGTCAAATCGGTTCGTTTCTAAGTCAAGCAGATCCATCTGATGCTGAGAATATTTGGAGACCTTCGCTCCCACTTCTGGGCGCAAATGGGGATGGCTGATGGCGATCATGCGGGGGTAATCCGAACCGACCCGATCCACAGCTCGCGTGCCCAGTCCTAATACGAGGCGGATGACGCCTTGACGGATGTCAATGCGATCATTCCAGGCATAGAGGTTTCGGGAGAAAGCGACCCCGGCCAACATGGGGAAGAAAAAATGGCGATAGGGCATGCCTGAAACACGCTGGACCAAAATCGCCATTTGCTCGTCGTTTGTGCCCAAACCCCGTTTGCTACGATAGCACAAGGCATCAGGATTGAGGGCGCTGGCATAAACCAATTTCACTGCCCGCATAAAATCAGCCAAGCGGGCTTCGGGATTTCCTTGGTTGGGACAAAAGATGCTGCGATATTTGCCGGCAAATGAATTACCAAAGCTATCTTCCAACAAGCTGCTCGATCGCACGATGATGGGTGCCTGTCCGTAATAGTCCAACATGGCACGAAACTGCTCTTGAATGGTAGGCGTAAAACGGCCAGCTAAAAAGCGCTGCTCGATCTCTTGAAACTCTTCATGAGAGGTAGATGAATCGCAGGTCAACTGCAGACGAAGCCGGAAGAGATCATTGTTGACCAGAAAAGTGAAAAAGACATCCGAACCAACGTAAAAAGAATCGTGGTCATCGAGGCGCTCGGCGAAATCAATTTCTGTTTCATTCTTTTCCGTCAGCAGGATACGCTGTGCCAACAACATGCCAGCGGCCTTGCCGCCGATGCGTCCAGCTCCGATAAGGCGATTGCGAATCGCAAAAAGATCTCCTAATGTAAAATATCGATCTGCGAGCCGGTTAAAGACCGGGTGATGGCCGATGAGCATCCGAGCCAGTTCTTGTTTTAGAGCGAATTGCTCAGGGTCCTTTTCGTCAAAGCCGGATGTGGAGTCTCTGTAATGGAGTAGTTTTTGGTAAACGCTCTCCCAGGGGGCCAGCGGACGCATCGTGTCGAGCAAGGGGGATTGATGGGCCGAGACCAACACCTCCGCAGCTTCACGACTATGAGAAAGAGGGAGCCAGTTTTCACCAGCGACGAGATGAGGCAAAAACATCTGTGGGGAATAGCGGTCCCACACCTTAATAGGATGGATGTGCATTTGGCCTTTGGCATGATACACGTCGACGAGGATTTGTGTCGTGTCCCGAATGCGGGCTACTGCGTAGTGGGCATGTTGACCTCGCGTCAATGCAAAATAAGCGACGGTGTTTAACTCAAACAGGTATGGGCAGGTGATCTGGAAGAAATTAGCAAGCAGCTCATCCGTTGCCCATTCGACCACCAGGGCTGATAAGTTGTCAAAGATATACATGACTTCGGGGCCACGTGATTCAATAAGAAGGTGAACCTCTCGCGTAAAATAATCGAAACCCAGACTGGGGTCCAGCTCAATTATTTCCATCCCCGGTCGAGACTCCAACACAGGTGGATGAGAGGCGAAGCGGAAATAGACGAGGCGCCGGCGAGCCGCAATAGCGGTCTCTGCAAACGGCCTGGCAAAATAATAGTAATCCTCTATGCCGTCAACCTGCCAAACGACGTTGTCGCCTAATCGAATTCCATGTAATACTTCGTCTAATGCCTGAATCCCGCTGGGAACCGTAGAAGGGTCCATCTCTTTGATCTATGACTCGATTTTATTAAGCTCCATCTCTCCTTCTGGATGGTTTCATGACGATGGGATACAAAAATAATCTACAATTTTTATATTATTCCGTCAATCTTTTCTCTGATCGGTCCTGTTTTGTACCCGAAACTGGGGGATTAACTTTTTACCACATTTTATATTGCTTGCAATCCCTTGATATGATATGAGATGGAATCATCCATGATTCGAAAAAAGGAGTTCACGATGGTTCAAGTTTTTTCGCTGAAGACCTCAGCCCAAACAGAATTCATTGACATCACGCATTCTATCCAAGAGATCATTAAGAAAATGGGGGTCGAAGATGGGATCTGTACAATTTTTATTCCCCATACCACGGCTGCCATCACGATTAACGAGAATGCTGACCCCAGCGTCGTTCGTGATATTCTGATGGAGTTAAATAAGATCGTTCCCTTTAAGAATTCCTATCATCACCGTGAAGGCAATTCTCCGGCTCACATCAAGGCCAGTCTGTTGGGGTGTTCTCAAGCGGTCCTGATCGAATCAGGGAAATTGGTCCTCGGAACCTGGCAGGGGATCTTTTTCTGTGAATTTGATGGACCGAGACATCGGAAAGTCCATGTCAACGTTATTTCGAATGGTCGATAAAGATAGCCCATCGGTTATGGTGAAGAGGCACGTTTCGGTTACCGGTAACGGTTCCCTACAAAGAATTCAGATACGGCAAACATCACCTTTTAATTACGATACGGGCATCGATATCGTTGCCGTTAGATGTAGTTCTTATCTTTTAAGGAATGTTTCGTGACGGAGCATCACCCTTGAACCATGGAAATCCACCTGTGTCCTCCTTTTCCAAAGGGGGAGGTTACTCCTCCCTTTTATAAGGGAGGGTGGGATGGAGTTGGGAAATATTCTCCGAGAAATGATAGACATAAATCCTGAACAAATCGTCGAGAAAGCAATTGAAATATTAGAAAGAGAATCACGGCTGATCCGTCTTCCTTCAGAGGGGAAAGTGGTTTTCGTTGGGGATACCCATGGAGATTGGGATGCCAGTCAAGAGGTCATTCGGCGCTATCTTAAAAAGCCTTATCGGGTCGTTTTTTTAGGAGACTATGTTGATCGGGGAAGTTATTCCAAAGAGAATATCCAATATCTTCTCCAATTGAAATTGGAGCATCCGGAAGAAATCTTCCTTCTCGCTGGGAATCATGAAGGGTTTATGGTGAAAGAGTTTTACCCTTCCAACTTCTGGAAATCTCTTTCCCTCGAAGAAAGAGAAACGTTTGGATGGATCTTTTCCAAACTCCCATTGGCAGCCACCACCCCCAATGGAATTTTAGCCCTCCACGGCGTACTGCCCGATCTCCAATCCCTTGACGATTTGGATCAGATGAAATTAGGTGATGAGAATTGGGATAGGATGGTCTGGGGAGATTTTACCGAGAACGAAATGGACTATCTCGGGGAACTCTGGGGAAGGCCCCAATTTGGAGGGCAATATTTCAATCGATTGATGGAACGTTATCAAAAACAGGTTCTGGTCCGGTCTCATCAACCACATGCTCCTTTAATGATGTTCCAAAATCGGTGCTTGACTATTTTTACTTCCCACGTCTATTTGCCCATCCGTACCATTGCTATCGCTGATTTGGAAAAGGAAATCAGAAACGGGGAAGATTTGGTTTTAGAGAGGATTTAAATTCGAGGCACAAACTACGAAATGGTTTAAACTTTAAACACGAAACTCTACATCCTAATCAAGTCCAAAATTCAAAAACTACAAGATTAACCGGCCTTAAGTTTTGTGTTTTGGATATTGGGATTTGTTTCGATTTTGGTGTTTCGAGTTTGGGATTTAAAATTTTTGTCTCCCCTGCCTCGGAGGACCGGGGATTCTGAGCTTCATGGAAGGAAGGATACCAAAGATCATCTCTTTTGATATGGACGGGACCTTGGTGGACCCAGATTTCACGGATTGGGTCTGGTTACATGGTATCCCCTCACTTTATGCAGAAAAGGCGGGGCTCCCATTCGAGGAGGCGAAGCATTTTGTAGTGGAGGAATATTTGAAAGTGGGAGAGGGTGCCATTGAATGGTATGATATCAAATATTGGTTTCAGTATTTCCGATTGGAAACGAGTTGGAGAGATTTAATGCAACGATATGTAGACAAAATCAAGGTCTATCCGGATGTCAGGGATATCTTGGAAAAGCTGAAAGAAAAATTTCCTATCATTTTGACTTCCAATGCGGGGAGAGAATTTATTGATATCGAAATGAAGACCGCGGGGCTGAGGAGATATTTTGATCAAATCTTTTCCGCCACCTCTGATTTTGGTGAAGTGAAAAAGACAATGGGGTTTTATCAAAGGATTTGTTCTATTCTTGGAGTGACTCCCCGGGAAATGATTCATATCGGCGATCATTATGAGTTTGATTATCTGGTTCCACGATCGCTGGGCATTCTCGCCTATTACCTCGATCGATCAAGCAGACAGAATGGAGAAGATGTCCTTAACGATTTGAGAGAATTTGAAAAGAGGCTGAACGTCCTAATCAAGATGCCTGAGAAAGAGGCCAAAAGTGGTAAAGAGGAATTGGTTTAAAATTCATTGGGGTTGGGTGGTTCTGGGAGCGAGCTTTATCACTCTTTTTATCACTTATAGTATCCGCATTGGTGCCTATTCCGTTCTTTTACCTGAGATGATTAAGGATCTTCATATGACGAAGGCTCAAGCTGGTGTGATCAAAAGTGCCTTTTCATTGACCTATCTTCTTTTCGCTCCTCTGATGGGATGGTTAACCGACCGAATCGGTGGAAGAAAAGTGGTCAGCTTTTTCTGCCTCTTTTTGGGGGGAGGAGCCTTTCTTATGGGGATGGCTGAAAACCTGATAGCCTCTGCGATCTTTTACGGGGTAGTCGGGATTGGGGCAGCTGCAATGTGGGTTCCCATTGTCACCCTCATCCAAAGGTGGTTTGGAACAAAAAAAAAGGGGTTAGCCCTTGGCATCCTCTCTCCGAGTTATGGAGTTGGTTTTGGACTAATGGGTATATTTTTGCCAAGGGTCGTTTTTAAATATGATTGGCGGACAGGTTGGTTTATCCTTGGGGTGGCAGGTCTTTTATTAATATTGCTTAACGGACTCTTACTCAGAGACAGACCTGAGGAAAAGGGTTTTTCTCCCTGGGGAGGATCAGAGGAAATTGAAAGGTTTGGTCATCGTGCACCGAGAATGAATTCTTTCGATATCATTCGGGAAAGTCGATTCTGGATTATTGGCATCTCCTACTTCGCTATTTCCTATGGAACCTATGCCGTATTAGATTTTGTTGTCACTTATGGAACCATTGAATTAAACATCCCATACTCGATTGCTTCCCTCTTCATTACAGTGACTGCTTTTAGCGGTGTCATGGGTGGATTTCTGTTGATGGCTCTCTCGGATTATATCGGAAGGAGGAAATCGCTTGTTTTGATCCATGTCTTGGTGGCTCTGAGTATTTTGTTTATCATCCTTGGGGGAAATCAAATTTTACTCCTGATGGTTGGGATGGGGTGTTTTGGATTTCTTTATGGAGCCATCTGGCCAATGTTTGCAGCCTGCGCCAATGATTACTTCCCGAGAGATGTCGCTGGGACGGTCCTCGGGTTTCTGACAATTTTTTATGGATTGGGTGCAATGGTCACCCCGGTGGTGACGGGTCATTTAGCCGATATCACCGGGACGTTTCGGTGGCCTTTTGGATTGGGGGCAGTGGCTTCTTTATTCGCTGGTTTATTAATTGGTTTTTTAAAAAGGCCGAGAGAGTTGGTAAGACAAGTGCAAGATTGAAAGAATTCTCCCCTTTATGGTAAGATGGAATGGAAGTAAGAAAGCGTAGAGGAGGAATCGGCGGTGTCTCACGTCAGAATTTTGGTGGTTGACGATGAAATGATCGTTTGCGAAAGTTGCAAACGGATTCTCGAAGAGGAAGGGTATGAGGTGGAAACCGCCCTGAGTGGGAAGGAAGCTTTTGATAAAATGAAGACCACTCCCTTTGATATTGTCATTACCGACTTAAAAATGCCCGGGATTGATGGTATGGAGGTGCTCAGTACATTTCGTAAAGAGTATCCAGATACCATTGTCATCATGATCACAGGGTTTTCTACTGTGGAAACTGCGGTCGAAGCGATGAAATTAGGAGCCTTTGATTATATCCCAAAGCCCTTTACACCCGACGAGGTTACCATTGTTGTCAAAAAGGCTGTTGAGAAGAAGAACCTTTTAGCAGAGAATATTTACCTCCGCCAAGAATTACAGGAAAAATATGGGTTTCACAACATCGTTGGGAAGAGTAAAAAGATGCAGGAGATTTACCGCATTATTGCGAAAGTCGCCATGACGGATAGCACGGTATTAATCTATGGACAGAGCGGCACAGGCAAGGAACTTATTGCGAGGGCGATTCATTTCAACAGCCCGAGGAGGGAGAAACAATTTGTTCCGGTGGACTGCGCTGTTCTTTCAGAGAACCTTTTAGAAAGCGAATTATTTGGCCATGTCAGAGGTTCTTTTACCGGTGCGGTGACGACCAAACCAGGACTTTTTGAGGTGGCGGATGGAGGGACGGTTTTCCTCGATGAGGTGGGCAATATCAGTTTGTCTATTCAAGCCAAACTTCTCAGGGTTTTGCAGGAAAGAGAATTTACACCTGTTGGAGGGACCAAAGCCAAAAAGGTGGACATCCGACTTATCGCTGCGACGAATAAGGACCTTGAAAAGATGATCAAAGAAGAAACGTTTCGGGAAGACCTCTATTATCGGCTGAATATTGTGCCGATCTCCCTCCCTCCTCTCAGAGAACGGCAAGAGGATATTCCTATCTTAGCCGCACATTTTCTAAAGAAGTGTGCTGAAGAAATGGGAAAAACGATTAAAGGGTTTACCCCCGAGGCGATGGAAAAACTGATGAAGCATCCATGGCCAGGGAATGTCCGAGAATTAGAAAATGTGATCGAACGGACCGTAGTGATGATTGATGACGAAATGGTAAGAGTCGAACATCTCATTCTTCCTGGGCAGCAAGAAAGAGAGAGTCCAGAAAATCATGTACCATTGACGAGCGAAGAATTGAAAGAGATCAAAAAGCAGGTGAGGGAAAAGGCCGTCGAGGAGATAGAAAAGGCCTTTGTTCTGAAGGCATTAGAACGCCATCAATGGAATGTTACGAGGGCCGCCGAAGAAGTGGGCATGCTTCGGCCAAATTTTCAGACACTCATGAGGAAATATAACATCCGAGCACGGGGAGAATAAAAAAGGGACAGGCTACTTTTTCTAATAATAGTAATAATAAAGGGAACCTCTAATAATTCCTAATTCGTCACTCCCGCCCCGTATCAGGTACGGGGTAAACTCCAGCGGGAGTCCAGTAATTTCAAAAGCTTATGGATTCCTGCTTCCGCAGGAATGACATTTT
>JACAEV010000160.1 GCA_013388645.1 Syntrophaceae bacterium | reverse complement strand
TTTGGATAGGTCTGTCTCATAGGCTTCAAGTGTCGCCTGAGCCTGGGACACTGTTGCCTTGGCGCTGGCTTCATCGGCCTTTGCCCGTTCAAACGCTGCTTCTGCCGCATCGAGCTCAGACTGTGAAGGAACCTTTTTATTACTCAATTCCCACACCCTTTGAAGCTGTAAAAGCTTACTGCGGGTTTCACTAAGGGTTGCCTGTGCCTGCAAAACCTTTGCTTTTGCCGATTCCAAGGCGGCTTTTGCTTGGGCTATCTGTGCCTCAAGCTTCGATGTATCAAGTTTCGCAAGTACCTGGCCGACTTTCACCCTGTCATTGTAGTCTACTTCGACGCTCTTAATGATACCGGAGAGCTCACTTCCCACGTCAACCTTGTTGGTCGGCTGAAGGGTGCCCGTGGCCGTGACGATGACGGTCAGATTTCCGTGGACCACTTCCTGGATTTTGTACTGCACTGAATTGGAATTTTCCATCCTCTTCCAGATCACAATAGTTATCACCGTGGTTACCACCAGGAGGGCCACGATGAGCCATCGCTTCAAGCCCTTCCTGCGGCCCGAAGCTTGATCAATTTCCAAGGTCTGAGAAATATCGGATTCTGATTTAATCTTTGATTTCATTTCTTCTCTCCACGTCATAAGCTATTTCTTCACATCGGGAGTCAGAGATGTCCATCCACCACCCAAAGCCTTATATAGGCGAACCAAGTTGGAGGTTACACTCCCTTCGCTCTGAACCAATTGATCCTGGAATGAAAGGAGCGAACGCTGTGCTTCTAAGACATTGCTGAAATCTGTCAAGCCTGCCTGAAACTTCTTTTGGGCCAGCTCTACCGTCTTTTGGGCCGCTTGTGCCGCCTCGCTCAATGACTGTCTCCGCTTTTGTTCCTCCGCATAGGCAACGAGTGCGTTTTCAACCTCTTCCAAAGCGCTGAGAATAGCGGTTTCGTAGGCAATCAGGTACTGCTCCTGGAGGGCCGACTGCACCTCTATGTTTTGCCGGATAGCTCCGGCCTTGAAGATCGCCCAGGTGACTTGAGGCCCACCCGTGACCGTTAACCCGCGGGAGGACAGGGTGCTCGATGAAAGTGCTTCCAGGCCAATGGAGCCACTCAACGTTAACTTGGGGTAGAGATCCGCCGTTGCCACACCAATCCTCGCTGTCTGCGCAGCCAGTTGGCGCTCAGCCTGTCTCACATCGGGCCGGCGCCGGAGGACGTCAGCTGGCACACCCACTGCAACTTTCAAGGGTGGGACTGGAATTGGCTCTTGTTTCTTCATTTCTGCATGGACTTTGCCCGGCTGTTCTCCCAGGAGCACGGCGATGCGATTCATGGCCTCCTCAAGCCCGGTACACAGGGTCGGTATCTGAGAACGGGTGCTTTCAAGGTTGTAGCGGGCTTGCTGTAAGGTAAGTTCATCATTTAAACCCGCCTCATAACCCCATTGAGTCAACTGGTAGGTCTCAGCCTGGGTCTCCAGGTTTGCTTCTGCCACCGCAATTCGGGCCTGATAGGTGCGCACCGCGACATAGTTTGACACCACTTCAGCAAGCAGAGAGACGAGAACATTGCGCAAGTCTTCCTCGCTGACCTGAAGGTCTGCTTCAGCTGCCTCCACAGAGCGGCGAACGCCACCAAATATATCCAGTTCCCAACCTGCATCAAAACTCGCCGCATAAAGGCCTTGGGAGGCAGTGCTGGTACTCGTCCTGATGTTCGTGCTTGTGCTGGTCTTGCTACTGGAACTTGAGATGGTGTCGTTGCTCGATCTGGTTTTGGCGTAGGTCCAGCTGGCCGAACCCGTTGCATCGAAGGTTGGTAATAGGTCAGCCTTGGCCATACCCCGTCTTGCCCGCGCCTCGCGAACTCGCGCTAAAGCCTTTTTCAGATCGAGGTTATTCAAGGTTGCACGATCGATCAGGCTTGACAGTTCCAGATCGTTGAGTATCTTCCACCACTCCGCCAGGGTCTGAGGATCCATCTCTCCAGTGGTCAGGCCACCCTTGAGCTGAGTGTACCAGTCCTTGGGCACCGAAATCTCGGGCGGAACATAATCGGGCCCAACAGTAGCGCACCCGGTTAGGACCAGGATTACGAACACCACAGGGAGCCATGACATAGATCTAAGGAAATTTGTTTTGTACAGAAAACTCATGCGTTGCTCCGATTCTGGGTATTTCCGTTTCCTCATTACTTTTTGAAACCCCTTCGCTTCTTTTCAGCATCATCACGGACTGCACGGATTCCAGCCAATGAGAACTCCACGACGTGTTTAGAATAGGCCTCGATATCGTCGACTCCAGGAGGACTGTACTTGTCCTCTCGCCTTTCTTTATATCTACTTCTCACGACCATCGGATTAATACACTGACTTATGATGCTTATCTCGCAGAACCGTACCTGCATATCCGACACATGCGGGCCAAGTAGATCACGAATCAGAATCTCCATCTTTTCTTGCAGGGGCCGGAGTTCTACTCGCATAACCTTATTTAAAAGCCCTGTTGGGTTGGCAAGTTCCTTTTGCACGATTAAGAATTCTCTATTGTCTTCGTCAGCAATCCGACGCAAAAGGGCTACCACCTGACCCCGTAGACGCTCTTCGGGTGGTGCGCCATCATTCACACCACCATCCGGGGGATGTGCTTTCACGGATTCGGAAAAGGAATGTCGCCACGCTTCGGTGTAAAGGGTCTCTTTATCACCGAAGTGATAATTTACAGCTGCAATGTTTGCCTTAGCTCGTTTACAGATTTCCGCAATGGTGGCATCCCGATAGCCTTTCTCTGCAAAAACATCGCTTGCGGCCGCCAGCAGGCTTTTCGCAGTTTTTGCAGCACCCTTCCTTTGGACCCTCATCTCATCCTCCCATAACTACTCTGATCTATATGTTTCAAATAAATATTTAAAATAATCATTTGAATATTTCAACAGCAAATGTTGTACCAGTTTATTTTTTGGCCATAGATCAGAAACAAATCTAATGGGTCCTTTGATTTGTTTCCATAATATTTCCCGCTACTTTGCTTGCCTATGAGTTTTTGAGAACCCTTGTCTCTAAAAGAAAGCTCGCTATATCATCGGGCTTAGACCAGAGGAAATTTCTGTCGATTACTATTCGGCTTAAACCAGTGTTCTTAGTGTTTTTAAATAGTTGAGGACTTCGACAATATTGGCGAACAATTCGACAAAAGTGGGCCGAATCCAGTGCCAATCATGCACTACAGAGAAGAGAACGTCTTATTTAAGGGCGAATTGTTGGAGAGTATGTAAATTGAATCGTGCGAGGAAAAAACAAATAAGGGGGAAAAATTTCTAAACTCTAAACCGCTGGATATAGCTTGCCAATATGAATACCATGCCCAAATTGAACCTATCGATTTGAAATCTCCCATTTACCCTTATGTCCACCGAGATTAATATCTCTAATATTGCGTAGGTCGCATCAAAATTAATCTCTTCAATCTCTGGCTTTTATTTATGAAATCAAAATCATCTCCTTGAATTATTAGCAGTGGGATGATATTTTTATAAGAAGGAGAATTTATGATTCTAAAAATTCTATTGGGTATTCTAATAGGTGGTTCTATCGGATTTTGTTTAAGCTATCTCACTCGAAGCATTGGAAGCTCCTGAACTTTTACCTGTAACCCTTACCTCTCCGTCCCTTTGGGTGCTGTGGTGGGGTTACTCATCGCCTTAGGTTAAGGCCAAACAATTAATTTAAGGGTCCAAGGGGTCAAGGGTTCCAAGGGTCTAGTGAAATGTTCTAAGATTTAAGGCCATTAAGACACAAAGACGCTTCGACGTAAAGACCCTTTTTTAAAAACAAATACTTGAACTCTTGAATCCTCGAACCCTTTTATTAAAGGAGGGAAATAATGCCTCAATTAAGACAGGATCCTACAACAAAGGAATGGGTCATCATTGCAGCAGAACGTTCAAAGAGACCTCATCTTTTTATGAAAGCCGAACCCCCTATTGAAAAACCCACTTATAAAGAAGACTGCCCCTTTTGCCCTGGCAATGAACACTTTACCCCTCATGAAACACTTGCTTATCGAAGCGGTGGTCCTGCCAATAGCAAAGGGTGGTGGGTGAGAACGATCCCTAATAAATTTCCTGCCCTCGCTGCCGAAGGGAGTTTAGAAAGAAAGGAGGAGAAGGGTTTTTTCAGAATGATGGATGGGGTGGGAATCCATGAAGTCGTCATCGAAAGTCCAATCCATAATCAGATCCTTCCTCTTATGGAAGATAAACAGGTGGAAGAAATTTTATTGGCCTATCGGGAAAGGTATCTCGCCTTGAGGGAGGATTCGAGAATCAAATTGATCATCATCTTTAAAAACCATGGTGAAGCTGCCGGGACATCATTGGACCACAGTCATTCGCAACTGGTCGGAACAGCCGTTGTCCCATCCAATATCCGAAAGAAATTGGAAGAGGCCACGCGCTATTATGATGACCATGGGAGGTGTGTCTATTGCGATTCGATTCAGGAAGAACTCCATTCTAAAAAGAGGCTGGTGATGGATACGGAAAAGTTTGTTGTCCTACAGCCCTTTGCCTCCCGATTTCCATTCGAGACATGGATTATTCCCAAAGAACATCAGGCCTCCTTTGGTTTAATTTCTGTGGAGGACTCTAAAAAATTCGCAAAAGTCTTAAAGGAAACCTTATTTCGGCTTTATTCCAAGCTGAACGATCCCGCCTACAACTTTGTCGTACATACTTCTCCTATTAAGGATGAACAGGAAGATTACTATCATTGGCACCTACAAATCATTCCCCGTCTCACCACTCCTGCAGGATTTGAGATGGGATCTGGCATCTATATCAATGTCTCCTTTCCTGAGGAGACCGCACAGTTTCTGAGGGATGCATGATAAAGAACCCTTGTGTTAACTCTTTAAAGGAGTGATTGAATTGATGCGGATATCGAAAAAATATGTCATCTTCATTTTGATTTTCCTCCCCTTTGTTCTTTTATCGGTGACGCCTCTGGAGGCTGGCCTTGGGGAGCAGGTTTTTGAGACCGTCTTGCCCAATGGCTTAAAAGTCATTTTCCTTCAAAACCCCAAGGCCCCACTCGTCACGTTTCAAGTCTGGTACCGTGTGGGATCACGGAATGAGCCCTGGGAAAAAACAGGCCTCTCCCATTTGTTGGAGCATATGATGTTTAAAGGGACGGAGAAGACCGGTCCTGAAGAATTTTCACGGATCATTCAGGAGAACGGAGGAAACCTCAATGCCTTCACTTCTTACGATTACACCGCCTACTTTGAAAATCTGAGCTCAGACCGTATCCGAGTGGCCATCGATTTGGAAGCGGATAGAATGCAAAACCTGGTTCTCCGAGAGGAGGACTTTCGAACCGAACGAATGGTCGTGATGGAGGAGCGGAGACTTCGCACTGAGGACAATCCCCAAACTGTGTTGATCGAACAGGTCATGGCCACCGCTTTTCAAATTCATCCTTACCGATGGCCTATCATCGGTTGGATGGAGGACCTTGAACGTTTGACGCTCGATGACTTGAAAGCATATTACCGAACTTACTACAACCCGGTCAATGCCTTTCTTATTGTAGTGGGAGACTTTAAGAGAGAGGAGCTTCTTACAAAAATTGAGCAGGCATTCGGCCCGATTCCAAAGGGGACGGCTCCAGATCAAGAGAAAAGTAAAGAACCCCCTCAGATGGGAGAGCGAAGAATCTTTGTAAAAAAGGAAGCGCAACTCCCATCCTTAGTCATGGGGTATCACGTCCCAAACCTTAGACATCCAGATGGTTATGTGCTGGAAGTGATAGCGACCCTCCTCTCTGAAGGAAAAAGTTCGAGACTCTATCAGAATCTTGTACGGGAAAAAAGGTTGGCCCTGAGTGCGGATTCAGATTACTCCCTTCTTTCGCGAGATCCACGCCTTTTTTTCCTTTGGGTAGACCTTCTCCCAAACAAAGAGGTGGCTGACGTCGAAAGGACTCTGGATCAAGAAATAGAGCGTCTCCAAAGAGAACCGGTTGGAGATCAGGAATTAGAAAAGGCGAAGAACCAACTCGAAGCCTCTTTTATTTTTGGACAAGACTCCATCTTCAATCAGGCCATGCTTTTGGCCCGTTACGAGATGACGCTAAGTTGGAAAGCCATCGATGATTACCTTCCCTCCATCCGAAAAGTGACTCCTGAAGATATCCGGAGGGTAGCCCAAAAATACCTCGTCCCGGATAATCGAACCGTCGGGATCCTGGTCCCGCTTCCTCCGAAAGAAGGAAAACCTGGACCGGAGAGGAGCTCGATCAAAGAGCACATCGTGAGATAGGGTGATTTGCCCCTACTGGGGTAAATTCCGAATTGAGAAAGGGAATAGGATGTTTTCATCTCTTAAATTTCTTATTCCGCATCCCGCACTCCGCATTCTCCAATTTGAACGTTTTGTCTTGATTCTGACTTTCGTTCTTATCTACCTGGGTCTGCCCTTTGGCAGCCTCCAGGCCATGCCCCCGGTTCAGAGAACTGTTCTTCTCAATGGGTTGACCCTTATTGTCTGTGAAGAGCGCTCTCTTCCCTTTGTCACTGTTCAACTTCTCATTGACTCCGGATCTCGGAAGGACCCTCGTGGAGAAGAAGGTTTGTCATATATAACCGCTCGGGGCCTCCTGCTGGGAACTTCAAAACGCAAAGTGACTGCCATCAACGAAGAACTGGACTTCATGGGCGCCTCCCTCTCTTCTTCCTCAGGGCGAGACTATGCCACACTCAGTCTCCGTGTGTTAAAAAAGGATTTAGACAAGGGGTGGGATCTTTTCGTCGAGGTGCTGACCCAACCCACTTTTCCTGAGGGGGAAATCAAAAGAGAAGTTGAAAAAACGCTGGCAGCCATTCAATCCGCTGAAGATCAACCTAATGAGGTTGCAGAAAAAGAGTTTCAAAAAACCCTCTTTCTTAACAGTCCCTATGCTCACCCCGTAGTAGGGACGAAGGAATCACTTCCTCGACTCACGCAGGAGGGCCTCCTTCGATTTTATCGATCCTATTATCATCCCAATAATTCCATCTTAACGATGGTGGGGGATATTTCTGTTGACGAAGTGAAGACAAAACTTCTTCCAAGCCTTACCAAATGGCCAATGGCGGAGATACCCAAAGCCCCTTTCAACTTTGAATTTACAAAAGAGTCAAAGACCGTCAAGATCAATCGCAGTATCACGCAGGCTAACATTATCATTGGTCATGCCGGTGTCAGCCGGGACAATCCAGATTACTATGCCCTAACGGTCATGAACTATATTCTGGGAGGGGGAGGATTTTCTTCCCGATTGGTAGAAGAAATACGAAACAAAAGGGGACTTGCCTATTCCGTGGCCAGTTTCTTTGATCCTGGGAAATACCCCGGTTCTTTCCAGATTGCTCTACAAACCAAGAACGCCTCTGCTCGGGAGGCGATTACCCTTTCCCTCCAAGAGATGGAGCGAATTCAAAAAGAGTTCATTTCAGAAAAAGAGTTGGAAGGGGCAAAGAAATATCTCATCGGAAGCTTTCCCATGCGTCTGAATACTCAGGGAAAGCTGTCTCATTTTCTTACCCAAGTGGAGTACTATGGGTTGGGCCTCGATTATCCTGAAAAATACCCTACCCTCATTCGATCTATCACTCGGGAAGATGTGCTTCGGGTAGCCCAAAAATACCTTCATCCAAAAAATACGATTCTTGTGGTCGTGGCCAATCTGAAGGAAGCAGGGATGGAGTAACCTCTCTCCCCTGCCCTGTCCCTTATCAAAGAGGCGAAACTCTTCTAAAGACTTCTTGATAGATAGGAAAAACTGGGATAATATAAAATGAGGAGAACCAAATGCTAAATTTAGAGGTCAGAACGAAACTATCCCAAGAAGAAATCGCTCAACAATTGAAGAGATTTTTTGGCAAGGGAGGTTTGGGGCTGGAGATAACAGAAGAGACCCCTCAATGTCTCACATTCGAAGGGGGAGGCGGGCATGTGACCGCCACCCTTTGCCCAGAAGAAGGAAAAACTCGAATCACTCTGGTGACCCAGGAATGGGACTATCAGGTGAAAAAATTTGCTTCGGGTCTTCCTTAAACTCAAACCCAACATTCTTAAATTTCCTTTCACCTCTCTGTCACCACCGTGGGAAGAAGGGAGGGGTAAGAATTGGAAATGTTCGAAGGGAGGAATTCAGATGAATGAAAAAGAACGGCTGAGTGCCTTAGAGGTGGCGCTCAACAATGAGATGAGAGAGAGGGAATTTTATTTAAAAAATGCCGGCCGGACGAAAAATCCTCTTGGCAAAAAAATGTTTCAGCAGATTGGAGATGATGAACTGGAGCATTACGAACGGCTGAAACAACTCCATCAAAAATGGGTCAAACAGGAAAAATGGCCTGAGACGGTCCCTATCAAAGTGAAGGATACGATGGTAAAGGATATCCTCGTCCAATTTCTTAAAAAGGTGGACGAGACCAAAGGAGACTCGGATGATCTAACGGCAGTGCGAACGGCCCTTGACTTTGAGGCAAAGGGAGCCAAATTCTATGCTGAGCTACGGGATAGCGTTACCAATCCTAAAGAGAAAGAGTTCTTTGATCTTTTGTCGAAGATGGAAAATGAGCACTACCTATCTCTCAAGGATACAGAAGAATATTTCATCGATCCTGTCTCTTGGTATCGCAAGGCAGAACACCATACTTTGGATGGGGGTTAATCTTTTCGATCGTTGATGGGAATTCTAACCGATCAGGGCAAAGATCGCGGGAGAGAAGCAGCTATTTTCTTTCCGTATTGATAATTCTCCTTCAGTTTGACTGGCGAAAAATCTAAGGCATCTCGAATGATATATTTTACGGGCTGGATCTCAACGATCGGGGCATACCGAACTCTCTTAAGTGTCCTTTCCATTTTCTTTCGCGAAGGATGTTCAGGTAGAAGACCCTTGACCTTTTCCCAATTCTCCTTCAGGGTATTGAGCCGTTTCGCCCCTTCAATATCAGTACGGTAGATTTCATTGATCATGAGCTCAACCGCACGACCAAGATAAGTAAAGGCATTGATTTTCATGCCAGTCCAACTCTCCACAAATTCCTGCCTTTCAACTTCAAAGGGGGAAGCATAGATGACATAGATCGCCTCTGCCCCTGCCTGAAATGCCTGACCAAGGGGGGTGATATCCCGAATCCCTCCGTCCACGAAATGCTCCTTCCTGATCTCAACCGGTGGAAAATAATAAGGCATGGTTCCACTGGCCAAGACCCAATCAAGAATTTTCGGACTCCGATTATTAGCCGTCTGGAGCTTTCCAGACTCAAGGGACACATATTGAATCCTTAAGATCCGGTTTGACTTTGCCATACTTCTGGGATTCAGGTGTTTCTTTAAGAGGTTTGTGAGAGGTTCTGGGTCATAGATGCTATCCGCTCCTAAAACGATTCCTACATCCCCTCCCGGTTTTTTGAGGTAAACACTTTCGTTCCCAATAATCTCCTCAAGCCAGAGATGGCGAAGCGTGATGAAGGTCTTTTTTAAATTTCCAAGACTGATATCTGGATGGAGGGAATCAAAAGGTGCCTGAGCTAAAAAACTGGCATTCAATGCACCGACGGAAACTCCACAGAGAATTTCGAAATCGAGCCCTCGGTTGAGGATAAGTTCATCCAAGACTCCGATTTGAAAAGACCCCTTGGCTCCACCGCCACTTAAAACCAATGCCCTTCGCGTCATCGAAACCCTCCCATGAGAAACTAATGGGGTAAAAACCTGGATAATATCCAACTTACAATGCTGATCAGAATCGAACCAAATAACGCACCCCAAAAGCCACTGACATGAAATCCGCTCACCAAAGCTGAGACGAACCAAAGCATCAATCCATTGATGACCAGAAGAAAAAGCCCTAAGGTTAATATCGTTAGGGGGAGTGTGAAAAAGACCAGAATGGGCTTGATGATGGCATTAACGATTCCCAATAAAAAAGCGGTCACCAAAGCTGCCCAGAAGCTATCCACCCAGATCAATCCAGGAAAAATGTATGCGATGATCAGGATGGAAACCATATTGATGATAAGACGAACGATGAAGAACATAATGCCTCCTATGAATGTCTGAGATTTTCCTTTTTAATGAGTTTACCAATTTACGAAAAAAATTCCAAAAGAATTTTATCGTTGACAGGAGCCTCCCTATTTGTTAACTTATTATTACAATTTGGTTGACAATCATTCCAAGTGCAGATTTTCGAATGCGGATTGCGGAGTTTGCCGAATAAATTTTTAGTGGCATCATAGGAATAGAATCTTTATGCCCATTGAAAAATTGAGAGAGTTGGTTTTCGCATCCCTCATGGCGGCTCTTGTTGCAATCGGGGCATACATCCATGTTCCCATCGGACCGGTCCCGATTGTCCTATCTACCCTCTTCGTCCTTTTGAGCGGTCTTCTTCTAGGAAGCCGATGGGGATTGGCGAGCATGGGTCTCTACCTTTTCGTGGGAGCGATTGGCATCCCTGTCTTTGCAGGGGGGAAGGGAGGATTAGCCCATTTTTTAGGTCCCACTGGAGGATACCTTTTCGGTTATCTCCTGGCCTCATGGATCACCGGCTTTATTTCTGAGCGTCTTTCTGGGCGATGGATGAAGGATATCCTTGCTGTGGTGGTGGGATCGCTCGCCATTTACAGCTTGGGAGTCCCCTGGCTTAAACTGGTCACTCAACTGTCTTGGGAAAAAACGCTTATATTCGGTATGGTTCCTTTTCTAATCGGCGATGGAATTAAATCCGCTGTTGCTGTGATCCTGGCAAGGAGTGTCCGGCCTATTTTAAAAAGACAGATGATAATCGAATAGTGCAAAGCATACCGAATTTTACGAATATTTCAGTTATTCGATTCATTAGCTGTGATTCGTTCCTCTCATTTAATATTATATGATCGAAATCCAACATCTTCATCATCGTTATCCTGACGGAACCCTTGCTCTGAAAGGAATTGATCTGACTATCTCCGACGGCGAATTCCTTCTTATCTGTGGCCCCAATGGGAGTGGGAAAACGACGCTCATCCGTCTCATCACTGGTTTATATAAACCCACTTCAGGATCCATCCATGTCAATGGGTTTAACACGCTCCACCATTCAAAAGAAGTTTGCGGTTTGATGGGTATGGTCTTTCAGGACCCTGATAGCCAGATTGTCGGCGAAACGGTAAGAGAGGATATTGCCTTTGGTCCTGAAAATCTGGGACTTCCATTAAAAGAAATTTCTAACCGGGTGGATTGGGCGCTTCGGGTGATGGGGCTTGAGCCCCTATCAGAAAAACCCTGTTATCTTCTGTCGGGGGGGGAGAAAAGACGACTGACCATTGCCGGAGTGCTTGCGATGCGCCCTCAAGTGATTCTTTTTGATGAGCCTTTCTCGTTTTTAGACTATTCCGGCATTCAAGAAGTCTTACGGCATATGATTCAATTACATCGAGAGGGACATACATTAATCGTAACGACACACGATGTAGAAAAAGTCGCCCCCCATGTGGATCGAATCGCCATCCTCCATAATGGTGAACTAAAATTAATAGGTCCACCTGAGGACCTCCTGATCAGGCTTCCTCAATTTGGAATCCGGCCTCCCTGTTACACTCTTCTCGGAGGGAAAAAGATTTCGTGGCTCGAATAGTTCTTCACTATTGCCCTGGAAATTCTTTCCTTCATCGTTGGGATGCTCGATGTAAGGTTTTAGGGCTTATGCTCATCACCTTGTCCTTTCTTCAATTCAAGGTGGCTTTATTCCTGTTTAATTCTGCTATGTTGATAGGACTTTTTATCTTTTCAAGGTTGCCGTTAAAACAGTTCCTACGTGAATTTCGTTTTTGGGTGATCTTCCTCTCTATTCTTTTCCTTTTTCAAGCCTTTTTTTCGCAAGGGATTCGCTTATCTTTTCTCCTTTGGCTCCCTATTAGCAAAGAAGGGCTTGTCCTCGGTGGAATAACTGTCTGGCGCCTTGGACTCATTGTCTGCTATGCAACTCTGTTTACGGCTGTCACCCGACCCAGAGAGCTTCAGAAGGCTATCGCCTGGTTTATTAAACCCATCCCTTTTCTCTCTGAAAGAAGGGTTGGGCTGATGGTTTCTCTGACCCTCCGCTTCTTCTCCATCATACTGGATGAGGTGGAAGCGATTCGTTTGGCTCTTAAGGCAAGATTAGGAGATAGAGAGAAAAACCCAATCCGTAAAGGAAAAATTGTTGTATATCCACTTCTTCGAAACTCGTTTTCCCGGGTAGAAGAGGTTACCTTTGCGATTGCTGCAAGAGGCTTTCGTGATGACCTCCCCCTCCAACTTCCAAAATTACCTTTCCATCACGTGATTCCCCTCTTCTTCCTTTTTGGAATTTTTGTGGTAATCGAATGGTTCTATTTATGAACACCTTCCTGATCGGATAAAAATTATTTCTTCAGGAAAAAAGGGGTGAAAAATGGCAGGGCGGAAAGTATAAAAAGCCCCTTTTTTATTAAGGCTAATGAAAAGCATTTACAACTATAAGATCCACTTAAATTAATAATATCATGCCTTCGAGTGAGGAATGTGAATGTTAAATCCTCCCATGCTGAGCATCGTCCATTTTAACCATTCGTAACTTCGATGTAAAAATCCCAGGTCTTGAACTCGAATCTGTTTCTTTCCTTTTTTCTTTGGATAGGTTGTATATCGGTCTTTTTCTTTCATTCTAAGGTCCCTCCTTGATTATCATCCTTAACCTCCAGAATGGTTCCTCTCTCCTGTCTTTTCTATTTTGATTAGGCTGGAACCGGTTCTGGGGTAAGAAAGGAAAAGAAACTCCATTTAGGATTTTCTCTTTCGATCTTCTCAAAGGCGCATTCTACTGCTGATTTGATCTCTCCCAAATCAACTGGTTTCATCGCCTGATAAAAGATCCCTGCTCCCCGGAGGCGTTTCACCAATCCAATTGACTCTTCCGCAGAGATGACAATCACCTGTATTTTTGGATTGATATTCTTCATCAATGGAACGACATCACAAGCTTTCAAACCTTCAATTTCATCATCGATAAGAATGACCTGGATATTTCCTTTTCGAATCTTTCGAATCATTTCACTCATGACCTTGGTGGCCTCAACCTTATATCCCAAGCCATGAAAAAAGGTGGTGAGCGATCGGGTCCAATGATCATCCTGATAAGCTATCAATATCGTCTTTGATTTCATAGTCGTTACCCCCCTATTCCAATCTTCCTAATTCGTCCGGATTGCAACCTCAGACTTCCTTGTTGGAGAAGAGATAACCGATATGAGAGAGGAGATGAGGATGCCCGCAGGGATCAATTGAGCCAAAATCACAATGATTCCGAAGGTAAGGAAGAATATGACTCCGATCAATCCTATTCCCCTAATCCCTCCTTTATAGGCAATCCCTAAAGAAAACAAGGCAATCGACATGATTAGAACCAAACTCATGATTGTTAAAATCTTTTTCATCTTCTCAGACATGATCATCATCTCCTTTATTGGGAAATCCTTTCACTTTTTTACTGTTACTGGCTCGGCACCAGGAAGAACCACTTCCTCTTCAACTTTCTTCTCTTTCTTGAAAGCCATGGTGGTTGCCGTACCTATGAAGCTGAAGAAAAGAATGGCAGCCGGGATCAATTGAAGAAGAACAATAACTGCTCCAATGATGATGAAGACCCAGAGAGCCGTTCCAGCTTCTTTAAAGCTGATAGACCGTGCAAATGCTGGTGTAGCCATTAAGCTCACCAACCCTACCATCAATCCAACTTTTAATCCTCTCATCTTTTTTTCCATTTTAGTCTCTCCTTTCTTTTCTTTGAAGTTCAACCAATATATTGCATTTGGCATGCCAATAATCAAATTAAATTTTAACTATATGAAATGATTGACAATTTTTAAAAATTTTTAATTATAGAAGTGAGCGATTGAAAGGTAATTGAATAATTAAAATATACATATTTTTAAAAACAAACCTTTATAAATTTATTACTATTTAAATTTATTGGATTTATTTGTTTATATAAAATTTATACATTAATTATTTAACTGAATAAAAAAATAATACATTATGTATATCAATCAATTTATATATGATGATCTCGTAAAAAGTCCGATTCAGCCCATTATTGTCATTCCCGTGAAAACGGGAATCCAGTGAATTCAAATACTTCTGGACTCCTGCTTTCGCAGGAGTGATGGGTGGGGAGACTTTTTACGAGACCCTCATATATGGCAAATTAATAATGATTATAATTGATATAAAAAAGGCGTCTATTAAATAAAGACGCCTACTTAAAAAAATCAAAAACAACCTTTGGTTTATTTTATTAGAAAATTATTCAACCTTGATTTTTATTTCTTTCTTCTTGGCCTCCTCTGATTTTGGAAGAGTGACCTTCAAAACTCCATTTTTAAAAGAAGCATTGATCTTATCGCTTTGGACATCTTTTGGAAGTCGAATAGAACGAGCAAAACTTCCATAACTTCTCTCGATCAGATGGTACCCCTCCTCCTTCTCTTCTTTTTCCTGTTTTTTCTCACCTTTAATCGTGAGAATCCCTTCAGTCAATGAGATCTCAATATCTTTCGGATCCATCCCAGGAAGTTCGGCCTTAACGATCAGGTCACCCTTTGTCTCTGCTACATCGAGAGAGGGGAGCCATTCGCCCTCTTCCTTTATTCTACGGCCTGGCCTTCCTTCAAAAAAGGAATCCCACAGTCGATCCATCTCTTTCCTTAAACGGTCAAATTCAAATGGTCTCCAAGGTGTCAATTCCCATGCCATAGCTCATCCCTCCTTTTTGCTTTATAATAACTTCCAGCAAAAAAATAATCACTCTTTTTAAAATTTCAAGAGGAATATCTTTATCTGATGATAGAAATAGTTAGAAATGACACCATCGAACGAACCGATAATGATGCAAGATAATATATTGAAATAATTAAAAAATTATGCTTTAACCTAAACGATTTAGAAAAAATTACTCAAAGCCCATATAATTCATGTAGTTCTTATTAATCAACTTATTGAATACGATCTCATCCTCCAAGAATTGACTCAAAAAATTAATCGTGGATTGGACGGTTTCGGGTTGACCAATCACTGCATCACTGCCAAAAAGAATCCGATCTTGATATTCTTGGATAAATCTTCTATAGGATACCGGATCTTTTTCCATAAAAGAAACTAAAGAGGACATATCTGTATAACAATTTGGATATTGATCTAACAGAGAAGATATGGCACGCCTGGAAAATCCAAAGTGAGGAATATTGAAATTTATTCTTGAGAAGTTACCGATCATTTCAGCGATGAAATTTCCATATTTTCTCAAATCGACATGAATGAGAACCGGCATTCCTCGGGAGGAGGCATTTTCAACAATCAACGAAGTTATCTTTTCTGATTGCTTTAATGTCCGACCAAAAGTTTTTTCCATGCCCCCTATGTTCAGGGTTCTATCTTCCTCAGGAACGTAAAGCAATTTAAGACCTTCAAACCCCTTCTGCCTATACATTTTAATTTTCTCTTCAATATTATTTTCCATAAAACGAGCATCTAAAAAGGGTATCATCCTCAAACGTTGGGATACATTCATTACAGCAAAAGGGTCCTTTTGATTTTCAAGGGCTTCTTGGGTAACATAAGGATGATAGGCCCCAGGGATCATCTTCAGATAAGTATTTAATTCGGTTGGAAATTCGCAAATGACTAAAATATTCATACCGGCAAGACCGGTTTTTTCTAAAAGGCCAATTTTTTCTTTCAGTTCTCCTAAAGAGCAGTGATAAAAAAAATGAATATGAACATCATAATATTTCATCTCGGAAAATTTACTCTTAGGAGATTTGAAAGGGACCACTTCAGTCTATCTTAAAAATCTTTGTGCATAACCCCCTCCCTGACCAAATTCTTATTGTCTCAGGCATAGGCTACAACGTGAATGAGAACACCATTGACAGAATTTGCAGTCAGGGCAGTGATGTTTCTTCTCTTTGTTCCCTTGAGAGCATAAGAGTCCATAAGACGTCACCTCAAATCGCACTCCACCTTCATAAATGAACTTCTTTTCAGAATCAGCCATGGAGGATATCCACCTTTTTACGACTACAAATAGCCATCCAGTTCATCGGCTACAGATTTCTTACATGATCTGCATCGTTGGGCCCCCCTTAAAAGTGGTTGCCCACAAGAAAGACAATGATAACGCCCACATTCTGACCTTGCCCATTCGATACTTCCCTTCTCGTCACCGCGCTCAGCCACTTGGGCTCGCCATAAAGGAATCGCCCTTTTCATCACCCTTTTACCAGTAGCAAAACCAAAATTTTCTATAAACTCACATGGCCACTGCTCACATTGATGACAGGAATAATAACCCTTCGATTTGACACAACTCCTTATCTTGCATTCTTTGCAATAACCATAAAGCTTCTTTGGCGGATCAGCCTGCATACAGCCAAGACACTCTGTTTCTTCTGGTTTTGTCCCATATAAGTTGCCCATCGCAGCTCTTAATTTTTCATTTTGATCACGGGTGGCAATGTAAACTCCACAGACACCACAATATAATCCACAGGGCGCCATCAAATCCTTATTTTTAAACTCCTCCTCATTCCATCCTTCCATATTCAACCTCCTTAGAATGACACCAAGTTTTTCATCTCCCATTGATTGATCGTTTGCCAACTTTTTTATAGAGGATTCCGAATTCTTTATTCTTCAGCCTTCATGAATTCAAGATACTTTTTTTGAACTTTCGCTTGGGTCACAAAGGGCTTGTGGGCCCGGAATCCTCCTCCAAAGGAATGCGGGATATGGAGGATTTCATGGATAAGGACCTTGGTCTGATCCTCCGTGCTCAGGGGATCAAATTTTTCTGAGAGGATTTCTATAACGTAATGAGGTTCTTTCGTAAGTGCTAACTGCATGATTCGTGAAAGTCCATGACAACGGGCAATCACCCTTTTGCTTTCTGACCCCTTACTCCTCAGACAGATCACTCGGGTCTCATCAATGTGGGTCATCTTCAGTTTTCGAATAATCTCTTTCACCCTCACGTCAATATCTTCAGCAAGATCGTACTGAATCATGATCAAAAGAATAATCCAATATCCTTCCTGATGCAACTTGACAAAAAAATCGCATGCAGAATAC
>JACAEV010000137.1 GCA_013388645.1 Syntrophaceae bacterium | reverse complement strand
TCTATCTAATCATCTTGTCAGGGTGTGGCAAAAATTAATTCTAAACGACAAAGGTATTCTAAATTTAGTGAAAGAATTGGGGAAAGAATATGAAAGCGTGAGTGAGATGATCATACTAAGAGAAGTGGATTGTCCCAATAAGAAGAGTCGCATACTTGAATTAACCTATTGCTCAGAAGAAGGAAGAGTGATAAAAAGAGAATCTTATGACCCAGCCGGATGGGATTCTATCATTCCAGAATCCGTAGATGATGTTTTTTACTGTGCAGTATGTAAGTGAAATAGGTATTGACCTGTCCAAAAGAAAAAATGTAAATTACCTATCTAAATTTTGTTAAAGGAGGAAATATGGACAACAAGATAAAGAAAATCTGGAGGATTTGCCTTATTTGTCTCACTGTTTTGGGAGCGTTTTCTATGGCAGGCGCTCAATCCGAATTCAAGGACACCCCCTATTTTACCGGGATGCCGAGCTATAAGATTGGTGACGCTTCCGATCAAGAGTTCGCTGATTACCGTTTTTACAACGGCAAGGATTGTACTACGGTGGAGGGAAAGAAGCATCACCGGGCATACACCCTGAGGGAAAATGCCAAGCAGGCCAGCGAACTTCAGATTTCCCGAAACTATGCGAATGCTGTCAAGAACATGGGAGGAACCATCGTGTTTGAGGGGGAGTGTTCGGGCGCTGATTGTGCTGAAAACTGCGGTTATCGCATGATGGTTGGAAAGGTCATCAAGGGAGGAAATGAACTTTGGGTAGAGATTGTGCCTTTCAATGGCGGAGGCGATTACTACCTCACCGTTATAGTAAAAGAGGCAATGAAGCAGGATGTGACAGCAAGTTCTATGTTGGATGCCCTTAATCGTGATGGGCATATTGCCCTTTACATCAATTTTGATACCGGTAAATCGACCATTAAACCTGAATCCAAACCAATCATTAATCAGATTGTGGAGATGCTGAAAGCTAATCCTAAACTAAATATAGGTGTCGAGGGACACACTGATAATGTCGGTAACCCAAAATCGAACAAAACGCTCTCTGATGACCGGGCAAAGGCAGTTGTTTCGGCCATTGTGGCTCAGGGGATTGATGCGAAACGCCTGAGCGCAGTAGGATATGGACAGGACAAGCCTATTGCAGATAACAAGACCGAAGAAGGCAGAGCCAAAAATCGCAGAGTGGAATTGGTGAAGAAATAGTGGCGATATATAGAGTTAGCTTTCCCGTAGTGAAAAATGCAATCATGAGA
Source organism: Syntrophaceae bacterium (assembly GCA_013388645.1). Lineage (GTDB taxonomy): Bacteria > Desulfobacterota > BSN033 > BSN033 > UBA1163 > UBA1163. The sequence goes on along the minus strand of JACAEV010000137.1, from coordinate 4,256 downwards.
AAGGAAACTACCCTAATATGAAGCGCTTTATAATAGAAATGATTGCTTTTGTTGTTTTGGCAGCGGTTGCTTCGGCAGGAATCTGTCCGAAAGGATTATTCTGTCCCAGCGCCAATGCCGAGGCAAAAGCCGGGGGAAAGTGTGAATGGTCAGGGGAAGTAAGATATGAGCGCAATGCCAATTACGCATCAAAAGATGAAACTCTCAAGCTGGATGAAAGTTTTGTTGCGATTGTAGAGATGGAGAAGAACAAAGAGACTGCCTTCGGGTTCGAGACTCGCTCTGCAAGTGGGAGTTACAGTCTCAAGTACTCTTATTTTTCGGGTGATTCCTGTGTTTATTCAAAGGCCGATTTAACAGGGGGCGGGATCATTCAGAAGGAACCAAAGGGAGCCCCACCATATACGCCAGGGAAAGCATGGATGCTCATATCACTTGAAGTCCATCCTGACGGTAAGGTTTATATGGACCTGAGAGTCAACATACTTCCACCGACATCCGGCGTCTTCATTAATCATAACTGTGGACCTCCTCCGGAGACCAAGCGGTACCCAGTACCCCAATACTGGGACCCTTACAGACCACACGATCTTTTTTTTCTTGATTTTCGACAAGGAGTGGCTATACGCATTACAGGAAATATCCGAAATAATATTTTTCAAGGTATCAAAACGTTCACTCATGATGCTCTCGCAGCGGATCTTTCCGCCAGTGTTGGGGCAAGGATAGGGCCACAGGAAATCCCTGCTCCAATCACAGTAAAGTATAATTTCAGCTGTATCAAGAAAGACAAGCGGTAACATAGCTGCTCTCTTTAAGAGAATTTTTAGGATTGATACAGCGATGACGGACACACTGATAATGATCGTGAAGCAAGATTGATAAACAAGAACAGCCACGCCTTACAGTTAATCCACCATCTTAATCCCATATTTCGCCATCCGATAGAGGAGGGCAGATCTGGAGATGCCGAGCATCTTGGCCGCCTGTAACTTATTCCCTTTTTTCATCTTTAATGCTTCGCAGATATACTGCTTCTCCACCTCATCCAAAACAATTCCCTGGGGTGGGATGATCGGTTTAAATTCCATTCTCTTTTCAACCTGGCCTTCTTTTTCCGAAAGAAAAACAAGATGTTTTCCAAGGATGATATCCCCTTTTTCTAACAGGACAATCCGCTCAACCGTATTACGAAGCTCACGGATATTTCCAAGCCATGGATAGGAGAGAATGCGTTCTTCTGCCTCCTTTGATATCTGGACAAACCTCTTTTTAAATTGTTCGTTGAATCGTTCAACGAAAAACCGGAAAAGCGGAAGAATATCTTCTTTTCGTTCCCTTAAGGGAGGAATAGATAACTTCACCACATTCAGCCTGAAATAGAGATCATCGCGAAAATTTCCCTTCTTCACTTCAGACTCTAAATCCTTATTCGTGGCTGCGATAATCCGGACATCTGCTTTTTTCTTTTCCACTCCACCTACTTTAAAATATTCTTTTTCCTCGAGAACCCGAAGAACCTTCACTTGAGCTGGGGGGGATAGCTCTCCCACCTCGTCAAGAAAGAGGGTTCCTTTTTCTGCCGCCTCCACCTTCCCTATTTTCCCTTTTTCAAGAGCCCCGGTGAAGGCACCCTTTTCATAGCCGAAAAGTTCGCTCTCAAAGAGGTCTTTGGGAATGGCACCGCAGTTAATCGGGATGAAGGGAAAAGAAGAACGGGGGCTTAGGAAATGAATGTATTCAGCAAGGAGTTCTTTCCCAGTTCCAGTCTCCCCTTCGACCAAGACCGTGGTCTCCGATCCCTGAGCAACTCTCTCGGCTAATCCCAAAACGTCCTTCATCTTTTGGCTTACACCGATGATCCCCCCAGAACGAAATTTCTCCTGGTACTGAGCCCGAAGCCATTCCACTTCCTTCTTCAATCGGACTCGATCCAGTCCTTTCTTAATCAAGTCTTCAACCTGATCCAGCTCAAAGGGTTTAACGAGAAAATCAAATGCCCCCATCTTCATTGAGTTGACAGCCATCTCAATCGAACCTTGGGCAGTCATGATGATGATAGGGATTTCGGGATCTTTCTCCCTGATTCGTCGAAGCACTTCATCTCCATTGATTCCAGGAAGCCAGTGATCCAATAGAATTAAATCCGGATTTTCGTTTTTATACTGTTCCAGACCCTCTTCCCCGGTTCGTGCAACGATAGCCTCGTAACCTGAGGTCCTCAAGGCAACCTCAAGGGAATCCCGCAGGATGGGTTCATCGTCAATCACCAAGATCTTAAACTGCATGACTTTCTCTCTTAAAACATCGCAATGCGCATAGAGTGTAGTGCATCCAACTTCTTTACATAAGTTCTGAACCTGTCATTCCCGAGAAAGCGGGAATCCAGTTGAAAAGACTGGATTCCGGATCAAGTCCGGAATGACAATAAAAGGAAAGGGAATTATGACATAGTACAAGAGCATAGCGCATGGCGAATTCATTAAGATGGATTTGAAACTTTCGTCCCTGGGAAATGAATCCTAAAGGTTGAACCCTTCCCTTCATCACTGGCCACCTCAATGGTCGCCCCATGATTTTCTAAAATTTTGAGGCTGATGGAAAGACCCAGACCCGTGCCTTCGGATTTGGTTGTAAAGAAAGGATCAAAAATCTTTTTTAGATGAGGTGCAGGAATCCCAACCCCGGTATCTTTCACCTCGATCCCAATCCTTCCATCTTTTTCTAAGAAAGTCCGGATCGTCAGTGTTCCCCCCTTTTCCATCGCCTGAATGGAGTTAAGCATAAGATTGATCAGGACTTGCTGGATCTGATGAATGTCAATTCGGACCTTGGGTAGCCCTTCCCCTTTTTCAAATGCAACCGATATGTTCCCTTTTTTAAATTTGGTCTGCAAAATACCAAAACTCTTCTCCACGACCTCATTGATCTCTTCCTCTTTAAAATGGGAGGCCTTCGGTTTAGCAAAATGAAGCATGTCTTCCACAATCTTTTGTATCTTCTCAATCCCTTCCTCTGTACTCTTCAGAAGCTTCTTTTCCATTTCGGGAAGATCTTTTTTCCTCGAAAGGATCTGTGTATTGATCTTAATCCCGGCAAGGGGATTTCGGAGTTCATGGGCTACGCCTGCTGTCAATTCCCCCAGTGAAGATAATCTCTCAGCCAGGGTCAACCGTTCCTCTGCCTTTTTCAAATTTGTAATGTCTTTACAGATGCGGGAGGCACCGATGATCCTCCCCTCTGAATCCCTGAGAGGGGAAATCGTCATACTGGTGATAATCTCCCTCCCGTCTTTCGTCTGTCGTTTCACCTCCACATTCGATACGACCTCTCCTTTTCTGACTCGATCCATAAATTGATGCATTGAATTCTCTTCTTTTCTTCTCAATTTTTCATCTTTGGGATAAAGAAATTGGGATAGTCTTTTCCCCATCACCTCCTCCTTCGAATATCCATAAATCTGTTCTGCTCCTTCATTCCAATAAATAACTTTCCCATCCATATCCACCACAGAAATGGCATCCCCTGCCTTTTCCACGATGGATTCGAGGAAGTTCTTCGTCTCTATCAATTCCTTCTGAAGCCTAACCTTTTCAAGCATTAACCCATAGCCTTCAATAGCGCGGTTTACCACAAAAGGAAAAGCCTTGGCACATTCTGCCGATCGGTTGATATAATCAAATACCCCTTCTTTCATGACCTCAATCGCCAAACGAGGATCTCCCTTGGCTGTCACAAAAATGGTTGGGACACCCAAACCCGATTTATTAATCTGCCGAAGTAAATTCAATCCCTCCCCATCAGGAAGGGAATGGTCCAAGAGAAGGAGATCGAATTTTTCCTTCTGGAGCCTTTTAAAACACTCCTCCCCGGAAGAAACCTTCTCGATGTGATAAAAACTTCCAGAAGCCTTCAAAGAATCTTCGATCATCTTTAAGAAACTTGAATCCTGTTCTGCCACTAAGATCTTTATGTTCTTCTCCAAACGACACTCTCCCTTAAAATTTTTAACACCCATACCTAAACTACAAAGGTCACAGGTCGTTACACTGCACCCAATGGGGTGCAGGGCTATTTTTAAAAATACCTTATTTTATCCTTCTTGACAATCTTTTATTGGCCTAAGGAAGTGATTGAAATCAATGGACAGGTGGTAAAATCTTCAGGCCTAATAGGGTGTTACTGAGGTTATGTGGAAATAAACTTGGAAAAAGAAGAAAAATCTTTCCTATTTATAAAAAGGCTATATGATTTTT